>NZ_JAUOSH010000091.1:0-545 GCF_030548765.1 Shewanella sp. 3_MG-2023 | reverse complement strand
TTGCTCAATACGCCATTAGCTGCATCTGCTGTTACAGTGGTATTTTCATCAACACTATCAACATCAGCCACTAAGTCTGGGGCATCATTTTCAGCGCCAACATTAATGGTGAGGGTTGCCGTATCAGTTGCCGTGCCGTCAGTTACAGTATATTCAACAGTATCTACGCCATTAAAGTCCAATGGAGGCGTGTAGGAGTAACTGCCATCTGCGGCAATCACAATAGTGCCACCTTCCGTTGTGGTAAAGGTGCCTTCAATAACAGAAAGTGCGTCGCCATCTAGATCTGAATCATTGGCATCCAAATCAACAGTTGAATTAAAGACAACATCTTCTGCTATAAAGATTTCATCATCGACCGCGATAGGGCCGTCATTGGCGCCCACAATAGTAATGGTCACATCATGACTTGCAGTGCCATCGGCAGAGGTCACAGTAATCGTACGAGTTAAGGTTTCACCTTCTTTCAGTGATTGCACATCGCTGTGAGTGTTGTTTAGCTCATAACTCCAGTTACCGTCAGCATCGATAGAGAAGGTACCGTA
>NZ_JAUOSH010000090.1:0-548 GCF_030548765.1 Shewanella sp. 3_MG-2023 | reverse complement strand
TTATCAGGTCAGTACCAGCTCAATCGCACCGTCATGAATGGCCGCATCGTGACAGGCCGTATGATACAAGATGACAACCTCATTCAAGTAACGGGTAATCCGCTACAAAACTGGGATGGTCAAATTGACACCCTTGATGGTCGTTTTGCGCTGACCTCGATGCTCACTAACCGTTTACGTTTAGGCGGCAGCGTTGATTACAGCAAGCGTGATAATAAAAGCTCAACCGCTGAATTTGCCCAATACAACTTCAATAGCTTAACTGGCGCCTTTAGACAAAATACCCCGCAAGATATTGAACGTAACACCTATAAAGTCAATGCCAGTTACCGCATCGCCAGTGGCTACCGCTTACAAGCAGGTTACGACCGCAAAGAAGTGGAGCGTACCTTCAGTGACCGCGAGCAAACCAATGACGACAACCTATGGCTAAAATTCAATGTCCGCGCCTTAGACAAGGTTAATTTTAATCTTAAGGCCGAGCACGCTAATCGCAGTGGCTCTGACTATGAAGCCAATGAGCTGACCTCATCTGAAAATAACGCCCT
>NZ_JAUOSH010000009.1:0-151170 GCF_030548765.1 Shewanella sp. 3_MG-2023 | reverse complement strand
GTGAGTGTGGACGAATGCCCATGTGAAAGTAGGTCATTGCCAAGCGCCTAATATCTCTCGTAAGAGAGTCGATAAAGGCCTGACTTAACAGTCAGGTTTTTTTCGTAGTTGGGGTAAAAGACAACAATTCCTGATGTTGATTGCTGAGTCATTAGCTGCTGAATATTATTACTTAAGGCAAGTGTGGGCAGTACCCATGTAAAAGCAGGGGTTATCTTTAGGGCTAACGGACTGAATAATGCTATGTGAGTGAACAATAGATCATAGTAAGGCTAGTCCACTAAGTCGCGCCAAGCAAAGTGTGTTTTGCCAAGGGTGCTACTGTGCAGAAGTTTTTACGTTGCTGAAGTTTATTGATGGCATATTTTCGATTAGCTGTTGTTGATCTCTGTCGTCTTTAGTATGTTATTAATGCGTCAAATATTTTATTAGCAATCAACGGTGTAGCCTTGTCAAAGCGACCTTTATTTTCACTATCATTCTTAGTGCCTTTTTTTATAAGCGCCCTGTTCTTTCTATTAGTCAGTGGGGAGTTTTACTATGAAAGAGAAGAGTTGCATTCTCAACTGGCGGCTAATGAATCTAAGCACATTGAGAAAGAATTGTATCGGATGACGCATGTCATTGAGTCAGCGTTAGCTAATCAAGACACTTCAAGAATTGAACAAGAGGTTTCTCTTACTGCTATAGATAGCAATATGATGGTTTATGTCATTTTAGATGCTTCTAGCCAAATTCGCTTCGCTAATCATGTCATATGGCGTGACAGTAATGCTACTAATGTTATTGATGGTTACATCAATGACATCCATCAACAAGCGGTAAGCAATAAACGCCCACTGATTCAAACCAATTTAGAGCGTGGCTCTATACAAGCATATTATCCTATCAATGCCTCAGATAAATATAGTTATTCTAGCGCGGTAGATGTGATTTATGTTGAGTACAATATCTCCTCATTGATGGCTGAGGCTGCAGACAGTCTCCAAAAACGCTTTATTTATATTTGGGCAATTGGTGGCATAATTGTGCTACTTTTTTGCTTAGGGTTATATTTGGTACTAATTAAGCCTATTAGTACTTTAACTAAAAATGCGCAAAATATTGTCAATGCTAAAGGGGGATCGACTAAGGTGACTACCTTTGTCGATGAGTTATATTGGCTCAATAAGTCATTAGTTCAAGTAGGGCTACATTTAGCTGAAAGCAATCAGCGACTGACTAATGCTGAGCAGCGTTGGTTATATTCTATTAATGCAGATCAACACGGTATTTGGGACTGGGATACTATATCCAATGGCGTCTTCTTATCAGATCACTGGAAAGAAATATTAGGTTATCAATCCGATGATATCGCTAGCTCCTATGAAGCCTGGGAAGCTTTGTTACATCCAGATGATAAAAAAGCAGTGGTAGCAGCACTTAATAATTATCTGCAAGGTAAAACTCGCAATTACGAAAGTGTTCATCGGATGCTAACTAAGGCGAATGATTACATTTGGGTGTTAGATAGAGGTCAAATTATCCAGTGGGATGAACTGGGTAAGCCAATAAGAGTCATAGGTTCGATAAACGATGTTTCTTCTGAACTTGAAAACCAACAGATTACTGTAGAAAGGCAAAGTCATGTTGGGGTGTCAGATATTATTGATCGGGAAGCGTTAGCTAACGAATTGTTTGACCTTCAAGCTTATGCGCGTAAAAGTAATCAACATTGCAGCTTGCTAGTCATTAATCTAAGCAACATTAAGTTAGTAAATGAAGCGTTAGGTGAGCAACTCACTGATCGATTACTTATGCAGATTTCAGCAAGGCTTGCTGGGAGTTTTTCAAATAGCTGTTTGTTAAGTCGTCTGGGAGATGATGAATTTGTTATTGCAGCAAAAAATTTAGGTAATAATTTAGAGCATGCCAATAAACGTGCGTTAGCGTTAGCAAGTGAAGTTCGCCAAGTGGTTGGCCGTAGTTTCAGCATATCTGGACAAGATGTTTCAGTTTTTACTCAAATTGGAATGGTGGTTTTTGATGGCCAAGAATCTTTAGAATCGAGTCAGTTACTTTCTCGTGCAGATAAAGCTTTATGCAAAGCTATTGAAAGTAAGACCAATAGCTGTGTGCTACATAGTTTACTGTTGGATGCTAGCCACAATGAACCCTTGAAATTACAACGGGACTTAAAGTTAGCGATTAAGGCTGGCCAGATATCCTTGGTTTATCAGCCTGTAGTAGATATACATGGCAATACCGAAAGTGTTGAAGTATTGATGCGTTGGCATCATCCTCAGTTAGGTTTTATTCGCCCGAAGCAATTTATTCCAGTTGCTGAGCTTTCTAACACGATTTTTGAACTTGAATTATGGATGTTAAGTCAGGTTTGCTTATTTATAAAGAGCTTACAAGCTGCGAATTTAAATTGCCCGTGCTTTTCAATTAATGTCTCTTCTAGGCATTTTCATCAAGATATGTTTGTTGATGTTATTCTTAACAAGATTGCAGAAAGAGGCGTTAATTTTAATTTAATCCAATTGGAGTTGTCGGAAGATATCTTTTCTATTAATCCTATCACTGCAAAAAATAAAATTTTAAAACTACAGCGGGCCGGTGTCAGAGTCGCTATCGATGATTTTGGATCAGGTTTATGTCCGTTACATCGCTTTAATGGTATTCATTTTGCTCAGGTTAAGCTGGCTACTGGCTATATTAATGATATTGTTAGTTCAAAAGAGGCGCGAAAGATATTCCGCTCACTTATTAATATGACCAAACAGTTAAATTATCCTGTCGTAGTAAAGCACATTGAAGATCGTCAGCAGTTGAGTTTACTGAGCGATCTTAATAGTAATTTGTTTCAAGGCTTTGTAATTAGTAGGCCGCTATCCCAACAAGACATTAAACACTTATTAGAATCAGAAATTAACCTGAGCGTGGTTTGGAAAGTACCATTTAGTTAGTTTAAGTTATAAGTTAACTGGACTTCCCAAACTTCAGACAGTCATCAGGGTTTCTAAAGTGTTAATGGCACTAATATCAATGGCGCTAGTATAATTGCTATTAATAGCTGCTAATTAGTATTGCTCAAGAAAAGCGAACATACTTGTCAGTGCTTGGTTACGTACCTCATCTACTTCCATAAATATCTCATGCCGACTGCTGTGTATCCTTTGTAGCTGGCATAAGTTATTTTCCGCTCTATCTTGGGCTGCATTATCCACAATGGTGTCTTCAGTCGCTTGCAAAATAAGAATGGGCTTGATACTCGTTGCGGCCACTTGGGTTGCGTTATCAGCTGCTGTTATAGCTTCTAATAGCCAGTTGTTTGTGGGCGAGCCTAACTGAATTTGTGGATTCTGCTCAAACAGCGCGATAGAGGCTTGATAACGATTTTGGCTATGGGTTAGCTCATTGTCAGCAAAGCTGGTTGCATTATAGTTTTTACCACCAATAACATAGTTGGGCTCTTTGTCTGCAGTATAAGTATTTAGCAGCTTGGCTAAAGAGCGAATAAAGCCTTTATTCATTGGCAAGTTGATGCCATACATGGGGGCTGAAAACACCGCAGCATTAAATGTGCTTGGGTATTGGCCCATATACAAAGTACCTATGGTTCCCCCCATTGAGTGGCCCACAAGATATAGAGCATCATGTGCTTGGGGCTGAACAATTTGCTTGATAAAAACATGAAAGTCATCGATATAAGTCTGAAATTTATCAATGTGACCCTGGTGATTATTTTTTTGACTGCGTGATGACAAGCCTTGACCGCGATGATCGAGAATATAAACGCTATAGCCTTGCTGATATATATTGAACATCAGCTCTTTATATTTTAAATAGCATTCAACCCTGCCACTACTGATGACAATTGCTTTGTTGGTGGTTGGATTTCGAACAAAAGCATAGGCAATATCGGCATTGTCTTGACGTAGTTTGGCTTGCGTTACCGCTTGCCAAAATTGTTGCTGCTCATCATTATTAAGTTGTTGCTCTGACGAAAAAGACAAATCGATCACCTTAAGCTTTAAGAAATAGGACTAGGGTTTGGCTGGATGTAAACCTTGGCAGTGTAGCAAACAGTGATACTGATGGGGAAGGTGGTTATAGAGAGCTAAATGGCAATTTAGCTCTCTAATGAGTGTCTATTATTAGTTTGCTCGTTGCTGCTCGCTAATGAACTCGTCAACCATTTGTTCTAGGATCGCCATGGTAACTGAACCATTTTCTAGCAATGCATCATGAAATAAACGGATGTTAAAGTCTTCACCTAATGCAACTTCAGCTTTGTTACGTAAACGCTTTATGGTTAATTCACCAACTTTATATGACAGTGCTTGTCCTGGCCACGAAATATAACGGTCAATTTCGGTGGTGACATTGTGTAGTGATAATGCGGTGTTACTGGCCATAAACTCTATGGCCTGCTCACGGCTCCAGCCTTTTGCGTGCATACCAGTATCGACCACAAGACGTGCTGCCCGCCACATTTCATAGGTTAAGCGGCCAAAATTACTGTATGGGTCTTGGTAAAAGCCCGCTTCTAACCCTAGATACTCTGAGTACAATCCCCAACCTTCGCCAAATGCCGAGATATAACTCAAGCGTCTAAAGTCGGGTAAGTCTGTTAGCTCTTTATTTAGCGAGATCTGTAAATGATGCCCAGGTACTGCTTCATGCAAGGTTAATGCTTCCATTTCATATAGCGGACGTTTATCGAGGGCGTATGTATTGACCCAGTAGTAGCCTGGCTCATCATCACGGTTTGAGCCAGAGTAACGTCCCGTAGTGTATTTAGGGGCGATTTCAGCCGGTACTGGTTTAATGCCATAAGGGGTTCTAGGTAAGGTGGCGAAAAGTTTAGGCAAAGCAGCATCTGCTTTTTTAGCGATATAAGCAGCTTCTTTTAATAACTCTTCAGCTGTCTTTGGGTAAAACTGTGGATCTGTGCGTAAGAAATGCAGAAATTCAGCAAAGCTGCCTTCAAATTTTACCTCTTTGATGACTTGTTCCATTTCTGCTTTGATTCGGGCGACCTCTGATAAACCCAGTTGATGAACTTCATCGGTTGTCATGGCTAAGGTGGTGTAATAGGCCACGCGGTTTTGGTAAAAAGCCTCGCCATTAGGTAGCTCTTTTGCGGCAATCGCAATACGGGCATTAGGAATATATTCTTCAGTCATAAAATCGAAAAAATCTTGATACAGCGGTAGCACTTTTTGCTCAACAGTATCTCGACCTTGCTGGGTTAATTGCCGTTTTTCAGACTCGCTAAAGTGATCGGGAAATTGAGTGAAGGGTTTGTAATAACCGCTGTCTTCAACAGGGACAATATAGGCACTAATACTTTGCTCAAAACCGGTTAAGGTTACTTTTGCTGGGGTAATACCACTGCTTAAGCCCTGTTTTAGCCAAAATGTTTGCTGGGCAAAATAAGTGGGTAAGGCATTAAGTTTTGCTAAATAATCTTGATAATCTTCAACGCTATTAAAGCGCCCATTAGCGATTGAGGCGATGTAAGCATGAAAACCACTTTCGGCCGTTATCGGTAAGTAATGATCTTTAAAGTTGTACATATCAACACTGTTTTGCAGTTGGTACGCTAATAACTGTGCATTAATTTTGTCGGTTTTTGACAGGGTGGCCGGATCAATTTGCTTTAATGATGCCAGTAGCTTTTTCTGACGTAGATTCTTTTGGGCTAAGGATTCTGGTGATAAATCAGCTAATTTATCGGCCTTTGACTTATCGCCTAATGAATAGGCCAATGTCGGCGAGTAATCCAAGTCTACTTGCCAAGCGTTATCAATAATTGATTTCAGGCTCATATTTTCTACTACTGCCGCTGTAGCCGTTTCTTTTACCTGAGTTGGGGTTTCAGTTTTTTCGGGAACGCCTAAATAATATTGAGCTTTAGAACCTGAAGTCATTTTACAGCCAGATATGGCAAGCATGATTAATGCTGGCAGTATGAGCTTTCGCATGGGAAATTCCTTTAAACGTTGGTAAATAACAAATTTAGCTAACTAAGCCACAACATAGCAATTCAATCATATGCTCGCTAGTGAAATTCATCGACATAATTGTTACTGATTGCATAATTTAGTTGCTGCTAAGGTCGTTTTTTTGTCGATGCGTGTTAAACTTTGCTTGCTGGGTGTTCATAAAATAAAAAACACATTTAGCTCAAAAATTTAATAGGGGGCAAAAATGATCAATACATCCATTCCGCTGGTTGATTTGCATCGTCATTTAGATGGCAACGTGCGGGTCAAAACGATTTGGGAGCTTGGCCATCAGCATGGTATTCAACTGCCTGCTAACTCAATTGCAGAGTTGGCTCCCTTTGTTCAAATTCAAGGCAAAGAAAATAGTTTAGTGGCATTCCTGACTAAGCTGGATTGGATGGTGGGCGTATTAGCTGATCTAGATGATGTAAAACGCGTAGCATATGAAAATGTTGAAGACGCGGCAGTATCAGGGCTTGATTACACTGAACTGCGTTTTAGCCCATATTACATGGCAATGAGTCATAACTTACCGATTGAAGGCGTGGTTGAGGCCGTTATTGATGGCGTCAAAGCTGGCATGAAAGATTATGATGTTAAGGTTAACTTAATCGGCATTTTGTCGCGCTCATTTGGACAAGAGAAATGCCGCTTAGAGCTTGATGGCTTGTTAGCGCATCGAGATAGCTTGGTGGCAATGGATCTAGCTGGCGATGAACTAGGTTTCCCTGGTGAACTATTCAATGAACACTTTAAGCGAGTGAGAGATGCAGGCTTACAGATCACAGCCCACGCCGGTGAGGCGGCCGGTAGCGAGAGCATGTGGCAAGCAATTCAAGAGTTGGGTGCTACTCGAATTGGCCATGGTGTAAATGCTATCCACGACCCTAAGTTGATGGAATATTTAGTTAAGCACTCTATTGGAATCGAGTCATGCCCGACAAGTAATTTACATACTTCAACTGTGGCTGATTATGATGCTCATCCATTTACTCAGTTTCTGGATGCTGGAGTATTAATTGGTCTTAATACCGATGATCCTGGTGTGAGCGCGATTGATATCAAGCATGAATATCGTATCGCTAAGTCAGAACTGGGTTTAACTGATGCTCAGCTGATGCAAGTGCAACGTAATGGTGTTGAAATGGCCTTTTTATCAGGCAGTGAACGCAAGGCGCTATACGCGTCAAAGTTATAGTTAGCTCCTACCTGTTTAGCTGAAAATAAACATAAAAAAACCGCTGATAATCAGCGGTTTTTTATTGCGTGATAGTAAAAACTAAATCACTCGCGAGAACTGTTGCTGACGTGCTTTTTGACGATAGTAAACGTCAAAACACATACAGATATTGCGGATCAACAGACGACCGGTAGGGCTAATGGTAAGCTTACGGTCTGTGATATCAACTAATTTATCATCAATGAAGGTTTGTAGCAGTTTCAAATCTTCAACAAAGTACTCTTCAAAATTAATATCAAATTGCTGTTCAATTTTGGCTAAATCGAGGTCGAAGTGACAAATCATTTGTTTAATCACTACACGACGAATTTCATCGTCACGATTTAAGCTACAGCCTTTCCATAATGCGTGACCTTTTTCGTCAATCGACTCGTAGTATGGACGGATATCTTTTTGGTTTTGGGCATAACAATCGCCAATTTGGCTAATTGAAGACACACCTAAACCTAATAGGTCACATTCTTCCTGAGTGGTATAACCTTGGAAGTTACGATGAAGCTTACCGGCATTTTGAAGCTTTGAAAGCTCATCATCTGGCTTAGCGAAGTGATCCATACCAATGAACTGATAACCTGCACCGGTTAATGATTCAATGGTTTGATGCAACATATCTAGCTTTTGCTGTGGCGAAGCCATATCTTCATCTTTAATCTTACGCTGAGCGGCAAAACGAGATGGTAAGTGCGCATAGTTAAAGATAGACAAACGATCCGGTGATAACTCAATCACACGCTTAATGGTTTCTGCAAAGGTTTCAGGGGTTTGGTGCGGTAGACCGTAGATTAAATCTGCGTTGGTCGATACAAAGCCCATGTCTTTTGCTTTAGCCATTAAGTCAAAAATAAACTGCTCATCTTGTTCGCGGTTTACGGCAACTTGTACCTTTTTATTGAAATCTTGTACACCAATAGAAATACGGTTAAAGCCAGCTTCTTTTAATGTATCAAGCATGGTTAATTCGATTTCACGAGGGTCTACTTCAATAGAGAATTCGCCAACATCAGCAAAATTAAAATGACTTTTAATCAGCTTTGATAAGGTTAAGATTTGCTCTGGGTTTAAGAATGTAGGTGTACCGCCACCCCAATGCATTTGGGTCACAGTGTAATTTTTGAATAACGGGGCACGCTTAACAATTTCACTTGCAAGGTATTCAATGTACTGGTCAGCTTTATGTGCATGACGAGTAATGACTTTATTACATCCGCAGTAATAACAAAGCTTGGCACAAAATGGGATGTGGATGTATAAAGACAGTTTGTCACTTTTACTGGTTTCAATCGCTGAAAGTAGATTTTGCTCAGTAAAAGTATCGTCAAATTCTAAAGCCGTTGGATACGACGTATAGCGTGGACCACTGTAGTTATACTTTTCGATCATTGACTGATCCCAACTTATTTGTGTGGGCTGCTTCAAGGCGTGTCCTCCGGGTAAATTAGCAATGTACGAAGTATGCAAGTATCTTTAACAAATAACCTTGATCTACGTTGTAAATTTGAAATTTCTCATTAGCAATTAGGTGCATTTTTGCAGGAAAAGTTAGCATTTAGGTAGATTTGTGGCATAGCTCACAGCCTCAATATCCATGTTGAGGCTGTTATCTGTCTTATAACTAAGGGATTTGTTAAAAACTGTCGGTTATTAATGCATGAAATGAAACTGTTTCAACTTCTTAGCGTCTTCAAGCAAGCTTTGTTCTAACTTTGCTTCAGATTTCATTCTGGCTAAGTCCAATTTCATTCGCTGCTGTTTAGGTAAAGCGCTGCGTGCATCTTTTATGGGATGATCTTTAATACAGGCGTAATGCTCGAAGATATGCGGGAATTCAACGGCCATTGCTTCAGACATGGATAAGGTATCAAATAACTTAGCGATTCGCATTACCCCTTCAGAAGGCTCACAGCGCTCTTCTAACATGGCTGCTGCGATATACTTGATATCATCTAATACTTGTTGTTTTTTGGCTCTGGCTTCTATTGTGCGCTGCTTACTGGCTGCTAGTGATGCCTGTTGTTGTTTCTTGACTTGTAATAGCAAGTATCCGGCGTAAGAAGCTAAAAGTAATACAATGATGACAGCGACAACAATAACAATGCTAGACACAGTTTATCCTTAAAGTGATGTTAGGCTTGAATAAGGCTTAGTTTAGAATAAATAGAAAAATGGCATATCTGAAATAGATATGCCATTTAAAAGTAGTAATGATTAAGACTGGTAGTCTTTTAATACATCCGCGCCTGTTTCAAAGCGCTCATATAAATCATCATCTGAAGCGGCTTTTTTACTCGGAGCGGCTGGTGCTGGTAATTCTTCAGCATCCGAAATGCCTAATTTTTCCATCAGCGATTCAATTTTAGATAATTGGCTATCTAACCATTTCTGATCGTCAGCGGCTAAGTCTTTGCCTTCTTCTAGCAAATCAAGCAAGTCATTAAACCTTGGATCTTCTTCAAGCTTTAATAATTTTTGCTCGTCAGTCAGTTTAGGCTGTTTCACTTTTGCACTAGCAGCAACAGTTGCTTCTTTAGCTGGTGCAATCGATAACGCAACAGGCTTCTTGCTACCATGACGAGGGTCATTATTTTTTTGCGTTTTCACATGTGGTGATTCTTTTTCAATCAGGGCTTCGTTATGACGGCTACCTGATTTACGACCAGAATCATTCTTCTTGCCGCCGATGACTTTGCGCTCAGACTTTTTGACTCTTGGTGCTTGTTTAGGGCCATTTTCGCCGCCCTTGCGCGATTTTTTACTACGAGCCATTGGTGATCTCATTAGGTTGTAAAATTTGGCTAGACGGATTCATATCCACCTTGCACTAAATAAGGATGCGCTTTATATCAGACTTTGATGTTTTTTGCATCAATACGAGCTCTTTTGCTGCAAATAATAGCGTAAATTCGCTGTGTTGTGCCAAATACTCGAAAGTTTGTTGCTGATAAAAGCTAACGTGAGTGGGGTTATTCTTGAAATGCCATTTAGAAAAGTGATTTAAATCAGTCATTAAAGACGTACTTATTGCTAACCATCCACCAGGTTTTAGCAATTTTGACAGTAATTGCCATTCTTTACCTGGTTGCTGGAAATGCTCTAGTACCCGATAGCAGCAAATGAAATCGTATTGCTGATTGAAAAGTTGTTGATCGGCTTTAACAAATGGGTCGTACTGATAAAGGCGGTGACCCGCGTGTTCAATTTTGTCGAGGCTGGCTTTGTCTAGCACCCTGCCAAAATTGAGCCCTGTCAATGAACCACTTTGCTGGGCGCTTATCTGTGACAGCAAGGGTTTGATAAATTGAATTAGTTGCTTTTGCTTGCTGGCTTTATTGGCTCGGCCATAACGCTGTAATTGCGCTGCCGGCATAAGGTGGGATTGGGGGTTAGCGAAAACAAGGCCGCATTGATCGCAGCGGTAAAAGGCTCTTTTTTTATCTTGTAGAAAAAATTCAGCACGATAACGGCACAAGGGACATTTTATCATTGAAGTAAGCAGGCACCTGAACAAAAACAAAGATATATATCAATCAATAGCAGATTTAGGTTGATTATGAAAGTGATTACAAAAAGCGGAAATAAAAAAAGGTGGCAGTAAACTGCCACCTCGTAAAACAGTGCTTATCACACTATATTCTGATTCCAAGTATCCGTACTTGCTATGTGACTATCCCGGTCAGTATCCTTCTTGTTTTTAGCGCTTTCCATGCTTTTTTAGTTGTTATCGGTCTTCAATGACACTTTATTTAAATCCTGTTGCCGTCCTGACCACAGCTTCCGTAGATGGTCTTCAATGACACATCAATTTCCTAGTTGTCTTCAATGACATTAGTAAACAATCCATGTTTAAAGTACCGTCCAGTGATATCAAGCCTCCGCAAGTGCATCCTAAGCAATTAGCTTCCTTTGCCGCTACTTTAATCCTTAAAGTAGTGTCCTTATGGGGTTTTATCTCTGTTGCGTAAGGGAGTGCTATTTAAGCGTGTCGACCATTCGGTCTAATCCTTACAAATTCTATATGACCTGGACTTCAAGCTGAAATCACTACTCTTATTATTTTTAGTGAGTGGTCTTATTTATATTATTGTTATTGGTAAATATTATTCTTATATCTTAAATGTAAACGTAGCCGAAATCTGTGAGATAGAATTGATATTTTTGTTCTGACAGTTGGGTTCATTTCGGTACGGGGCTATTTAACCCTAAAAGAGCGATCTCTGTCAAGCCTCAATAGCCTCAAGTTTACGTAAACGTAAACTTGAGGCTATAAAAAAGGGTGAATTGTCACCCTTTTTGTCGTTGTCAGCGCGAGCAGTAAAATTTACTTAAGGCTTGAAATATATTGAGATAATGCTTGGATATCACTGTCAGTTAGCTTTTTAGCAACATCTTGCATCATGCCATTGAGATCGTTGTTACGATTTGTATCGCGGAATTTATTTAGCTGGATTTTGACATAATCAGCATGTTGACCACCAATTGATGGGAAGCCTGCAAGCTCTGCGCCTTTACCATCTGGTCCATGACATGCCATGCATGAAGTGATACCACGATCCATATCGCCGCCTTTATAAAGGGCTTCGCCTTCAGCAGGAATACTCGCCACATCGGCTACATTTAATGTTTGGCTAGCATAATATGCAGAAACATCCTTAATATCTTGTTCAGATAAGGATATTGACATGCCTATCATGGTAGGATCATTACGACCTTCTTTGCCGCCGCTTTTAGCCGCCGCTTGGAAATCATGTAATTGCTTTTCTAGATAAGATGCGTGCTGTCCGGCCAGTTTAGGCCAAATAGGAGCAATGCTGTTACCGTCAACACCGTGACAGGCTGAACACATAACTGATTTAGTTTTACCCGCTTCCACATTACCTTCAGCGATTGCAGGGGTTGATATAGCGGCAAATACAGACAGCGCAAGAGCTAACTTTTTCATGGCGTTCCAACTTCTTGTTTAATTTATTGTCCTGAGCTTACTAGGGTGACCTGCAAGCGTGGTAAAATCTACAAACTGTGATCCGGGTAATATTTTACACGAAAATGTGGAAAAGTAAGCAAATCTTACATAATTAAGGTATTACCTAAAAATTATTGGAGTAAATCGTGTCAGAAACGCGTATAGATTTTCGAAAAACCAAGTTTTTAATTAGTGCGCCAGACATTGCACACTTAAATGAGTACTTACCTGGTGATGCCGGAGTAGAAATAGCGTTTGCTGGCCGCTCTAATGCAGGTAAGTCAAGCGCCTTGAATGCATTAACGGATCAAAAAGGCTTAGCAAGAACCAGTAAAACCCCCGGTCGTACTCAACTTATTAATGTTTTTGAACTTGAAGAAAACCGTCGTCTAGTTGATTTGCCTGGCTATGGTTTTGCTAAGGTGCCTTTAGCATTAAAAAATAAATGGCAAAAAGCTTTAGGTGAATATTTACAAGAGCGCGCCTGTTTAAGCGGTGTTGTGGTGTTAATGGATATTCGCCATCCGCTTAAAGATCTCGATTTGCAAATGATTGAGTGGGCTGTGCTGAGTGAAATCCCAGTGTTAGCTTTGCTTACTAAGTCTGATAAGCTCGCGCAAAACGTCAAAATGAAGACAGTTAATGCGGTGCGTAAAGAGTTAGCTGAGTATGGGGATTGGGTTAAAGTTGAACCTTTCTCTTCTACTAAAGGGACTGGTAAACCTAAAGTGCTAGGCATTTTAAATGAGTGGTGTAACCCAAGCTGGCTCACTGAAGCGGAGCAAGCATCGCAAGAGCAGGCTGAATAAGAATAACTAATTCTTGCTTCAGTTTAAAAAGGCTATTAAGACTTTGTACTTAGTAGCCTTTTTTGCATTTAAAAGTCGAGTTTCGAATAATGGCAAAAAAAAACCGATAACTAAATAGCTATCGGTTAAAAAAATTAGCTCTTTTGGGGAGAAGCTAAATTCAACAAGACTCAAGTGCCATCTACTCATTGATGACGCTCAATAAGCTCATAATACCTGTTTCTTAAATGTAGTTAAAGTATTTGCTCTAAAATTTATTTTGGGCAAAAAAAAGCTCCAGCATATATAGATGCTGGAGCGCCATAATTCGGCTTGTCACTATTTCTAGTGAAATAAAAAGGTCTGAAAGATGGAACATCTTAACCTCTGTACCCTACAGCGAAGATAATACGGTATTAGCCTTTAAATGAAAAACTGTTTTTCGTTAAAATGAACAATATTGTGAGCAGCAACACAATTTATGCTGGGTTTATCAGCGTTTTTTGTGCAAAAGACTAAGTGGTAAACAAGCAGGTAAAAAAAACACCTGTAAATTTTTCATTACAGGTATTTTGTATTCGGCAATGACTATCTGTTTAGCCGCATCCGTTTCATCATCTGTTTAGGTGTATATGTGAGTCGTTAAACCCTAGTGCGCCTCATCCCAATTGTTTCCAAGTCCTGCTTCAGCTAATAGCATCACATCAATGGAGGCCGCTTCGGCCATCAGTTCACAGACCTTGCTCTTCAAGGATTCTGCTTTATCTGCATCCACTTCGAAAACCAATTCATCGTGCACCTGCATCATCATGGTGATCTCACCTTGAGTGTCGTTCTCAATCCAAGCGGCGATCTTTATCATCGCTTTTTTGATGATATCAGCGGCAGTGCCTTGCATTGGCGCATTAATCGCTGCGCGCTCAGCCGCCTGACGGCGCATGGCGTTTCTGTCTTTAATATCAGGTAAGTACAGTCGTCTGCCGTAAAGGGTTTCGACATAGCCAACATCAGCGGCTAACGCGCGGGTGTCTTCCATGTACTTCAATACGCCAGGATAGCGGGCGAAGTAAGTATCAATGTAGGTTTGAGCTTCTTTACGTGGGATATCTAGCTGCTTGGCCAAGCCAAACGCTGACATGCCATAGATTAAACCGAAGTTAACCGCTTTAGCTCGGCGGCGTTGCTCGGTAGTCACTTCTTCAAAATGCACCCCAAATACTTCTGCTGCGGTGGCTTTATGAATATCTTTATTTTCAGCAAATGCTGTCAATAAGCCTTTATCTTGTGAAAGATGCGCCATGATGCGTAATTCAATTTGCGAGTAATCGGCAGCCAATACTTTACGGCCTTCAGCGGCGATAAAAGCTTGCCTAATGCGGCGACCTTCTTCGGTTCTGATAGGGATATTTTGCAGGTTTGGCTCGCTTGATGATAAACGTCCTGTGGCGGCATTGGCTTGATGATAGCTGGTATGCACGCGCCCGGTAACCGGATTAACCATTAATGGCAATTTGTCGGTATAGGTGCTCTTTAATTTTGACAGACTGCGGTGCTGCAAAATAATTTTAGGAAGCGGGTAATCTAGGGCTAATTCAACCAGTACATCTTCTGCGGTTGACGGGGCACCTTTTGGGGTCTTTTTGATGACCGGATAGCCAAGTTTATCAAAAAATAATGCCTGTAATTGCTTTGGAGAGCCGAGGTTAAACTTCTCACCGGCGATGTCATAAGCCTTAGTTTCAAGATCGTCAATCTTCTGTGCAAGTTCATCACTTTGTTGACTGAGCAGCATGCTGTCAATGAGTACGCCTTGACGTTCGATATTTGATAATACTTGGATTAGCGGTAATTCAAGTTCATTAAATACTGAGCTGAGTGTTGGCTCTTTCTCTATTCTTGGCCATAGGTGCTGATGTAAACGCAGGGTGATGTCGGCATCTTCTGCTGCATAGGGCGCAGCTACATCCAAATTAATTTGGTTGAAGGTTAACTGTTTTGCGCCTTTGCCGGCAATTTCTTCAAAGCTAATATTTTTATGACCAAGATACTTAAGGGCTAATCCGTCCATATCATGACGAGAGGCGACAGAGTTAAACACGTAGGACTCAAGCATGGTATCAAAGCGAACACCTTTAAGGCTGATGCCTGCATTGGCAAAGATACTGATATCGTATTTTAGGTTTTGGCCGACTTTTTCAAGTTGGTCATTTTCTAAAATCGGTCTTAATTGCTCAAGTGCGTACTCCATAGCAAGTTGCTGTGGTGCGTCTAAGTAATCATGGGCTAACGGCAAATAAGCCGCTTTACCTGCTTCTATTGCAAATGAAATACCGACCAGCTTTGCTTCCATGTAGTTTAGGCTGGTGGTTTCGGTGTCGATGGCAATTAATTTAGCTTTTGATAGCTTTTCAATCCAAAGGGTTAACTGCGCTTCGGTTAATATGGTGTCATATTCAACTTCAATGGCCGCAGCGACAGGCGTGATTTCCTCTGTGGTGTTAGACTTGCTTAATGTATTAAAGCCTGATTTATTATCCAATACTTCTGCTAACCAGCGCTTGAATTCCATTTCACCATAAAGCTTAACTAATTCATCGCGGTTTTGTGGTTTGGTGGCTAATTTATCCCAGTCATTATCCCACTCCACATCGGTTTTGATGGTGGCAAGATCGTATGACAGCTGCAGCATGTCTTTATTTTCGGCAATTTTCTTTGGCATGGTTTTAGAGCCGCGGAAAGTCACATCTAACACGCTCTCAGGATTGGCGATAAGTTTATCGACGCCGCCAACCCCCGTTAGCATTGCTAATGCGGTTTTTTCACCAACACCGGGCAGACCTGGAATGTTATCGGCTTTATCGCCCATCATGGCGAGCAAGTCGATGATCAACTCTGGGCCGACACCAAACTTAGCGGTGACTTCTTCTGGGCCCATAATGGTATCGGTCATGGTGTTAATTAAGGTGACATGTTCATCTACAAGTTGCGCCATGTCTTTATCACCAGTGCTGATTAAGGTTGCTCGACCTTCTTGACTAGCTTTGAGCGCGATGGTGCCAATAACGTCATCGGCTTCAACACCTTCAATACTGATTAATGGTAAGCCTAATGCTTTAATAATGGCATGCAATGGGGCAATTTGGGTACGTAAATCATCAGGCATTGGTGGGCGCTGAGCTTTGTATTCGCTATACATATCATTACGGAAAGTTTTGCCTTTAGCGTCGAAAATTACCGCAATATGACTTGGATTATAGCGGCTCATTAAGCTGCGTAGCATGTTGACTACACCATAAACAGCACCCGTAGCTTCACCTTTAGAATTAGTTAAATGAGGTGGGGCATAATAAGCACGGTAAAGGTAAGAGGAACCATCCACAAGGACGAGTGGGTTATTGGGGATTGTTGGCATAGTTTGGCTTCATATTCAGTATTCTGAGATGGCTCTAGAATGCCACATACAGGGCTTTTCGGCCACGGCAAATTTTATCCCAGGCTGTGGATAAGTCTGTGAGTGAATTAATTAATCATTTAGGTGTGTTTTAACTACGACAGGAAGTAAAACGGTTAAGCCTTTGATTTGTTGTAGTAAATATAATTTTTGTGAGTTGAATTATAGTTTTAAAATATATTCCCAATTTGTGGACTTTTTAATATTCTTCCTTGAATTAACTGAATTCTTAGTTCAGTTTTAAACCATGAGGAGATTTGAGGAAATCTAAGTTAGCATGTTTTTTGAACAGATCAATAGATTTGTTGAAAAAAGGTTAAATTAATACAATGGCAAGGGATCAGTAATGAAAAATATTGCGGTTTTACTCAGTGGAAATGGGGTGTTCGACGGCGCAGAAATTCAAGAGTCGGTTTTAACCTTATTAGCTTTATCTCAGGCAGGGGCGAGCTATCATTGTTTTGCGCCAAATATTAATCAATTGCATGTAGTCAATCATTTAACCGGTGAAGTTGATGTGGATGCGCAGCGAAATGTATTAGAGGAGTCGGCGCGCATTGCCCGTGGTGAAATCAGTGATATTAATGCGCTAAATATTGATCAATTTGATGGCTTAATTGTCCCGGGTGGTTTTGGCGCTGCTAAAAACTTGTGTGATTTTGCCGTTGCAGGTAGTGATTGCGTGCTGCAGCCACAGGTGGAAAGTTTTATTCAAGAGTTTGTGCTCGCCAACAAACCAATGGGCTTTATGTGTATCGCACCCATTATGTTGCCGCGAATTTTTAATAACGTCCCCCAAGGCACCATTGGTAATGACAGTGGTACCGCACAGGCGTTTAATGAAATGGGTGGTGAGCATTTAGAGAGTACTTGCGCTGATATCGTTATTGATAAGCAAAATCGGCTGGTAACCACCCCAGCCTATATGTTGGCGACGTCCATAGCTGAGGCTAATGTGGGTATTAAAAAGCTGGTCACAGAAGTGCTGGGGATGTGTTAGTGGTTATTTAGCGGCTGATTTACGGCTATCAAAAGCGCCTTGAGCCAAACCAATCAATAATCCGCCGATATGAGCACCATTGGCGATGGGCATACCGAGTAAATCGGTAAAGCCCAGTACCAGCCAAACAAGCATAAAGCCCATGTAACTGTTGGGAATGCCAATACCTGATTGGGGTTGGCGTTGCCCCATTATCCAGGTGTAGCCAACAACGGCGTATACCACGCCTGATAAGCCGCCAAAGTTAGGCCCTGTCATCATGTATTGCACAATACTGGGTAAACTACCTGCAACGACAAGTAATATGATCAGTGGCTTGCTACCGAGTTTGGTTTCAATCTTGCCACCTAGATACCACCACCATAATAAGTTAAAGGCGATATGCATTAATGAAAAATGCATCAAGCTGGGGGTAAACACTCGCCATATTTGGCTAATGTCACTTTGGGGCACAGCGCCAAAAAAGGATAACTGGCTAAAAATGCCATTGGCAAAGCCAAGGTTCATGCCGGCGTATACCAGCACACAAACAAAGAAGGTAATCAGGGTTAGTGGCCCTGCGCCAGTAATAAACTGCTGGATAAGCCCTAAACTGGAGGAGCCATAATCTAATTTGGTTTGGGTGGTGCCATTATCCCAAGAGGCTTGTAAATACTTCTTCTGGTATGGGTTTTGTCTAAACTGTTCAAACTCGTATTTGGCTTGTTGTGCCTGAGATGGTTGCTCAACGACCAAAGATACCCCGGTTTCAATCACAACGGGATGGCATTCAATATCAAGACCTTTTAAATAGTCTATGAATGCCTGTGCTGCGCGAGCGTTAGGTAATTGGCCGATTTCTATCATACGTGAGCTAAACTCCAAGCTGTGTATCCACCATCAAGACTATAAACATCATCGAAACCTTGTTCAATAAGGTAACCCGCAGCGCCTTGACTGCTCACGCCGTGATAGCACACCACGACTAATGGCTTATCCATATCGGCATCGGCCATAAAGTGGGCTATGTTTTCATTGGTAAGATGCACTGAATTTTTAATGTTACCTGCGGCAAAGCTGGCGGCATCGCGTATATCGACGATTTGCACATCACTGGCATCTTCTTGCATGTGAATGAATTCGTTAATCGATAAATGCTTAAACGCTGACATGGTTAATCCTTTAAAAAATGACGATAGAGCCTTTAGTATGTGACAAGGGATTGTACGTATACAACCCCTTTTTAGATGAGAATAAATCCGCTATATGGCGATTAATCCCAATTCAATATCACTTTGCCTGATTGACCAGAGCGCATTGCATCAAAGCCTTGTTGGAAGTCATCAACACTGAAATGATGGGTGATAATTGGCGACAAATCTAACCCTGATTGAATCAAACTGGCCATTTTATACCAAGTTTCAAACATTTCGCGTCCATAAATGCCTTTTAAGATTAAGCCTTTAAAGATGACTTTACTCCAATCAATGGCCATTTCACCGCCAGGAATACCTAGCATGGCAATTTTGCCGCCGTGATTCATGGTATCGAGCATTGAATGAAATGCCGATGGTACGCCTGACATTTCCAAGCCAACATCAAAACCTTCAGTCATGCCTAACTCAATCATTACATCTTTTAAGTCTTCTTTCGCAACGTTTACTGCGCGAGTCGCGCCCATTTTACGAGCAAGATCAAGGCGGTACTCATTAACATCAGTGATAACCACATGGCGGGCGCCAACGTGCTTACATACTGCCGCTGCCATAATCCCGATAGGGCCTGCACCGGTAATTAGCACATCTTCACCGACCACATCAAACGATAATGCGGTGTGTACTGCATTACCAAATGGATCAAAGATAGATGCGAGGTCATCTGAAATATCGTTAGGGATTTTAAAGGCATTAAATGCAGGGATCACTAAGTACTCAGCAAAGGCACCTTCACGGTTTACCCCGACACCTGAAGTGTTACGGCATAAATGCGTGCGACCACCGCGACAGTTGCGGCAATGGCCACAGGTAATATGGCCTTCACCAGAAACGCGATCGCCAACAGTAAAGCCGCGAACTTCTTGACCCATATCGACCACTTCACCGACATATTCGTGTCCAACAACCATAGGCACAGGAATGGTATTTTGTGACCATTCGTCCCAGTTGTAGATATGTACATCGGTACCACAAATGGCAGTTTTACGAATTTTAATTAATAGATCGTTATGGCCCATTGTTGGCTTAGGCGCATCAACCATCCAAATGCCTTGTTCAGGCTTTAATTTACTTAGTGCTTTCATGTGTAGTGAGTCCTAAATAATGCCCATTTCTTTACCAATACGGGTAAAGGCTTCGATTGCTTTATCAATTTGCGCTTTAGTGTGCGCCGCTGACATTTGGGTGCGAATGCGGGCTTGGCCTTTTGGCACCACCGGGAATGAGAAACCAACCACGTAGATGTTTTCAGCGAGTAGGCGGTTTGAAAAATCACCTGCCAATTTAGCATCACCAATCATTACCGGGATAATGGCGTGATCAGCACCTGCTAAAGTAAAGCCTGCTGCTGTCATTTTTTCACGGAAGTAACGGCTGTTTTCCCATACGGCTTCACGTAAATCGTGACCCGTTTTTAGCATTTCTAACACATGGATTGATGCACTCACGATTGAAGGCGCTAAAGAGTTTGAAAATAAGTAAGGGCGAGAGCGCTGACGTAACCAGTCAACCACTTCTTTTTTAGCAGAAGTGAAACCACCTGAAGCGCCGCCTAAGGCTTTACCTAAAGTACCGGTAATAATATCGACGCGATCCATTACTTGGCAAAACTCGTGGGTGCCACGGCCATTTTCACCAACAAAACCCACAGCGTGAGAGTCATCAACCATGACGAGTGCATCGTATTTATCGGCTAAATCACACACACCTTGTAAGTTGGCAATCACACCATCCATTGAGAACACGCCATCAGTGGCGATAAGAATGTTTCGTGCGCCCGCAGCTTGCGCGGTAATCAGCTGGGTTTCAAGATCGGCCATATCGTTGTTGGCATAACGGAAACGCTTAGCTTTACATAAACGCACACCATCAATAATAGAGGCATGGTTTAGCGCATCAGAGACGATAGCGTCGTTCGCATCTAGCAGAGTTTCAAATAAACCCGCATTGGCATCAAAACATGAAGAGTAAAGAATGGTATCTTCCATTCCTAAAAATTCACTTAAGCTATTTTCTAATTGCTTATGAATATCTTGGGTGCCACAAATAAAACGAACCGATGCCATACCAAAGCCGTGGCTTGATAAACCATTCTTAGCAGCATTAATTAATTCAGGGTGATTTGCCAAGCCTAAGTAGTTATTAGCACAGAAGTTAATCACTTCTTCGCTATTTACATTGATAGAGGTTTGCTGGGCAGACGCAATGACACGTTCACTCTTGTATAAGCCTTCAGCTTTAACATCGACAAGTTGTTGATTTATGCGGTCGTAAAATGAGGTAGAGGCCACCTGATTTCTCCTAATAATGGTTATTATGTTAATCGCAACCTTTGGCTGTTTAAGTCAAACATGCGCTGATTTCTGATCGGGAGTTGTCGGCATTCTACCCTTAATTTTTATAAGGCCACAGCGTTTTTTTTAAGCGCAGTGGTTACATAAAATTGATTAGGGCTTGGGGTGATTTCGGATAAATAAAACTAATCAACTTTCATTAACTGGGGAAGTATTAATAAGTGGCAGTAAAACGGTATTTTATGATTAAAATACTGCCAATCCCTTTTGCCAACGCTATTATTATAGTTGCCAGCAATGGGATTGTAAGGGCGGTTTAATTTACCTGAATTAAAGCTCTGGGCAGGCGTCTTGAGAGACTAACTCGCGGTAGTGCTGCTCAAGTCGTGCAAAGGTAGGTTGAGAAATTGGCGTTGAATACGCTTTAAACAGCATAACCACCCGTAATAAACCTTTGTAAATTGCAGGTTTGGTGATTTTTGATGCACCCGATTGGGTCAGTTGATAGCTAATCCAATAGCTAACGATCATCTTCATGGTATCTGCAAGTTCGACGATGTTATCGTCTTCAACGTTTAAAAAACCATCTTGTTTAAGTTGTTTAAGGACGTTACTTGAGCGTGCTAATACGCTTTTTTGTGCCAGAGTATAGCGCTGCTTTAAGGCTTCATCTCGACTTAAAATATCGGCTAGGTTGGCGTACATAAATCGGTATTGCCACATGGTATAAAACATCGCATCGAAATAGCCCAATAATAATTCAACGTCAATTGATACGTCTTCATAAGGCTTTGAACCATTTTCAAGATTAGATTCATACATGGTGAAGATAGAATTGATAATGTCTTCTTTATTGCGGAAATGGTAATACAGGTTTCCAGGACTGATATTTAAATGAGCCGCAATGTGATTGGTGGTGATATTACGTTCACCATGTTCGTTAAAAAGTTCAAGGCTGGCAAAAACTATCTTATCGCGGGTTTTCATATCAGTTCCAATTATAAGAGGCTCATGAAGAAATCATTTCTTAACTAGGTACGACTAAGCTCATATCCCTATGAATTTAGATTATGTTAACATTGTGGATATCTGACAAGCAAAATTGATCAAGTAGTTTTCATGACTCGTGGCGTATATTCTGTTTTACTCTTGCTGTTATCCCCTCTCATCGTGGCATATTTGGCTTTTCGTGCGTTTAAAAGCCCTGATTATCGCGGCCGCTGGGGCGAGCGTTTTGGATTAATGCGCTTAAAGCAAACTGATGTACTTATTCATAGTGTGTCGATGGGGGAAACCTTAGCAGCAATACCGTTAATAAAACGCTTAATGAAACAGTACCCACAACTGTCATTTACGGTTACCACCACAAGCCCTACGGGATCTGCTGAGGTTAAAAAGGCTTTTGGCGATAGTGTGCAGCATTGTTACCTTCCGTTTGATATTAACCTTTGTATTAGTCGCTTTATTAAGCAGGTTAATCCGCAACTTTGCGTGATTATGGAAACTGAATTGTGGCCAAACCTGCTTCATTTTGCCAAGAAGAATAATACTCGCTTGGTGTTAGCTAATGCGCGCTTATCGCAAAAATCTGCCGATAAATACCATAAGCAAATGGGGCTAAGTTTACCCATGTTAACGGCGCTTGATGCGATTGCGGTGCAAACCGAGGCTGAATCTGCCCGCTTTGCGGCGTTAGGGGCCAACACTCAGTCATTGCATGTTTGCGGCAGTTTAAAGTTTGACATACAGATTGATGACAGCAAATACCAACAAGCTAAAACCTTAAGAGCTGATTGGAACCGAAGCCAAGCCCCTGTATGGGCTGCTGGCAGTGTTCATCCTGGTGAGTTTGATATGATGTTGCAAGCCCATAAAAAAGTGTTGGAGCAATATCCTGATGCGCTGCTGATTATGGCGCCAAGGCACCCTGAACAATTTAATGTTGCCGCTGTGTCGACCACTCAACAAGGGTTGAATTTAGCTAGGCGCAGTATGAATGAGGCGGTCGTTCAGCACACCCAAGTACTGCTGGGCGATACCATGGGTGAACTGTTGATGCTATATGGCGCTGCAGATGTTGCCTTTATTGGCGGCACACTGATTGAAAGTGGCGGGCATAACCCTTTAGAGCCTGCAGCAATGGGCTTGCCAGTAAGTGTTGGCCCGCACCATTGGAATTTTGCTGAAATCACCCATTTACTTGAGCAAGCTGGTGGCTTAACTGTGGTGAATAACGCCGATGAACTTGCTGACATGTTATTACAGCTGTTTGCTAACGCCGAATTGCATGATAACGCCGCCAAAGCGAGCTTAGCGGTGGTGTCTCAAAATCGCGGCGCATTGCAAAAGCAGTTTGAAATAGTTGAGCAGCAATTGCGCTTTACTCAGTTAATCAGCTAATCGCTAAATTCAGTTAATTAATGGCTTGTTGGTAACCGTAAAGTAACTGCTGCCAATTTGATTCATTGAAATTTAATGTTGACAGTTTCGCTTGCTCTTTATAAAACGAGCGCAGTAATCGGCTTAAATTGGCTTGTTGCCACTGCTTAGCGGGTGTTTTTATTACCCCACGGTCAAAATCGATAAGGTAAAATTGCGCTTCGGCCAGTAAGATATTTTTTGCGTTAAGGTCGGCATGATATACGCCACGATTATGAAATTTAGCAATGAGGGCGCCCAGCTGCTGCCATTGGCTATCACTCATGGCTGCTGTGGATAAATAGGCTACCAAATCCTTGGCGCCATCAATCAGCTCAATTATCAAATCGGCGCGATACCAGATGCCAAAGCGTTCAACATTGGCGGCAATGGGTCTAGGTACTGGAAAGCCTTCATCAAATAGCTTTTCTAATAATGCTAATTCAGCAATGGCTCTAGTGCGAGATATGCCAGTAAAAACATAAGCATCATCACTTAATTTTGCCATCAAGCCACCACGCCAATAATGACGTAATACCCAGCGCTGGTGGTTATTTTCAACAAACCAGGTGGTAAAGCGGCCTTTTGACTGGCCTATAATTGCATTTTGTTGCTGCCAATAGTCAGCTTGGAATTGTGTGGGGGTTAATTGCTGCGCCAGTGGGTCGCACCAAGCAATGATCCCTGTATCTGTTGATTCAAATTGCATAGGCCAATGAGTAAAAGCGTCGATTTGTCGGTGGCTAAAAACAATATTCTACATTAAGATCGAATACTTGTACTTAATTCCCTTTATATCGTTAGTGGTAACCCATGAAAGCAGACTTTTCATCGATGAAATCCTTATGTTTACTTCGTTTATCCGCGATTGGTGATGTGTGTCATGCGGTGGCTATGGTGCAAGCTATTCAGCGTCAATATCCTGATTTAGCCATTACTTGGGTGATTGGGAAAGTTGAATATCAATTGGTTAAACATATGCCCGGTATTCAGTTTGTGATCTTTGATAAGTCCCAAGGTTGGCGCAGTTATGGCCAATTGAGAAAAGCCTTGTCTGATCAACGTTTTGATGTGCTTTTACACATGCAAGTCGCGCTGAGAGCGACCATCGCCTCATTGATGATTTCAGCCAAAATAAAAGTAGGCTTTGATAAAACCAGAGCCAAAGAAGGCCAGTGGTTAGTGACCAATTATGGGGTGGAGCCGCTAGCAACCCCCCATGTATTAGAAGGTTTTATGGGCTTTGCTAAAGCTATTGGGGTTGAAGATTTAACCCCACGCTGGAATATTCCAGTACCTGAGGCTGATACCGAGTTCGCCAAACAAGTCATCACAGGTGATGAAAAAGTGTTAGTGATTTGCCCCGCAGCCAGTAAAGCTGAGCGTAATTGGCTGCCAGAGCGTTACGCAGCAGTGGCAGATCATGCGGTCGAGAAAGGTTATCGGGTGATAGTTTGCGGCGGCCCAAGTCAATTGGAAGTCGATTTGGCGGCTAACATCATTAAGCACAGTCATAGCGATATCGATAATATGATTGGAAAAACCAGCCTAACGCAATTATTGGCATTATTGAAAAGAGCCAGTCTGGTTATTGCGCCAGATACCGGCCCCGCCCATATGGCGGTGACTCAAGGTACGCCAGTGATTGGTTTATACGCCCATTCAAATCCAGGCCGAACAGGGCCTTATAGCAGTTTAGACTCGGTCGTCAGTGTGTATGATCAAGTGATTAAGCAGCAATTTCCTGATAGCAGCATTGCTTGGGGGAAAAGGGCAAAGGGTAGTGACTTAATGGAGCTTATTGAGTTGTCATCAGTGATTCATGCTTTTGAACTCATATCCAATCAGCAATTAACCCAAGCTTAAGTAAGAAATAGCCGGCTTTACACTTATATTGATAAGACTTGAATGAATTTGAGTGTAAATTGCCTCTTAGCAAAATTGTAACCGTATTTTTGGAGTTGTGTTTCATGGCGTCGAAGCGAAAGCGTTATTTGTTATATATTTCACTTAATTATTCCTAGCAATTCTTAGGCCGTTACAGGATTTTATTAAATCCAGAGGGGATGAAGTTTGTTGGTTCCTCGCTGGTAATAAAGTTAATCCGAATTTTTTAAAGGACTCTGAAACTCGTTTAATGACCATTGATGAAGTTAACTCATGGCAACCTGATGCTGTATTTGTTCCTGGGGATTTTGTACCAAGCTTCATTCCCGGTATAAAAGTTGGCGTCTTCCATGGCTTTGCTGCAGGTAAGCAAAAGCGAAAAGGTCATGAGGATCACTTTAATATCCGTGGTTGTTTTGATCTTTATTGTACTCAAGGGCCAGATACTACAGTTCCATTTCAACAGTTGGCAAAGCAATACGGCAACTTTCAAGTTGCTGAAACGGGTTGGCCAACGATGGATCCCTTATTTAATACTCAAACTGCCAATCCATATCATGTTGAAAATGATGATCGTCCAGTGGTACTTTTTTGTTCGACTTTCTCTCCTCGCTATTCATGCGCAGCCGTTATTTTTGAACAAGTAAAGCTATTGTCTAAGACGGACAAATACCGTTGGTTAGTGCAGTTTCACCCTAAAATGGATCGTGATGTAGTTGATAAATACAAAGCCCTTCAAAATGAAAACTTATCTTTTATTGAAACTGATAATATTTTGCCTTTATTAAAAGCTGCAGATGTCATGTTATGTGATACCTCATCAGTATTGATTATGTTTTTACTGCAGGGCAAGCCAGTAGTGACGTTCAACAACCAAACTAGCTCTTCACATCTTATTAATATTGACCAACTGACTGAAATTGAACCTGCTTTAGATAGAGCATTGGCTCAGCCAGAAAGTTTAATGGAGGCTATTTCTAACTATTGTAAGAATGTTCACCCTGATAGCGATGGAAACTCTAGCCAGCGGGTGTTGGCGGCAACAGATAAACTTATTGAGAGCGGCTTAGTTGGAATGAAGCCTAAGGCGATGAATTTGTGGCGAAATCTTAAAATTCGTAAAAAAATAGGCTATTGGAAGTTGTGAGAATAGGGCACTCGGCATTGATATTTGCTAACACATCTTTAAGGGCGTCTTGATCATTTTTACTGCTATAACATACCAGTTTCACTTGATGGTTATTACGTTGCAGTTGCTGAATAATTGGAGTGTACTGGGGTAGGTAGTACACGTTTAGTGTGTCAAAAGCGACGAGCATAACAGCCTCTTAAATATTGATTATTCAGACGAAGGATAAGCGGAGTGTATTTAGCGCTAAGTATAACAATAACTACTCGTGTGGGACTAGGGGTAATGGACGCATGCTGGGGTTTCCATTAAAATGAACCTAATATTCGTTATTAATAGCCTTAATTATGCCGCAATCAACATTACGAAAGTTTGGTTACCCAGAACAACCCACATTAGGTACAATGGTATTGGTGTGCAAAGAGAGCGTACACCGTTATTCGGGGATCTCGCCAGAAGCGGCGGCTGAGCAGAAACAAATCATCGATGATATTGAAAATGTGATGAAGCATTGCTTCGACTGTAACAAGCTTAATTACTTGATGCTGATGATGGTTGACCCAGCCGTTCATTACCATGTGATTCCTCGTTACGAGTTTTCGGTTGAGTTTTGTAATCAAGAATTTATTGATAATCAATGGCCTAATCCGCCCAGTTTAATTGATGAGTTAAACTTAGATATTTGTGAGAAACAAAATTTATTAAATATCTTAAAGAGCGATTTTAATTGTAATTGATCAGGAAAAGGCTAACTGTGATTTGTTTTGATGTGTTACACCCATATTATTTACCGCAATACCTACCTGTTGCTGAAGAGCTAAAAAAAAGGTCTGTTGTGGTGAAGTTTGTTATTTATAACAATATAGAACATCATTCAGCTCTTCTTTCTATGGTTAAACAACATCGTTTAGATGTGGTTTGGGTCGATGATGAAGTAGCAGCTCTCGAGTATTATCTCGAAGAAAAAGCCAGTTGGGTAATTTTTGGAAATGCCTTTTCTCGCGCACATAGCTTAAAAGGGTTCTCTAAAACAGCATTGATGCAGCATGGCGTTGGCCCTAAATCAGTTTACTACACCGTGTCGAATTCAGACATTGATGTCAGGTTTGTGGAGGGACAGTATCGCCTAAAACGACTTCAAGAAATGTTTCCTGAAAAGACCTTTATTGATACGGGTTATGCGAAACTCGATCCTATTATACAAGGTGCTGAGCCTGGTATTGATATGGTTCGATTGGGACTTGATCCTGCAAAGCCAACATTATTATATGCACCGACTTTTTATCCTAGCAGCATAGAGAAAATGGGGCGAAACTGGCCAGAACAGTTTGCTGAATATAATATTTTATTGAAACCTCATTATTTCTCCCTAATTAAACCTGCATATCAGAAACAAAAGGCGCTGCTGCAACATTGGGCTTCATACAGCAATGTTTATTTAGCAAAAGTTGAAGAAACCAACTTGCTTCCTTTTATGGCATCAGCAGATGTGTTAATCAGTGATGCATCTTCAGCATTATTTGAATTTGCAGCACTGGATAAACCCGTGGTTTGGTGTGACTTCTATCATTTACGCTGGTCATATCGCGGTATTTTTAAATTTAGGTTTAAAAACAGGGTCGATCAAGATTTATACCGCTATGCCGATGTTGCTGCTCACGCTGAAACATTTAGCCAACTAAAGTCTGTTGTTGATCAGCAAGTTTCATCTCCAGAACTTTTTGCAGCAAAACGGGCTCAGTATACAGATGAGCTTATTGGAGCTGTTGATGGTTGCTGCAGTCAGAGAATCGCGGACTATTTATTAATCGAAGGTGAAGCGTGAAGATTATTACATTTGGTACATTCGACATGTTTCATATTGGTCATTTAAATATTCTAGAACGTGCAAAAGAGCAAGGTGACCGTTTAATTGTCGGAGTTTCATCCGACGCATTAAATTTTAGTAAAAAATCCAGAAATCCGATTTGTGATGAAGATGCTCGAATGCGAATTGTTAGTGCACTAAAGTGTGTTGATGAGGTTTTTTTGGAGGAATCTTTAGCGCTTAAAGCCGAATATATTCAGCGACATCAAGCAGATTGTTTAATTATGGGTGATGATTGGGCGGGTAAATTTGATCATTTTTCAGATTTATGTAAGGTCATTTATTTGCCGCGCACACCAGCGATTTCAACGACTCAATTAATTGAAGTTGTTAAAGAAATTAAATAAAACCAAGGACGGAATCAAGACGCTTTATGAAGTTTAAAGTATTTGTAATCAATCTCGATAAAAGCACTGAAAGAATGGCTTTTATGCAACAACAGCTTGAGCAACTCAATATTGAGTTTGAACGAGTGCCTGCTGTTTATGGGAAAGACTTGACGAGTGAAATTGTTTCCAATGTATATGACCGTAAATTGAACTTATTAAAGTATAATAAAGAGCTTAGCTTAGGCGAAATAGGCTGTTATTTAAGTCATATCAAATGCTGGGAATACATTGTAAGTCAAGAATTAGATTTTGCGGTAATTTTGGAAGACGATGCTGTCATAAGCAATGAATTGATCTTTTTCATGGATAAGTTAAAAGACTTTATCGGTTGGGATTATATTAAAATCTGTAAATCCCATAAGCATAAAAAAGTTTATGATAATTTTGATTTAAGCTTAGGATGTGCATTACATAAAGCTTATAAGTTTCCAGCATCCAATAGAGGTCAAATCGTTTCTATATGTGGAGCCAGAAAATTGCTTGAAACTGCTTTTCCCATTTCACGACCTGTTGATATAGACATTCAGTATTGGTTTGAAAAGAACCTACATTGCTTTGTCTCAACACCGACCCTTATAACAGGGAAGTACTTTGAGAGTGATATTGATATGCAAGGTGGTCGTAATATAAAAAGAGTTCCTTTTTATATTCGATTGTGGCAAAAAATTTCTTTTGAACTTAAGTTGATAGAGAACAGGCATTGTTTACCTGACTTTCCTAAATTTAAAGGAAGAGAATAATCATCATGGTGCAAATAAAATAAGGTGAGTTTTTACGGTTAATAGCGGGACGTTTGTTGTTATAAGCTTACTCCAAATTGCTAATTTAAAAGATGAAGCATGTCTTTGTGGTAGCCGGTGAACCGTCAAGGAAATCGCTAAAAAGCATTTGGTAAAAGCTATGCTTTTAGATAAAGATGAGAGTAAATCGAAGTAAAATGCCAACTCTGTTTTAGCTTGATGATGTCCTTCATGATATTTTGATGATGAGTTAATTATTTTTATATCATGCCACCTGATGTCTGCTAATTTAGCTCTTTCATTTTTCATAAAGTCTAATACAAACTTTGATGCGAGTATTTGATACTGATAAACTAGCTGGCAATACTTTACACAGTGAATTTTCAAATGCATAGACGCGCAATTTACCCAGGTACTTTTGATCCCGTTACTAATGGCCATGCTGATTTAATTGAGCGTGCGGCAAAATTATTTGGTCACGTGGTTATCGGCATTGCCTCAAACCCGTCCAAACAGCCGATGTTCACCCTTGAAGAGCGTGTAGAGCAAGTTAATTTAGTGACCGCCCATTTAGACAATGTCGAAGTGGTTGGCTTTACTGGCTTATTAGTTGATTTTGCTAAAGAGCAACAGGCGAGTGTGTTAGTGCGTGGTCTGCGAGCTGTGTCAGATTTTGAATATGAATTTCAATTAGCCAATATGAATCGTCGTTTAAGTCCAGATTTAGAAAGTGTCTTTTTGACCCCAGCGGAAGAAAACTCATTTATCTCTTCTACCTTGGTAAAAGAAGTTGCCCTACATGGCGGTGATGTGAGTCAATTCGTCCATCAGGATGTCGCCGCTTCTTTGCTGCAAAAAATTGCTTCAATTAAATTACAGCAGACGAAGTAATCGCCTGCTAATGCCGTTATTCATCACATCAAAACATAAGCCTAAAATGAAATCATCGCAGTCGCTATTTAAACACCGTTCATTCACAATGCGCTTTTTAGGGCTTGGCTTTGGCAGTTTATGCTTAAGTTCGGCACTTTCGGCTGCGCCTTGGGTTGATACCTCAGATATTTACCTACGGGCAGATATTCAGGCGCTGGCAGATGCTGGTGTGATCACGGTACCTATCAATACATTTCCACTGATGTGGTCGGGTATTGGAAAGGATTTATCTTCAGCAGAACCTTCATTAATGAAGCCCGCATTAGTCGATGCGTTTGCTCGAGTGAACTTTTATTATCAAAATGCTGTTGGCAATAAAGGGAACACCAGTATTACAGCAACTGCTGCGACCGATGAAGCAAGGTTTCAACACTTTGGCTCTGATTATCGTGAAAAAGCTGAACTCAAAGCCTCTTATGAATATATGGGCGAGCGCTTCGCTTATAAAGTGTCTGCTTCAGCTAACTACGATCCCCAAGATGATAAAGAATTTCGCTTAGACGACTCTTATATGGCGGTAGTATTGGGTAACTGGATTGTCACTGCAGGCAGCTTTGAGCAGTGGTGGGGGCCTGGTTTTGATTCGGGATTACACAAATCCAATAATGCCCGACCTATGCCATCACTGATGGTGAGTCGCAACAATGCTGAGGCGTTTGAAACCCCATGGCTTTCGTGGCTGGGCGCGTGGAACCTCACTGGTGGAGTAAGCATGATGGATGAAGATCGTTATGCCCCCAATGCGTTATTGTGGAATGTGCGCGGCTCAATAAAGCCATTAAGGCAATTAGAAATCGGCCTTTCTTGGACGGCGCAGTTTTGTGGTGAAGGTCAAGAGTGCGATTGGGACTCCGCCTGGAAGTCGATTACTGGTCAGCGTGATTGTCGCAATGATACGGGTAGTGGTTGCTCAAATTACGGCAATCAAATGGCGGGCTTTGATGTACGCTATTCAGATACTTTTTGGGATGTGCCTGTGGGACTTTTTCTTGAGCGCACCTGCGAAGACTCAAAAGGTGAACCGTGGCAAATAGTCGACTGCGCTAAAATGTATGGTGTAGACACCCGCTTTAGTTTTGCCTCGCAGCAATATAAGCTATTTTTTGAATATACAGATACTATGGTGTTTTGCGGTGAAGACCCGAATGCCTTTAATTGCTTCTATGAGCACAGCACCTATAAAAGTGGATCTCGAAATTATGGTCGCGCTATTGGCAGCACCTACGACAGTGATGCTCAGGTGTATGCACTGGGGTTAATTGGCCAGTTTTCAAATAGCCATGCATTTACCACTATTTTACGTTATGCCCAATTAAATAAAGATGGCGAAAGTCCAAGTCATGGCTGGGCGCCGCAGCCACCGAAAGAAGATTTACTCATGCTAGAGCTGTCTTATCGTATGCCATTATTAAGCGGCATGATGACCTTTGGTGGTAGCGTATCGCAATCAGAGTTTGAAGTGGAAGACAGTGAAGTAGATGGCACTTTATATACTCGTTACCAGTATAAATTTTAATTAAGTTATTAAATTTATTGTTTTAATTTGTTCAATAAAAAGCCTCAATAGCTATGCTATCGAGGCTTTTTGATTTATTGCCGCTAAATACTTTCAAGCTGGGGTAAGGCTTGTTCAGCGCTATTTTACCCTCAACAATCTTATGTCTGACATAGCCAACAAAATACCGTGGTGCGTTGACCTAAACGTATTTCACTTAATAGATTGCCGCATTCAGTGCAGTTTTCGCCGCCACGGCCATAAACATGTAACTTTTGGGCGAAGTAACCGGGTTTACCATCGGCATTGGTAAAATCTTTTAAGGTGGTGCCGCCTTGTTTAATGGCTTGGGCTAAAATCTGTTTCACTTCAGCAACCAGAATTGTTAAGCGTTCAATATCAATTGAGCCAGCAGCTGCTTGAGGATGAATACCTGCGGCAAACAAGGCTTCATTGGCATAAATGTTCCCCACACCGACCACAATGTGATTGTCCATTAAACACAGTTTGATGGCCTTTTTCTTATTGGCGAGGGCATTGTGTAGTTGCACTGGATTAAAGTCTTCACACAGTGGCTCTGGGCCTAATTTTGATAGTAATGGATGTGCTTCTTCAGGTAATTCATACCATAGCCATGCACCAAAGCGCCTTGGGTCATTGAACCTCAGAATGCGGCCATTTTCTAACGCCAAATCAATGTGGTCATGTTTTTCTGCTGGGGTGTTGGCTGGTAAAATTCGCAGACTCCCAGACATACCTAGATGGACTATGGTGATCCCCGCGTCAGTATCTATCAGTAAGTACTTAGCGCGGCGACGTACATTTCGGATAGTTTGGCCGATAATATTGCGGCAAATGTCAGGCACAGGCCAACGTAACGAACCATTACGAATAATAAGGTCGCGAACGGTTTGATCGACGAGGTAGGGTGATATTCCTTGGCGAGTGACTTCAACTTCCGGTAATTCAGGCATAGGACTCTCTATTATTCTTGTGTTTGGCTGGCAATGATTGGGATGAGTTCAGTACGTAAGCTTGGCGGGATTTGGTACCAATTATCGGCGGCTGACTGCAATAACCCATACTGGGGGTAATATTGCCAAAGTTGTCCTTGTGGGGTGTGATTTATCGCAATCACTAACGATTGCGCTGCCGGTAACTGTTGGCGCTCTGCATCACTCATGCTGGTGGGGGAGATTGCTAATTGGCTCCAAGCCTCGGCTAAAGTTCTACAGTTTAAAACACTTGCAGAGCAGACCCAGCCGTTAGCGCCTTTATTAAGCCAAATATCATCGAATTGCAATTGGGTTAACTGGTTAGTTTCATCAAATAATGCTTGGGCATCATCGGGCATTTGATTGGTTTTTGAGTCGATAAAGGTTAGCACTGCCACCATGAAAACGCAGGCAATGATCAGGATGTTATTCCATTTTTTTCGAGATAAGGCCATAAACTAACGTGCTAGTGGTTGTTAGTCTTAGTGTATATCAAAGCTAGCCTTAGTGGGTAACCCTTGGTGGTTATCTGCTAAGGCTAGTTAATAAAGGCGGTTGTTTTGCGTAAGTAAAAATGGCTTAACCGCCAGTGGTGTTCATAAATCGCAGAATTTGCACGTCATCATCGGTGCCAAAGTAGTGCTCTTTGGGTTTTTGTTGAATGCCATCCAAAATCGCTTGTTTTAGCTTATCAATATTACCTGGATGCGCTCTAACAATTGCTTTTAAATCAACCGAGTTTTCATTACCTAAACACAGCAATAAACGGCCTTCGACTGTCACTCTGACGCGGTTACATTCATGGCAAAAGCTATTACTGTGGGGCGAGATAAAGCCAATATGAATACTGTGATCTGCCATTTTGAAATAACGTGCTGGCCCACCAGTGCGTTTGCTTGACGGCACTAACGGATAGCGGGCTTCAATAAGGGCTCTGACTTCTTCGCTAGAACAATGACGACTGCGTTTACGCTCATCAATAACCCCTAGTGGCATCTCTTCAATAAAGGTGATGTCTAGTTCACGATCACGGCAAAAGTCGATTAAATCTAAGATTTCATGATCGTTTTTGCCACGTAAAATCACGGCATTGATTTTGATATGCTTAAAGCCTGCGGCTTTAGCGGCATCAATACCAGCAATGACTCGTTCAACTTTACCGTTGCGAGTCATTTCAGTGAATAGCTCAGGGTTGAGGGTATCTAAGCTGATGTTCAAGCGCTTTAAACCAGCATCATGCATGGGCTGAGCAAGTTTACTTAAGCGTGAGCCATTGGTGGTCATCGATAAATCATCTAAACCAGGCAATTTACCTAATAACTCAATAAGCTTATCGCAATCGGTTCTTACTAAAGGTTCGCCGCCAGTTAAGCGGATTTTCTTTACTCCGAGTTCGGTAAAGGCTTGTGCAATCCATGCGAGTTCTTCTAAGGTAAGTACTTGCTCTCTAGGCAGAAAGCTTGGATCTTCGCTCATGCAATATACACAGCGAAAATCACAGCGGTCAGTGACCGATAAACGTAAGTACTCTACTTTTCGATTAAAACTGTCGACGATCAAACTCATGAATTAGTACATCTTATGGTTAGTTATAACAGTTCAGCAAAAGGCTGAATGAAGACTTGCTGGCCAGGCATGACGGCATCTTCGGCTTCACCGATAATAACCAGACAATTTGCCTTAACCATGGAGTTCAACATCCCTGAACCCTGTGCCCCTGTTGAGGTCACATGTAACCGTCCATCATTGCTTAACGAGTAAACACCGCGCACAAACTCTGTTCGACCTGTGCGGCTTTTTAAGATGCTATCTGTTATTGCTGGTAAATATTGTGGCTGCCAATTACTTTCGCCAGCCAGTTTACGAATTGCAGGTTGCACAAATTGTAAAAACGACACCATTACCGCCACGGGATTACCCGGTAAGCCAAAGAACAAACTGTCGTTGACTTGGCCAAAGGCTAATGGTCGACCTGGACGCATATTAATGCGCCAGAAGTTTATTTTACCAATTTTAGCCAATACTGTTTTGATGTAGTCAGCATTTCCGACAGAAACTCCACCGGAGCTGATCACAATATCGGCATCAACACTGGCTTGTTGTAGCGCAGCCGTTAATGATGCTTCGCTATCTTCAATAATGCCTAAGTCAATGACTTTACAGCCTAACTTTTGCGCCATTGATTTAATGGTGTAGCGATTAGAGTCGTAAATACAGTTGGCTTTTAACGGCTCGCCCGGTTGACTCACTTCATCGCCAGTGGAAAACACCGCCACAACCGGTTGTTTAACAACATCTGCAGAGGCTAAACCCAATGAGGCTAATAAGCCTTGTTCAGCGGCTTGTAAGCGATGACCTTTTGCTAATGCTAAGGCATCTTTGGCAATATCTTCACCTGCAAGTCTGACATGCTGACCCGCATCCACTTTGCCTTGTAATTGCACTTGGCCATCTTGTTCAACCACCAATTCACGTGCTTCGACAGTGTCAGCGCCAGTTGGCACGGTTGCGCCTGTCATAATGCGTACGGCTTCACCGGGGTTTAATGTGCCTGGATATTGGTGCCCAGCAAGCACTTCACCCATCAATTTTAATGGCGCAACTGGGTTGCTTGGGCTGTTATCAGTACTATAAGCAAAAGCATAACCATCCATTGCTGAATTGGTTTGCTGGGGCACGTTAACAGGTGAAATCGCATCGCTAGCTAGTACTCGATTTGCTGCGTCATCGATGGTGACTTGCTCACTAGCGGTAAGCGGCGTCACCATGGTCATGAGTTGCTCTAAGCCTTGGGCAACTGATAAAAATTTCTGCTCATCGCTTACAGGTGTTGCAACGGTTGGGATCGGTAAAGCCACTTCAGGCGTTTGCCACTTTTGGCTGTATTCAATTACAAAGTCGGCAATTTGGCCGACGTTATTTAAATCGAGTCGGGTTAACTCGGCCGGTGTTTCGGTGTCGTCACAACACGCGATAGCGACAATGTTTTCATCATGGGTATGGATCAGTGGCTTGCCGTGGGCGGCGCGGTGCAGCTCAATTTTAGGCAGTTGCAGCTTTTTAAAGCCCTCAACAAGCACGATATCCACTTTGTCCGTTTCAATTTGCTTTAGTAAGTGCGGTAATTGTGGGTCACCATCAACCGCATCTTCAGTCATTAATGCCCAGCGAATATGGGAGGCAACCAGCATTTGCTTAGCACCTGCTTTACGCATTTCGTAACTGTCTTTTCCCGGAATATCCACATCAAAATTATGGTGTGCGTGTTTAATTACTGCTAAACGTAACCCTCGACGATTTAATTCGGGAATAAGTTGTTTTAACAAGGTGGTTTTACCGGTGCCGCTATAGGCACAGAATCCAAGAACAGGAATACTCAGCGGATTGGAAAACGGTATACTCATAAAGACCTCATTGTTGGCTTGTTACTGTGTTGCCACAGCTTACTTGGCATTCTCGATGACAAGTTTTTGTTCAAGTGTATTCACATTAACAAATGCATTAGGTTGATCGGCAAAGCTGGTTACAACGTGTTTTTGCTTTTCATACCATAAAAATATTTTTCGATCGCCGGCATCTAAAAAGGCCTGCATCGATTGTTTTAATTCAGGTTTTAATAACATCACCACAGGTTGGTGATGTTCGCCATCGCTGGCTACCGCGATATCAGCATCGGCTTCTTTTAACGAGGCATACATGCGCTCACATAAATCTGTTGGTAGCATTGGGCTATCACAAGGCACCACTAATAATAACTCGGCATCAGTGTGCGCCATCGCGGTCACCATGCCTGCTAGTGGGCCTAAATAACCACTGTCATTGTCACTGATAACCTCAAAACCTAGCTCAGCATATTGTTGCTGGCTTCTATTGGCATTAATGATGATGCGATTCACTTGTGGTTGAACTCGCTCAATGGTGTGGCTGATCATTGGCTTATTATTGAGCTCAACTAAGCCTTTATCTATGCCGCCCATTCTTCTGGCCATGCCGCCGGCTAAAATAACGGCATCAATTTGCACTGACATATTGAAACTCCTGTGATTGTTCAACGCTAGGGATATGATTGCTGGCCACAACGTTGTTGTCAGCAATATGCCAATGCTTTTTGCACAAGGCTGTTAAGCCGCAGGTTTGATGACTACTAATAATTAGACCTGTGCCTTCTTGTTTTAATTGGTTAATCATCGCTAAAACCAGTTTTTGCGATTGCTTATCCATATTAGATATTGGCTCGTCTAGCATTAACAGTTTGGGTTGGCTTATCCAAGCTCTGGCTAGCGCTAATCGTTGGCGTTCACCGCCAGATAAATCAGTGGCATTACTGTGTAATAATGCCCCCAGCTGCGCCATATCAATAGCTTGACGAATACGCTGTTGAAGCTGCTCGGCGCTAAACTTGTCCTTTGGTAAGGCGTAGCGCAAGTTGTAGTCCACATTACCATCAAACAGGTAGGCATGTTGGTGAAGATAAACCGCTTTGCCTAGTAAGGTACTTGGTTGCCACCATTTTGGCGCGGCAAATCCTTCAGCTGTTACCTTACCTAATGACGGTTTTACGATCCCCGCTAATAGTTTCATAAGGGTGGATTTACCACTGCCATTGTCCCCTTGCAGGTATATGACATCGCCTTCACAAAAACTTAGGCTGTCAAAAGCAAACAACTTTCTTGCTTTAAATTGCACCTGAATGTTTTTCGCGGTCACTTTAACCATGATTACTGACTCCTTGGCATGGCTTTGCCACGCAGTGAGCCGATGGCAAAATTAATCACAATCGCTAAAATCAGCAGCACTAATCCTAGTGCGATAGCTTGGGCAAAGTCGCCTTTACTGGTTTCTAAGGCAATGGCGGTGGGAATATTACGGGTGTGGTGTAAAATATTGCCCCCCACCATCATTGAGCAACCCACTTCAGTCAAAATTCGGCTAAAAGCAGCAATAATGGCCAATAATAACGGTACGCGAAGTTCGCGACATACGGTCCAAATAGCACGCTGCCACGATGCGCCAAGGGTGCGGGAGGTTTCCCATGCACGGCGGTCTACACTACTAAATGCCGCTTGGGATAATGCGATAAGTACCGGGGCACAAATCATCATTTGTCCTAAGATCATTCCTTGTTGGGTAAACAACCAGCGTAAGTCGCCCATTGGCCCATTTCTGGTGAGCAGCAAATAAGCCAGTAAGCCGATCACAACTGTGGGGATTGATTGTAAGGTTTGCACAATATTGGTGACAAACCAGCGACCAGGAAATTGGTAAGATGCCAGCAAAAAGCCCAACACAATTGATGGGATCAAGGTGATGAGCAGCGCCGCAAAAGAGACGGAAAAAGATACACTTATGATAGACCATACATCAGGGTCTAACGAAAGCAGCAAGCTAAATGCTTGCTGCAGTAGGGCTAACCAGCCTTCATTCATTACTTATATGTTGCCTTAAATAATTGCTCTCCCTGAACTTTAAAGTCATTAATCATCTGCTGAGCCGCTGGGCTAATAAACCAATCGCTTAATGCCTTAGCACCTTGATGATTCAATTCAGGGTATTTTTCTGCGTTAATTAGGATAATTTGATAAGGGTTTGCTAAATCGGCGCCGCCTTCGAATGTAATTGCCAAATCTAATTTAGCTTTGTAAGCAACAAACGTTCCACGATCTGTCAGTGTATAGGCTTGTTTCTCATTGGCCATCAGTAACGTTTTACCCATACCTTGGCCAATTGAAGTATAGCCTGAAAAATCTGGCGTTACAGAAGCTTGTTTCCAAATTGCGAGCTCTTTCATATTGGTGCCAGAATTATCACCGCGTGAGATAAAACTGTTGCCCGATGCTGCGATTTTTTGAAACGCTTCAACGACATCATCGCTTGTTGCTAGTTTAGCGGGATCAGCAATTGGGCCTAAAACCACAAAATCGTTTTCCATGATCCCGCGAGGATTAGTGCCATAACCGTCTTTAACAAACTTAGCTTCAGCAGCAGGTGCATGGGTCATTACCACGTCTACATCACCTTGACTGGCCAGTTTTAGTGCTTTACCAGTACCTGTGGCGATAACCTGTACCTTATAACCAGATTCAGCTTCAAATGTCGGCAAAATAGCGCGTAAAAGACCTGAATTATCAGTGCTGGTGGTGGTCGCAAGCTTAATAATTTCTTCAGCATTTACTGTCGCGCTCATCATGGTGCTAGTTAATAATGCGACACTGAATGTTGCCGTTAAAGCTGATTTTAGACTAAACATTTTTAATTCCTTGAAGAGATAATCATTAAAACATCATATTTATGGTTAAAAAAACAACATTTACATTAACTTATCTTAGTTACAAATAGATACAGCAAATAATATGCCAAGGGCGTTTCTGAAAATTTGGATCACGACTAAATTTAAAATTGTGATCTAGATCGCGTGCGAATTATGTTTTTACAGACATATTGTCCCAGTAAGCTAATTCTGGTGGGCAAACTGACCCAGCAATAGATTTTTAGTGATACGATAAGCTTAAATATAGTCAAAATGTCCAAAGTAGGCCCTCATATGAACACCAATGACTCAAACGAAAAATCGTTACCAACTGCTGTTTCGGTATTGATTGTGGATGATGAGCCTGGAATGCGTAGCTTTCTTAAAAAGGCGTTGTCAAAAAAATTCGCTTTAGTAGAAACTGCCTCCACCATTGGCGAGGCAGAAAAGCTGCGTAGCCGTGGCCATTTTGATTTATTAATTGTCGATATTCGCTTGCCTGATCGCTCTGGTATCGATTGGCATGAGGCGCTAAATGAACCTGACCGCCAATCGGACATTATCTTTATGACGGGTTATGCGGATATGGATGTAGCGATTAAAGCCTTAAGAGCGGGCGCTTCAGACTTTATTATGAAGCCGTTTCATCTAGAACAAATGATGACTTCGGTTGACCGTTGTATTGAGCGAAGGTTGTTAAAGCGTGAAAACTTCATGTTGCGCCGTGAGCTTTCAACCGGTCACTCAACCACCATGATTGGTAACAGCGATGCCATGATGGAAGTAAAACAAGTCATTGAACGCGTTGCACCGACTAATGCAGTGGTACTCATCGAAGGTGAGTCTGGAACTGGTAAAGAGTTGGTGGCAAGGCAATTACATCTGCTCAGCGGCCGCACAGGAGCTTTTGTTCCTGTTAACTGTGGCGCCATTGCACCAGAGCTGCTTAGCAGTGAACTTTTTGGCCATACCGCAGGCGCCTTTACTGGCGCGAAAGGGGTGCGTGAAGGCTTATTTAGTTTTGCGTCAGGCGGAACGATTTTCTTAGATGAAATTGGTGAAATGCCAATGAAAATGCAAACGGCACTATTAAGGGTTTTAGAGCAAAAATCGATCAGACCCGTGGGCAGTGAAAAAGAAGTCGCCATTGATGTCAGAGTTATTGCGGCAACAAATCGTTTGTTATCTGAAGAAGTGGCAGCAGGTAACTTCAGAAGCGATTTATATTATCGACTCAATGTTCTCAATATCTTGATCCCCCCTTTACGCACACGTCCCGAGGATGTGATTGAACTCACTCATCATTTTACTTGGCAATTAGCCCGAGAGTTAGGGGTTAAAGAAGTGATTTGGAGCCATGAAGATATACAGGTACTGCAACAACATGAGTGGCCTGGGAATATTCGTGAACTGCGTAATATGATTGAGCGTTGTATTTTATTGGGTAAGCCACCTGCAGAGTATTGGAAAAAAGCACCTGAAGAAGAGGTGATAACCCAAGCTGGTTACCCACTGAGTTGGCCACTCAAAGAAGTCGAAAAACAACATGTTATGAGCGTGGTTGATGCTAACAATGGTAATAAATCAGCCGCCGCCCGCGATTTAGGTGTTTCTCGAAAAACCCTAGATCGTAAATATAAAGAATGGTTCGATACTGAACCGGATAAGGGAGCTTAAGTCGTGTCGGTATTTCGTCAAATGTTCGGAGTCAGCTGGCAACAAATGCAGGCCAAAGTGCGCTATCGTATTTTGATCCTGACATTGCTACCCATCTTACTGACCCTGATAAGCCTAGTGTTCATCACTATTTACTGGAATATTAGTTATACCGGTAAGCAGTTGTTTATGAAGGTGAAGGCTGATTTGACAGTGGCCACCAATACCCTAGAAGAGGTTCAGCGCCAACAAGAAATTCAATTACTTAACGTGAGTCAATCATGGGATTTTCAGAATGCTTTCCAGCAAATAAAGCAGGGTAACTCTTCTAAGATTGATAAGGTTAATGAATATCTGGAGCAACAAAAAAAGATCCTACAACTCGATATATTAAGGTTAATCAGAGTTGAGCAAGCCGCAGCCGATCCCGATTTGCGGATAATGTTACCCAAAATCCAACAGCAACAACCCTTGTCTGGTTTGATGGTGTTATCAGCCAAGCGTTTGGCTCGTCTCGACCCCGATTTAGCCAGTATCGCCCGCATTCCTATATCGGCTACTTTAAGGGCGCAAGAGCCCACCAAAAGTGAAGAAACACGTGGCATGTTAAGCCGGAGTTTATTGCCCATATTAAATGAAAATGGCCAAGTGAATTGGTATCTCGATGGTGGGATTTTATTTAATCGCAACACGGTTATAGTCGATCATATTCGAGACTTGGTGTACGACGAGGGCACCTTGCCTGAGCGCTCAATTGGTACTGTGACTATTTTTCTTGATAATGCCCGCATTAGTACCAATGTGCCTATGGATCTATTTTCGACCCATGAAACAGCGAGCCAATCGAGGGCATTAGGCACCTTAGTGTCAGAAGATGTGCGCCAGAGAGTCTTGGTTGAAGGGGAGTCGTGGGTTGACCGTGCCTTTGTATTAAATGACTGGTTTATTTCAGGCTACTCACCCCTTAAAGATATTCGTGGTAAACGTATTGGGATGATTTATTCAGGTTTTTCTGAGTCGCCTTTTATACACACCTATATTCTCAATATCCTCGAGCTTGGCACCATTTTAATGCTGGTGTTGTTGGTGTCTGGTTTCTTGGTTTATCGAGGGGCTAATAGCTTACTTGAGCCCATTGAGCGCATTCATCATGTGGTAAAAGCGGTGCAGTCAGGCCGAGACTTACGTATCGGCGAGCTGGGATTAGAGCATGATAATGAGCTATCTAATTTGGCTGAGCAATTTGACCACATGCTGGACTTACTGCAGCGGCGTAATAACCAAATTCAGCTAGCGGCAGAGCAGCTTGAAGTGAAAGTGGAGCAACGTACCCGTAGCTTGCAAGATAAAACCGAAGAGCTGCAACGTAACGTGGCCTTGCTAAATGAAACAAGACATCAACTGGTCACCAATGAAAAGTTAACCGCCTTAGGGGAGCTTACAGCCGGTATTGCCCATGAAATTAATAATCCTACCGCGGTAATTTTAGGCAATATGGAACTAATGAAGTATGAGCTTGGCAGTAAGGCTGTTGCTGTTGAAGAAGAAATTGAACTGGTTATTCAGCAGGTAGGTAGAATAAGCACCATTATTCGCAGCTTGTTGCAGTACAGTCGCCCCGGTGAGTTTAATGCGCCGCTTGAAATGCACCCAGTGCAACCGATGATCGAAGAAATGTTAGTACTGGTTAGGCACTCGATTGAAAAGCAAGAAGTCGAACTCATCAAAGATATTAATACCCAATGCACGGTACAAGTGAATCAGCCGCAAATCTTACAAGTGCTCATTAACCTAGTGGTTAACGCTGCCCACGCCATTGAAAATAAAGGCCGAATTTGGGTCAGAGCCAATGATTGGCTTGAAAATGACGAGGTTGTCGGGGTAAAAATTGAAGTGGAAGACGAAGGCATGGGGATTAAACCTGAGCGCTTAAGCCGTATCTTCGACCCTTTTTACACTACCCGTAAAGACGGTACAGGCTTAGGCTTATCGCTCAGTTACGGCATTATTAAGCGCATTGGTGGCACCATTGAGGTGAAGTCGACCTTAGGTAAAGGTACGGTATTTACTATCGGGCTTTATCATAAGGCGAAAGAAGAACAGGAAAATAATCCCTATGATGGACTGCATTTTGAAGATAATAGCCGCGTAGATACTGACGCTTAGCTGTTTATCGTATTAGCTGCTTATAGCGTTAGTTGCATATGACATTGAATATGGATTGTTATAAGCAGTGACGACTAGATAGTCTGCGTTAGTTTCTTGGTTTGGGATTAATAGTGTAATTGAGTCAATCGCAGATAAAAAAAAGCCAGGTGATGAGCCTGGCCACTAAGAGTGTATGAGCAATGTCGTGCTTGCAGACTCAGAGGGTATTAATAGGAGATGAAGCTATTAATAAGAACTGAGTTTTGGAACGCAGATAAATAGTAATCGTTATCATTTAGATTTGCAACTTGTTGATAAAATTATTTTCAACTTTACAAACCCCTTACAAATGCTCTGCAAGCTCTTTGGGGCAGTCGACTAACTTTTATCGTTCAAATCGACACTGTCTATCTTGGTTGTTAAGCTAATTCTTTATGCAAAAACAACTTGTTATCTGCCGAGTCAGTGGCTGATTCAACCTGCGTAATGTGGTATTGGTTAGTAACCAACATCGTCAGCATGGCGTTAAATTGGTTGCGAGTTTTAACTTCAAGGCGTTGATAACCTTGCTCTGTCGCCCACTTTTCTTGGTACTCGAGCATAGATTTTGCTAAACCAAGTTGCCTGAAATCAGCATCAACTCCGCCAAGCCAGCTGTAAAAACGCTGATTATCGAGCTGATATCCTATTTTAAACCCAGCAAGTTCACCTTCAACATAAGCTAATAAAATCAAACAAGCTTGATTGTCTAATTTGCTATGTAATGATTCGACAGTTTGAGCGCGATCGAGTTCGTTAATGCGGGCACTGATAGCGGCAATATGAATAGCCACCTCAGCACTTAGCTCAGTATGAGCTTCAATTTGGATAGTTAGCATGTAAGGTTTACTTTTGGTTGGGCCATGCCGCCTCAATATCAGAACGGCTGATATTGAGCTGACAACAGCAAAAATATGGCCGCATATTAACTCATCGTACCAGTTAATAATGCGGCATAGCTTAAAAACTCACTAGAAAGTGTGCTTTGTCAGCAGTGACTCGCGGTGATTTAGTAACATTAGAGCGCAGTCGAGGTGCGGGTTGTATCAGATAAAACCAACCTATCGGTGAGCACTTTCAGTAATACCCCATATGCAGGTAAAAATAACCCTAAGCTAACCATAAGTTTAAAGGCGTAATCGACAGTGGCTATTTCAGGCCAGTGATTTGCCATAAATGGGTCTGAAGAGGCGTAAAATGCAATACTGAAAAACACGACAGTATCAACCAAGTTACCAAATAGAGTCGATGCGGCAGGGGCTACCCACCAGGCTTTAGCTTTACGCAATTTAGCAAATACAGTGATATCCATTAACTGTCCGACTAAGTAAGCCACAAAGCTGGCAAGTGCGATACGGAACACAAATTGATTCCACTGGGCTAATGAATCAGCGCCTTGGAAAACCCCTTGATGGAAAATCACCCCCATGACATAGGAGATCACCAATGCAGGTAACATGGCTTTGAAAATAATACTGCGAGCCGCTTGTTGGCCAAATATTCTGACGGTTAAATCTGTGGCTAAATAGACAAAGGGAAAGCTAAACGCCCCCCAAGTGGTGTGATAACCAAAAATCTGAAACGGGAGTTGTACCAAATAGTTGCTTGCGCAAATAATGATGATATGAAAACTGACAAGAAACATCAGTGCACGGCGACATTGCGCCTGAGAGAGCATTAACATGTTATGGCCTTTTTTATTGGGTTAGACGGGGTGAGGGAACCCGTATATGTATGTACTTGGCGTTGCTGATTATATATTTTAGCTGACTTTAACTTGCTCAAAGAGTTTATTGAGTGGTGTCATTTTCGCCAAGGAGGACGCATTATAGTGAGCAAAAAATAAGATGCAACTAGCAAGGGAGCGCAAATGCGCTATTTGTGACTAAAACCCAGCCGTCAGCGGCACATTTATGTGCAGAAAGACTTTTAAGTGATTGTTTAATTGGTTGATTATTTAGTTGGGTTACAGCTCAACTAAAATAGACAAAATAGTGGTGAGTTTATTTTCTAATTCTTGCCATTCAGCCAGTGGATCTGAACCGGCAACAATCCCCGCGCCAGCAAACAGATTAATTCGCCCTGGTTCAATTAAGGCGCAGCGAATGGCCACAGAAAACTCACTCTCGTACTTATTTAAATAACCACATGCGCCCGCATACCAGCCGCGATTATAGCCTTCACGTTGACGGATAAAGTTTAATGCTGATTCTCGCGGTAACCCGCCCACGGCAGGGGTTGGGTGTAAACCTTGAAGTAATTGAAAGTCATTAACACCGGCTTTTAATTCAGCGCGAATAGAGCGGTGTAAGTGCTGAATATGAGTTAATTTAAAAATTTTGGCAGACTCATCCGCACCAACGTAATGGCTTAATGGCGTGAGTACATCAACAATTTGCTGCCTAACCAGTTGGTTTTCATTGCTGTTTTTACTGTCTTCTAGTAGCTGATTGGCAAGAAAATCATCTTCTTCTTGGTTTAAACCACGCACAGTCGTTCCGGCAAGGGCTTCGGTAAATAACTCTTTTTGGCGGCGTAAGTATAAACGCTCAGGCGAGCATGAAATAAAGGTGCGCTCAGGGCTAAATTGAAACCCAAATTGAAAGCTGTTGGGGTTGCGCCCTTGCCAGCAGGCTAATACCATCCAAGGATCGACCACATCATTAATTTCTAACTGAGTTTGGCGCGATAGCACCACTTTAGGGGTGGTGGCATTAAATTTAGGGTTAGTCACTTGCTCAACCAATTCTTTCCAGCGTGGGTAATTTGGCAAGTCACTGCGGCCCATTAAAGGCAGTTTATTAGGTGGTGACAATGGTTTGGCTGGTTTGAGCTGATTGATGGCTTCAATGGCCGCATTACACTCATCATCTTGACTATTATCTTCAAAATTTAAATTTACTAAAATTTTGATGATGTTGTCATGACGGCGCAGTTCTATGCGAGGCAGTACAAAGCGAGTGCGGCCAAATTCAGGCCAGCATTCTACGGTGCGGTCAAAGGCGACGCCGCCGTAGTAGCGAATATCTTGATTACTGCTTTTTCCACGCTGGGATTGGTAAATCGATGCCAGTAGCTCGTCATTAATTTCTTGTTCTTGCTTGAAGTCTTTGCAGGCGCCTACAGCGGCCACTTCTTCTTGTTTGTCACGGGCATGCCAATATATGCGTGGATATTGAGTTTGCGCCCCTAACCAAGATAATAACGGCAAGGATTTAGCTTCTACTGAGACCTGCACAATCGGCTCTTTGACGTGAGCCAACTTCATAGCGTGTAACTTTTTGATTAACTCGTTAAAGTGCTCAAAAAAAATATGACCAGCCAATGCAGACTCCAGAGTCAATATCTCAAATAATTGAAATGAAAAAGCGTAAAAGGATTTATATGAATTATGCCTTAAGTTAGTTAAGGGTTCAAAAACTGTCAATCTTCAGGCATCGATGCTGTGATCATAATGGCTTATATCATCAGTTACTAGGCTGTTTTTAAACTTACTTATCATTGGCTGCGTTATTTTTACATGAGCTTACACTTTGCTATATTTATTTTAGTTAATTTTGCTTAAAAAGGATAAAATGCATTTTAAATAATTACATGTCGGGCACATAAAACTCAACATGTTAGCAATTATTTACATGATATTAAGGTTTTTAGGAGAGTTCCCCATCAATGACGGTATTACCTGAGTCCCAAGACATAATCCGTATCCCGGTAGAGCGCTTAAGTCTGGGTATGTTTGTGGTGGCGATTGATCGCAATGATAGCAAAGTGGCCATCAGTAATGCTGGTCAGATTAAGCATAAAGATGCCATGGTAAAGCTTGCCAAAGCCGGTATTAAAACCGTATGGGTTGATGTTGAGCGTTCAGCTGATGGCTGCGGTTTAAAGAAAAAGCCCAATTCCCCACTGGTAAAAAAGATAACCAACACCCGAGAATATAAACAAACTCAAGCTAAAAAAATCCTCACTGAAGCAAAAACATTAGTGCGTAAAGTCTTGTCTGAAACCTACCAAGGCAAGGCTGTCGAGGTGGCACCATTTGAAGATGTGGCCGACAAAATGCTCGAGTCGGTGATGGATGATGCCGATGCACTTAGGTGTGTGTCAGCATTAAGAACCAAAGACGCTTATTTGCTTGAGCATTCAGTTAACGTGGCATTTTTGCTAGTGACCTTTGGTAAGCACCTAGGTCTTGATGCCTCACTGCTTAAAGAGCTTGCTGTGGGTGGGATCTTGCATGATATTGGCAAGGTGCAAGTGGATAACAAAATACTCAACAAGCCAGGAAAATTAACGGCAGAAGAGTTTGAACTGATTAAGATGCATCAGGTGTATGCCATCGACATCATGAGTGATACCCAAGAGATATCTCAGGTGAGTAAAGATGTGTGTTTGATGCACCATGAAAAGCTTGATGGCAAAGGTTACCCCAAAGGCCTTAAAGGCGACGAGATCCCGCAACATGGGCGTATGAGTTGTATTGTGGATATTTATGATGCACTTACCGCGACCCGCTGCTACAAAGAAGCCATGAGCCCAGCTGCTGCATTTAAAATTTTAATGAGTTTGACCCCGTTCCATCTTGATCAAACTTTGGTGTACGAATTTATCCGCTGTGTGGGCATTTACCCTGTGGGCTCGTTGGTGCAATTGTCTGATGAACGTGTGGGCATTGTATGGGAGTCAACAGGCAGAGATGCGTTACATCCAGTGGTAAAATGCTTTTATTCACAAAAGCATCAGCGCTATACCGAAGTCACCTTAGTTGATTTACGCAAATGTAACCTCAATATTGACCGCGGTGTATCGCCACGGTCATTAGCTGTGGACCCAAGCCCTTTTTATTAGCCAATACCAATCTCAATACCATGGAGTTGTAGATGAAGTCGCTACTGAGCATTGTTGTGATAATCCTGTCGCTGGCGCTATTAATTCCCGGGGTGACTCAACCCATTTTGACCATCCAAGGCTCCATCGAAAAGTCGGAGTTAGTTGAAGCCGGCGTGACCATGTTTACCGAAAGCTTATCTGAAGATAACCGCAGTAATGCCCGCAGTATGCTGGATATGGCGGTGAGTATGCTCGGGTTTGATAATATTGAAGGAGAGGTAGAGGTTTTTTATAAAACCCGCAGTATTGTTGATACCGTCAATGAGTTATATCAATCCAATAATATTTTAGTTGCAGCATTAGTGGGTTTATTCAGTATCGTTTTTCCGGCGATTAAGTTACTGACTATGTTGATGGTCAATCTGCCAATATTTAAGCCGTTGCAATATGGATTAATGAGATTCATTGGTGCGATTGGAAAGTGGTCAATGGCAGATGTATTTGTGGTGGCGCTAATCATAGTTTATATGGCGGGCAATGCTTCTGCCGGTATGGGCGAACTATTGACAACCACTGCCCACTTTGAAATAGGCTTTTATTATTTTAGTGCTTATTGTGTGTTTTCAATTGCCAGTCATTGGTTAATGGCCAGTAGCGTTAACAAGCGTCATACCAGTAAACCGTCGCTGTAATTGTATAACATAGTAAAAATAGATATTGGCGGCTTACACTGACAGTTCCGATAATAACCTTTCATATTCAGAAAGGTTGTTATCTCATTATTATGTTTCGGCTGCTAAATTCAAAAATCATTAAAGCCTGCGCGATAGTTTGCCTGTGCATTATTGCCATTGTTGCCTCGGTGCAAACAACGGGTTTAACCCGCGCTGTGATTGAGCTACTAGCATTTAGTGGCCTGATTGCACTGGCGTTAGCTAAACCTGATATTCAGCAAGAACAGTCAGAGGTTATTAAGCAGCAGAATAACCAACAAGACCTTTAACAGCATTTCGCGCAGACATTGCCGCAACAGCTACTCAAGTTAATCTCCCGTCAATAAAATATACCCAAGTGATGTACTGCCAATCGCCAGCCATAATATGATCCCCAACATTAACGGTTTTGGCCCATTAGCGCGCATTTTACTGACCGTGATACCAGCGCCAATTAAAAACAAACACACAATAAGCAACTGCTTGGATACGCTAAACAGCACGTTATAAACGGGCTGGCCTTGTGGAATAAAGTAAGCAATAAGAATGGCTAAGCAATAAAAGCCAATAAAATACGGGATAGATATTTTTGATTTATCACCGTCAAAAATTATTGCACTCAATAACGCGATAGGAATGATCCAAAGCGCTCTAGCCAGTTTAATGGTAGTGGCGGTTTTAAGGGCTTCATCACCATAAGCAGAGGCGGCGCCAACCACAGATGAAGTATCGTGAATGGCAATCGCACTCCAAACACCAAAATCATATTGGCTAAGTGATAACGCATGGCCAATGGTGGGAAATAAAAATAATGCAGCAGAGTTGAGTAGGAAAATACATGCCAGTGAAACCGCAATTTGATCGTTCTTAGCATTAATAGCAGGCGCGACTGCGGCTATCGCGCTACCGCCACAAATCGCTGTGCCGCAACTGATTAAATGGCCCGTCTTAACTTCTAATTTCATTAATCGGGTTAAACCAATGCCGAGCATGAGTGTAAAAAAAATAGAGCCGACGATTAAGCCAAGATTATGGCTACTGGCAGCAAGCGCTTCAGGTAAATTAATTCCAAAACCTAAACCAACAATTGAATAGGCTAATAACTTTTTAGTGAGCTTATTTAAGTCAATATGGCTTGGCACCATGCCAATACTGGCAAGGGTGAAACCCATTAGCAAGGCAACAGGAGAAGAGATAACAGGCGTTAAGCAAACTAAGCCAACAACAATAAATAGCCACAGTTTAAAGCGCGAAGAAAAAGCAGTTGTCATGAGGCTTTGATGATCTCTGAAATTAAATGTTGCAGCGGTTTATGGCGAACTCTTGTGACAGCCGTCACCAAGTCTGCCCGCAGCGTCGATGCTTGAGTGTAACAACTAGATTGCCATGGCACGATTAAATTGAACTGAAAGTTTTTAATTATGCTGCATTTCAACGGCTACCTGTTGTTAATCGCCGCTAAAATCACAGCTTTATTGTTCACGAGTATATTGACATTGCTTGATGGTCAAAATACTATTTATGACAAATAGTTTGATTGTCAAACAAAGGTGGCTTTTGAAATTTTTAAATCAACATCATCATCAATTTAGTTCGTTGCACAATACAGGTGAGAAGCGCACCCTGTACGTGTTGATCTTAACCGTTACCGCTATGGTGGTTGAAATTGTCGCCGGTACGATTTACGGTTCAATGGCCTTACTAGCCGATGGTTGGCACATGGGCACACATGCTGCGGCGTTTTGTATCACCTTATTTACTTATCGCTATGCCAGAAAACATGCTGGCAGTGATAAATTTTCCTTTGGTACTGGCAAGGTCAGTGTATTAGGTGGTTACACCAGTGCGATAGTGCTTGGGGTAGTGGCGTTATTGATGATGGCAGAGTCGATTCACCGTCTGTTTAACCCGCAAAATATTCAATTTAATGAAGCGATTATGGTGGCCTTTATTGGTTTGGCGGTAAATGTTGTCAGCATGTTCTTGCTTGGCGATCATCATCATGGCCATGATCATTCCCACGGGCATGCTCATTCCGATAGCCACTCACATCATCATTCACATCAGCACTCACATAACCATTCCCGCGATGAAACCGCGCAAGCAGAACATCAGCATGATCACCAACATAAGCCGCATCACGATCACAACTTAAGGGCGGCATATTTACATGTGTTAGCCGATGCATTGACCTCAGTACTGGCTATTGTGGCGCTTATTTTTGGTAAGTTTTATGGCTGGAACTGGCTTGATGCGGTAATGGGTATGGTGGGCGCTGTGGTGATTTGTAAGTGGACCTTAGGGCTATTAAAGCAAACTAGCCCAGTGTTACTGGATGAAAATATTGATCAGCATTATCGTCAGGCGATAACACAAGCATTACAGCCCTTTGCCAGCATCAAAGATATGCATATATGGAAAATCAGTGGCGATCATTACTCGGCGGCTATCATTCTTGAGTCTCATGTTGATAAAAGCATTGCTGAATACAAACAATTATTGGCGAATTTTGATAAAATTAATCATCTCACCCTTGAGGTTCATCCTGTTAAATAATGAAAAATCTACAAAACCTAAATCACTTACTAACTGAATTTTACGACAAGATGGCTTCTTGGGAGCAATCGGTGGTAAAAGAAACCGGCTATTCACTGGCGCAAACCCATACCATTGAAGTGTTGGGCAATCATGGTCCTTTACGCATGAAGGAGTTGGCGCAAAAGCTGGCGATAACCACAGGCACCTTAACTGTTCAGGTGGATAAATTAGTCCAAGCTCAGCTAATTGAACGCTGCGCTCACCCCGATGATAGACGTTCGATAGTGGTGGTGTTAACAGAAGCCGGGCAAGTGATTCATCGCCAGCATAATCAATTACATTTAGATTTAGTGGCTGACTTGAGCCGCAATATCGACCCAGAACATCTACAGGTTTTACAAAGCTGCTTAGCAAAGATGAACCAAGAGTTTTAGGGTTTACTTAACTCTGGCATAGCTCTAAACTCGGTGTGGCTTGAATCTGGCTTAAAGCTTGAGTTTAGTTTTAGTACAAATGCCAGAAATAAAAAAGTCCAAGCTGTATGAATACAGCTTGGACTTTTTTAATGGGCTATTTTTGCTATCTTAAGCGATATAGAGAGTAACAATTAACGCTGATGCATAGCGTAGTCACTGCCATCTTTGGCGGTAAACACTTTGCAGTTACCTTCAGTTGGTAAACAACGTGAATGCAGCATGCTTACCCATTGCTTGTAAGGTGTCGGTAAATTCTTAATCGGCAGTGCCACTTGAATATCTTCAATATGCGCTGGGTCGTTAGCACCCAGTTCACCGTTTCGGTCAAAGCTCACTTCAACATGGGTATCGTTATTTTTTAACACGATAGATGTTGGGTCGCTTTTATGACCAGTTAACGCCACAAATTGACAAGGATTTTGCAATCCACACTGGCTGCCATCTTTCATAAATGCTAGCAGATGAGTGTAGTAAATCACGTAGCTACTTACATCGGCATGAGTCCCGCTAGCCAATGGAAAGTTATTATCTAAAAATATTTTCGCGTTGGTGATTTTATCTGCATTAGTGCTGGTGGCCACAATTTGTTCTTCAATGAAGCTGTTAAGGTCGTGAGCGGCTGTGTTGTGGTTCATAGTAGTCATAATCATAACCTTATCCTCTTCGTTTGATGTCGGCACTTGCTGGTTGTTTTCAGCAATTAATGCCCTGCGTACTGGTTTAACATTTACTGGCTTAAACGGGTTTTGTTAAAACAAACACTGTTTCCCGATTGCTTAATTTGTAGTCTAGTGTATTTTTCACTACAATTTCACAATAAAAATTTTACACTGTGAATTTTACAAAATGCGCAATGATCAAAGCTTGATGAGAAAGTCACATTTCCTTGGCACTAAGATTCGTAATTTACGTAAACGCAATCACCTGACCATGGAAGATTTATCCGCTCGATGTATTCGAGTGGATTCCAGTTCGGCGCCGTCAGTGTCGTACCTTTCGATGATAGAGCGCGGTAAACGTGTCCCCAGTGCAGGAATGCTGGCCGTGATCGCAACCGTGTTTCAAAAAGATGTGGAATGGTTTTTAGATGACATGCCAGAAGAGCAGTCAATCACCCCTGAAAAAGGCCGTCATGGCGGTGTTAGCGGCATGCCGCTTGAGCCTAGTTTCTTATTTTCAAATGATATATTGCAAATTGCCATTCCAGAAATGTTATCGCAAACAGGTACATCAGGCAGGCAATTTGCCCAGTTACTTATTCGCGCCCATCAAGAGCATCATCAAAATCACTTCCCAGATTTAGAACGAGCCGCTGAAGATATTGGTAAAAAACAACTGCCTCTAGCGGCTGAAGAAATGCTTAATATCGCTAAAAGTATGGGGCTTAAAATCAAGTGGATTGATGAAATCCCCACAGAAGTGATCGATGAAACTGGCGCAAGTTCAGCCCGATTAACCACCTCATTTTTTGAGCCGCCAGCGACGATTTATATTAATAAAGCCCTGAAAGCCAATGTACCGCGATTAAAATATGACTTGGCGGTGCATATTGGCCATTGTGTTTTACACAATAAAGATGGCCTTAAAAGTGTGATGACCTCAGGGCGTCGGGTAGAAATTGATGATGACAGCTCAATGCAATCAAATACCCTTAATGCTCAAGATATTTTGCATGCATGGCGTGATTTTGAATCGAGCTTTTTTGCTGGCGCTTTATTATGTCCCAAGGTGCCATTTAGACAATTACTCGACCGTCATGGCTATGAAATTGCGGTACATAAACAACTGCAAGTGTCAGCATCAGTGGCAATGCGCCGCATGACGGTAGTGTCACCTTATCCACACTGGCATTACTTTGATGCCTATGCGCCAGGAAAGCTAAAAGCGGTTTATCGTGGCAATGGTATTCCACTGCCGTGGGGCAATATGCGCATTGTTGAAGATCCATGTCATCACTGGGCAGTGTTTAGAAAAATTAATGAACCTAGCACTGATGGCACCTCGGCGCAGATCTCGATTTTAAATGTCGGTAACGAGCCGCGAATTTACTGTTGCGAATCAATCAAAGTTGATGATTCTGCAGGCAATCCACATGTGCTATGTGCGGGCATTGATCTCAACCCTGCCATTGAAGCCCAAGGCAAGGATGCAAAATCCATTACCGCCGATTTAAAGAAAGCCTGTGTTGATAATGGCGGTTTGGTGGCCATTCCAAAACACATCAAAGCTGATTTAACCAGTGTGGCTAAAATTCTGAATATCAATTGGATTGAGCGCGGCATAGACAATGATGCTCGGGTTATTTGCTCTCGCGGCGCCGTGTGTCCACGCCAGCCAAGCTGCTACGCTGCGGGTAAAGCCTTGTGTGAAGAAAGCTAGCGCTGTTGTTAATAGGCGTCAAATTCTCTGCAAAGGGCAATTTGACCGCTTTAGCTAGCACTTGCAGATTCACTTGAGTGATAAATCAATTAGGTGACTGTTTACAAATACTTTTGTTCTGATACTTTTGTTCTGATATTGTTGTTAACCTTGAATTTTGGAGAGTTAATAGCGTTTTAATGCAAAACGACTTTAAACCCTCATTTAACACCATCTATTCGCTATTTAGATGCTTGGTGTTTGCTGTAAAGGAATACAGTTATGCTCGAATTTTTATTAATCAATGCCAATACACCCTATGCGATAGCATTGACTTTAGTGCTGACCCTAGCTGTTTTAGAGGGAGTTGGCTTAGTCATTGGTTTCAGTATTTCCAGCCTGTTAGATCACATATCCCCAATCGATTTAGATTTTGATGCAGGCATTGATGTTGCTCAAACAGGGTTAACGCCGTTACTGGGTTGGCTTTGCCTTAATAAGTTGCCATTACTTATTTGGTTAGTGCTGTTGTTAACCAGTTTTACGCTCCTAGGCTACAGTTTAAATTTCTTGAGCTACGTTTATGCTGGCCACTTAACCTCCCCAATAATCAGTACGCCTATAGTGCTGATCGCGAGTCTTTTTAGTACCTCAATACTTGGGCGACCTTTGGCAAGAATTCTCCCTAAAAATGAGTCACTAGCGGTATCTACAGACAGTTTTAGTGGTCTGTCAGCCAAAATTACAGTCGGCACCGCCAAACTAAATAGTCCTGCAGAAGCGGTACTGGTAGATCAACATTCTCAGAAACATTATGTGATGGTGGCGCCAGAATTCGCAGAAGAAAGCTTTAGTCAAAATGAACAGGTCGTATTGCTACGTAAGTCTGGCAGTATTTGGCTAGTCGCTAGGCTTGAGCCGTTTTAAGCAATAAGTTTCAACACTGAAATATCAATAAGCTTCAAAAATTAAATCACGGATAGAACCATCATTTGTAATTATTAAAGGAATAGAAATGGACGCCCTAGAAATATCTTCAAGTTCAAATACCATGTTTATCTTAATCATGGCCGGTATAGCAGTCCTTGCTTTTATCACCATCGGATTAATCTTCGCTAAATTATACATTCGCGCCTCAAAAGAAATTGCCTTTGTACGTACCGGTTTTGGTGGCGAAAAAGTCGTAAAAGACGGCGGTACTATTTGCCTACCTGTGTTGCATGAAACCATTCCAGTCAATATGAATACCTTACGTATTGAAGTCGAGAAAACCCAAAAAGATGCGTTGATCACCAAAGACAGAATGCGAGTGGACGTTAAAGCAGATTTTTATTTGCGTGTGGCCCCAAGCCAAGAAGGCATTTCTATGGCAGCGCAAACGCTGGGTACAAGAACCATGCGTGTGGAAGAGCTTAAGAAGCTAATGGAGTCCAAATTCGTTGATGTACTACGCGCCGTTGCTGCTGAAATGACCATGACCGAAATGCATGAACAACGAACTGATTTTGTGCAAAAAGTACAACAAAGTGTTGCTAATGATCTAGAGAAAAATGGTTTAGAACTGGAGTCAGTATCACTAACAGGATTTGACCAAACTGACCTGCAATTCTTTAATGAAAATAATGCCTTTGATGCTGAAGGCCGCGCAAGACTGGCTAAAATCATTGAAGAAAAACGTAAAGAAACCAATGATATTGAACAAGAAAACCGCGTAAAAATCCAGCGCAGAAACTTAGAAGCTGAGCGCCAATCTCTAGAAATTAAAAAAGAAGAAGAGGAAGCGCGCCTAAACCAAGAGCAAATAATTGCTTTTAAACGTGCGGATCAAAAAGCTGAAATTGCCAAAACCCGTGAGAGTAATGAGCGTGAAGAGCGTGAAGCTGAAATTGCAAAAGAACAAGCCATTGAAGCCGCTGAAATTGAGAAATCAAAAGACATTGAAACTCGTCAGATTGATAAGAAAAGGACGCTTGCTCAGGCACAAATTCAACAACAACGCGACATTGAAGTGTCTGAACAAGAAAAACAAATTGCAGTCGCAGTGAAGTCAGAAGAAGAGTCGGCAGCAAGAGCCAAAGCTGCAGGTGCTGAAAAAGACAAAGTGGAAAAAGAAGAAGCGGTTATTACTGCAAGACAGGTTGCTGAAGCAAACCGTCGTAAAGAAATTGAAGTGATTGACGCTAAGAAAGAAGCTGAGCGAGAAGCTGTCGGGGTGACAGTTCAAGCTGCGGCAGAGAAACAAGCTGCTGAAGATAGAGCCATTGCGATATTAACTGATGCAAGGGCAGATTCAGATTCAAAGAAACTGCGAGCCGAAGCAGATGAAAAAGTGTTTGCTGTAGAAGCTGCTGGTAAACAAGCTTTGTATGAAGCTGAAAACACCTTGAAAGATGAGCAAATTGAGCTGCAAAAAGCCCTCGCGATATTAAAAGTACTGCCTGAAATCGTGGCTAATGCCGTTAAACCTTTAGAAAATATAGATGGTATTAAGATTCTTCAAGGCTACCATGGTGCTGGGCCTGGTAACGATGCTAGCGTAGCAACAGGAACGTCAGGTATGGCGGAGCAAATTACCTCGGCAGCGCTTAATTATCGTGCCAATGCACCACTGGTAGACTCAATGCTGCAAGAGCTTGGGTTGGTAGACTCAAAATCTGGCACGTTAAATGACTTAGTGAGTGGTGAAAACTTCTTAACTGATACAACTCGCAGCGCAATTAAGCAAAGTAATATGCCTCCAGTAACAGCAAATGGTAGTAAAAATTCAGAGGCTTTAGCGCCGAAGGCTAATTAACTGTACTAGCTCAGACTTGGGCTAGCATCTAAACCTAAAAAAGAGGATTAATAATCCTCTTTTTTGTTCTTTTTAAAATCTCTTACTCATTGTGTCTCCGCTAGCCAAATACAATGCAACAAGTGACCATTCGTTATGGTGCAGCTAAGCCTGCTCAGATTACTGCTGCGGCTGTTAACATGGTTCAATAAACTGGGATGTTAAATTCTTAAGGTAATAATAGAGCATGATCAAAATCATTAAATCACTTACTTGCTGTATTGGTCTTTGTTTGGTGTCTACAGTGGTGAGTGCCAATAGCTTTTATGCTAATAATGAATTTCAACAGCAAGCACCAACAGCATTCGCACTGCAGCCAGAAAGTCAGAATTTTCTAGCGCCAGCTTATGACATGACCATTCATCATGCCGATGAATTACTGCTAAAAATTGCTGATGACAAAGCGTTATCGGATGCGATTAAGCGGTGGTTTACTTTATCCTTTGAACAACAAATTCCCTGGTTAAGAAAAGTATTCACACTAGAAATCGAGACGTTTAAGCAGCAGTTACCAAGCTTTATCGCGCCTAAACTGTTGATTGATAATCATAGCTACCCAAATAAAATGGTCTATTTTGATTTCGATATAACCCAACCAGATAGTGGCATAGTCTATTTAAATCCTCAAAAATTAGCGACTGAAGACCGTTATGCTGCTTTGGCATTATTAGTCCATGAAACCCGTCATTCTTTTCAATTCCAGCTTGCAGCAAAGCAAGATAGCCAGCTTGCTAATGGCTATTGGGCTGCATTTTCAGCGCAGAAACAACTTAAAGGGCTAGGGTTTAGTGATTTTTTGACCTTGCTGAATGAATATGAAGCATTCCAGTTTGGTAATTATGTGGTGGGTAAATTGACTGACTGGCAAATTGATATGATTGCTATGGGCACTTTTGCAAGCCAGTATGATCAACAGGGTGTATTGAAAATTGACCTCATTTCGCTGGGCAATAATGGTTCAGCATTAAGCCTATTAGAGCAATATAACCAATTAGCTAAAACCCAGTATCAGCTTAGACAGCAAAGCACTCAATAGTGCTTTGCTGGTGAGTTAAGCGAACAATATAGAGAGCTCACGGCTAAGCCATTGTCGTAGTGCTTGTTGAGGAAGTATTTGTTGTTCATGTTTTATGAAAGGGCATTCATGTTTAAAATGCTCAATTAACCTGAGTATTTGCGTTTCATCCCACTCGGGATGAAACTGCACTCCAAGTTGGCGCTGATGACGAAATACTTGTTGTTCACATAGCGCTGATCTTGCCTCAATGCTGACGGGGTTTATCATCCGTTTTTCTTGTTCTGCCTGACTAAAATCAAATCCATAAAAGTGCCATTGTGGTACTACTAATTTACCAGTCGTTACAGCCTCTTTCGTCAGTTCAATCTCAAGCCAACCTAGCTCAGGTTTCTCTGATGGGTAAATCCTTGCACCCAATGTGGTTGCTAATAATTGTGCGCCTAAGCAAATGGCTAATATAGGCATATCAATCTTGATAGCATCGGTTATTAAACTCAGTTCAGCTTGCATCCAAGGGGGATTTTCTACGACATCGGTTGGGCCGCCAAGAATAATGAGACCATCAAAATCAGTGAGCTTAGGTAGAACATCGGCAGGCGCCATGAAGCATGACAATTGATGTCCATGGTGATCACACCAATCTTGTATTCGTCCAGGACCTTCGGCAGTGTGATGCTGGATCACTGCCAGTGATAATACCGCCATTATTGTAATTCTCTGGTTTCTAGATAAATTTCAATGACACTTGCTGCGGATAACTCATGATGATGGTTTTGTTTTCCTAATGCTTCAGTTATTGCTGTCGTTGAAGGGTGAATTGATTCGGTTAATCCTGATTTAATTGGCACTGATAACTGTGTCACTTTGGATAAATCGTAGTTAAGCACTCTTAATAAATGATCAGCTTCAGGTCGGTTGCCTAGTCGTTTAATCAAAAATTGATTGGGACTGTTGGGTGATACTGCAATTTTCTGATATTGCGCCGAGGCTGATTTGGGCTGTTCTTTTTCGATGTTTAAGGTGGAAAATAATATCACTTTTTCAATGATAATTTTTTGTGCTTTGAACTGAGTGCTACCACCTCGTTCAAAATGTCCTTTAACTACCTCAATGTGTAATTGCGGTAATTCATCTGACATTTTAGGGTGTAAGGTCATTAAATCAAATGGCTGAGGGACGATAGTCCAAAGCTGTTGTGGGCTCGATGATTGTTGTTGAAGTTGTTGCCTAACTGAGTTTTCAACTTTCTCATTGGCAAAGTGAAACTGCATGACCATTTGTACATTGTGGGGTTGATGGTACATAGGTAAATGTGAGGCAAATAAACCATCTTTCCCACCAAACAACGTCATACCATGCACACCATAATGGTTTGATTGTTTCTCAACGGCTTGAACGGAGGTAAATATATTGAAAAAGAGGGTAAATATTAACAAGGTATAAGCGGGATTGAACATGGTGGCTCCTATCTGTCTAAATCAGATGGGGCCGTCCCCGAAAGTGTTCATATGTTTATTTTCAAGCTATATCAGTGCTTACAATACTGTCATTGTTGCATTCGATTTAGCTGATAAGAATATGAATCGAGGTCGTCCTCGAAATTCAATTCTACTATAAGCGAATTAGAATGCGAACTCTTCAATTTTAATTTATTAGTAACAGGGGGCTGATTTTTATAATAAAGACAATAGTAGAAGCGAATAAAAAGATTTTTCGTTGTTAGATAAGTATATTGATTAATAGCATGATGAAATATTTCTTTGTATTAGATATATTGAATAAAAATCGGTTATATTTAATTTTCTGGTAATAGAAAGTTGTGATTTTAATTGATTAATTGCAATTATAATAAACTATTGCAATTTGTTAATTCTTTATTTAGTGGTGCAGATGTTACGCACAAAAACAATAAGTAAAATAAAATTATTATTTTCAATTGAGCCAAGTCACTTATTTAGTAATTAGTTATTGATATTGTTTGTCTATACATTTACCTATAGAGAAATAAGAATGACAATAAAATATACAGCTTTAGCTTTATTTACACTTTTTTCAAGTTCTGCAATGGCACACAATATCCCAGAGAAAGGACAATGGGAGTGGGAAGGTAAATACATATCTGGTGCAGAAATGAAAAAAGGTGGTTATAACGAGTACGGCACTAAATATCCAGTAAATGGTTTTCGTGATGGATTGCAATGGCATATTAATGCCTATGATGACCTTCCTCAAATGAAGACGGCTCGATTTAAAGCATATAAGCAATGGGCTGATGATCATGGAGTTGATTCCAGTAAAATTGAAGCTAATCCAAATTACACTTATACCTACCCTCTAGGTCCAGGCGCCCCACTAGATGTTAAGAATATCATGGCTGGTACTTTTACCTTTGAACCAGGTGCTGTCTACGCTGTTGGTCAGCATCCTAGCTGGGAAACATACGTTGTTGTTAGTGGTGAAGGCGAGTTTTATAATTATGATCAAGTGGTTACAGCTACCCCTGGCACTTTTGTTTTAACAAGACCATTCGATGTGCATGCGATCAAAAATACTGGTGACGTACCAATGGAAGTTGTCTGGTTCTGGTGGAAAGAGGATGATGCCTCCCTAGATTCTATCCATGTGGGTGGCTTACCATTCATGCCTGAAGAGTGTTGGACCGATGAAGACCCCCAAAAACATTGCCTCACTCCTCCACAAAAAATTCCAGCAGCTAAAGGAGAAGATGCTGCTAACTGGTTATATGAAGACAAGTAATAAATAACAACACATGTGGAGCTGGGCGCAAACCCAGCCCAAGGGGGAAACGTTTGAAATTAAATACAAAAAGCCTCAGTTTGATAACTGTGGTGTTTTTAGCTTCTACTTATGTCCAGGCACAGGATGATACCATCGACATTGGTGGCTCCATCAAATATAACTATTCATATCAAGATTATTCCACCAGTTCACAATCAAAAGGTGGCGACCTTGCCTTTAATAGTTTTGAGCTTGTGGCTAAAGGAGAGTGGGATGCTTGGGGGTCAAATATAACTTATCGATTTATGAATAGTTATGACTATTTAAAGCTCGGTTATGTTTATTATAAAGGTGTTGAAAATTGGCAATTTGATGTCGGTTTGGTGGGTAAGCCGTTTGGCAACCGTAATTATGCCTCTCATAATTGGTGGTACAGCCTTAATTACTATTTAGGTTTTGAAGATGCTTATGAGGTTGGGGCAAAAGCCACTTATGCTAAAGGGGGTTGGACCTCGGAGTACGCTTTCTTTAAGAGTGCAGCATATGGTGCTTCGGATAAGCGTGGGTTCTCGGCAGCAGCTTATAGCGGCACGATAAATGGGACTGATTATAATAACGAAGATGCCAATACCATCAACATAAGGCAAAGTTACCTTATGGAGCTAGGCGACTTAAATGTAGAGCTTGGTGCGTCATTGCAGCACGGACAACTCTATAACGCACAAGCTGATGACAATGGTACTTCAAAGGCTTACGCTGCTCATGTTGATGCAAATTATAAAGGACTAAACATACAGTTGCAGATGGTCGATTATCACTTTGAACAATACAATGATGGTCAAAACGATACTAATTACTATGGCATGAAAATGCTCAATAGTAGTTTTGAAGTTGCCAGTAAAGGTCAAATATACACTGTCAATATCGCGAAGAGATTTACCCGTGATTGGGGGCATTTTACTGTCTACAATGACTATAGCATGGTGACGCCGGATACTGCTGACATTGCTCAGCACGATACACAGTTGAACACCACTGGCGTGAGTATTGCTGTGGATAAGTTTCGATTTTATGTCGACCATTATTTCGCTAAGAATGCATTATGGTTAGGTGACCAAGGGATTGGTTTAGTTGATCTTGATGACAAATGGAACAGTAGAGTTAACGTCAATATGGCTTACTTTTTCTAAAACTACCTATATTAAGTTGATTGTGGTAACGCAATCAACTTCGCTTCATTGTGTGTAATCGATCACATAAAGCCGATGAGTAATAGCTATTAGAAAGTTGTGTGACCTCCCTAACGTATTTGTTCTGAACAACTCAGTACTCTTGTTAATAAATTCAGCAGTAAGACTGTGATATGACGAAATTAAATGCTTTAATACTAGATGATGAAAAAGTATGGGTGGATAATATAGCTCAACTTGTCGACAATTTACCTCTCGATATTAATATAATTAAATTATCCGACCCTACACAATGTTCTGCGATACTTAATGAAATAGACATTGACATAATTTTACTTGATTTGATTATGCCGACCATAAGTGGTCTACATATAATAAAGGAAGTTCATTCTCTATACCCTGATATTACATTAATAGTGTTAACGGGTATGGATAATTTAGATACGGCTGTTGAGTGTATGCAAGCAGGTGCGGCTGATTTTCTCGTCAAAGGGACTGAAGGTCCTTTACTAGAGAAAAGATTACAAACAATTATTGAGAAAAGAAATCTAGAAAAAAGTTACCGCTCAATGGTAAAGCTCTATTTCAATCATAAACCAAATTTTGATATTGGTTATTCAACAATCATATCGCGCTCATTAAAAGTGCAGCAAGTCATTGGCTATGCCAAAACAATAGAGTCAAGTAATTTACCTATTCTTATTAGCGGTGAAACAGGAACAGGCAAAAAAACGTTGGCAAAATGTATTGCAAAAGAGGCAGAGTTAGAACAATTGCAGTGTCACCCAGACAGTGAACATTGGTTAATCCAGTTATTAGGCTGTAGTAGAGGTTATCAGGGGCATTTAGAGCCACAGTTAGGCATTTTGCATAAGATTAACAGTGGCTACTTAGTGATCTCACAGGTCGAAAACCTAAGTTTATACGCACAAAGTGTCCTGTTTGAACTGCTTAATCGTTATAGTTTTTCACCATTGGGAACTCATTGTCAACTTCCTATTAGCGCTCGGATTATTTGTACTTGTTCAGTAGATCTTAAAAAGATGGTCGAAGAGGGCAGTTTCAGAGCCGATCTGTATTATAAGTTGTGCAATCACCATATCGAGTTACCCCCGTTACGTGAAAGGATTGAAGATTTAGGGCTTTTAGTTCCTTATTTCCTACCGGATTCATTTGATGTGACTTGTAACGTTGACGCGGTAAACACCTTTATCGACGTTATTAAGAGCTACGATTTTCCGGGTAATATTACCGAATTGGCAAGCTTGGTTTCAGATTCGTTAGATGTAGATCAACAACTTTCATTACATACAGCAAAGCGGCGCTGCATGTCAGCGAACGTAAAACAGCCAGTTGTTATCAGTCATAAAATCGTTTTTCCAGATCCTTTACCTACGATTGCAGAAGTAAACCAAGAGCTGGTGCAAGAAGCATTGGCTCGCAGCAACCACTCTCAAAAAAATGCAGCTATATTACTCGGGCTCTCCCCGGCGGCTTTATGCCGACGGTTAGCTAAACGATGAAACTAGTTATGCTGTTGCTGTTATTACTGCCATCAATCGTCAATGCCGAGATTATCTATGGAATAGATAAAGACTTTGCTCCTTATGAGTGGGTGGACAACAAAGGTCAACCAAGAGGTTTTAATGTTGAGTTGATGCAGGAGGTTGCAAGTATTCACGGGGTTAAACTAACGATTGTTAGTTCTGATTGGGAGAGCATCGTTCATGCCTTTAATGCTGGTGAAATCGATGTTATTACCATTGGTATTGCATCAGATGGTTCAAAAAATTCAATCGTCACTAAGGCGATTAAAGCGGAACCCTTTTCACTTGCATATAGCCATATCTACACTCGACTTTCGAGTGCTGATATTTATGACTTAAACGATTTACACGGCTTAACGGTCGCTATAAATCAATGGTCCTATACGGAGTTGGCATTGATTACTGCAGATCTGAACATTGAATTAATTTATGCATCATCTGAAAAGCAGGCTTTAAACTTGGTGAGTGAAGGAAAGGCTGATGCGGCAATCATTAATGCCAAGGTTGGCCATGATACATTAGGGAGCAATCGCATCACCAATCTAAAAGTAAGTGGATTGCCCTTGTTCCCAAGAACCTATGCCTTTGCTAGTCGGAATGACGCTGTGGAAATTCAAAAGCAGATCCATGATTCTCTTATTCATTTGAGCAATAATGGTCAGCTTTTTAAACTTCGTGAAAGTTGGTTTGGTACGACTGATAAAATTAGAAATTACGCAACAATGAAAACGTGGTTTATCAATATCACCACTTTTGGCATACTGATATTTATCGCTGCAATGGTATGGGTGGTGTCGTTACGACATGTTGTAAATTGCCGTACTAGAGAGTTAAAAATTCAATCTGCAATAGCACAAGAAAAAGCAAAACTTGCCACGCTAGGTACCCTTTCTGCAGGTATAGCCCATGAAATCAATAACCCAAACGGAATTATTATTCGTTCAGGTGAAGAGTTAGGCAAAAATGCACAGCGGTTACTTAATTTTACCGTGCAAACTCCCGGATTAGAAATGGACTTGTTGTTGCATAATATTGATCTCAATAAAATTAGCATTGAGATGACACAACAGCAGTGTCAAATAACCCAGTCGAGTAAAAAAATAAGTAATATTGTTAAAGAGCTGAAAGACTATGCACGGCCAACGCCCGCAACTGAGTTTCATGATATGAGTGCCGGTGAACTTTGTCAGGCAACCCTGCTTTTATGCTCACCTTTAAGTAAAAACTATAATGTTGAGCTCTACGATAACTCCCTTAAGCGTGCAATCAATATTTACGGTAATAAAGCACGACTAGAGCAAGTGTTAGTTAATATTATTGAAAACGCCATTCATGCTTGCCCAACCTCTGGTGGCGTTATTTATTTGGCTGTAACCCAGTCGTCTACACATAATGTTATCAGTGTACGTGACAACGGGCATGGCATGTCTGAACATACTTTATCTCAAGCCGATGAAGGCTTTTTTACGACGCGAAGAACGGAGGGAGGAATGGGGCTGGGTTTGGCCATTTGTAAACGAATAATAATAGAGCATCAGGGGTACATGGAGATTGAATCCCAGCTCAATATAGGGACGACTGTCAGCATATTTATTCCAAAACGTTGAAAGCGATGATAGCAATCCACCCGACGCCTCACTATTGAGGAGTTGAATTGCAAAAAAACAATTTTAGTTTTAAATTAACAGCTTACATTTATACCAACTATTTATAACGCTAGCCACACAGAAGCAATATTTTGCAGTGCTCCTCTCTATTCCCTATGCATTTAAGCGCCTATTATGACGATACTTACCCAAATGATAGGAAACCTACATGAAACTGACAAAGCTCAATATAATTCTAGCCAGCACCTTATTTTTAAGTGCCGGTACCGCTAGCGCACAAGGGTTAGTGACCAAGCATAAAGATTTTACTAGCTGTCAAACATGTCACCGTGAAGATATGAAGATTGATGATGCGTTAACGTTGGAAAATGCTGCGTGTATTGATTGCCATGGTGGTTATGAAGAGCTTGCATTGAAAGAGAGTCACGGCGTAGACCCACACAATTCGCACATTGATTTAGGCACTCTTAATTGTACGACTTGTCACTCAGGTCACAAAGAGTCGTCATTGATGTGTAACTCGTGCCATGACTTCGATTTAAAAATGCCTTTTGGTGATAATCAATGGCGCCCTACAGCACTAACGGTTGACCAAAAACAGGTGGATAAAGCGATTGCAGCGGGCCCTATAGAAACCGTTAATATTGTGGTTATAGGCTCTGGCGCCTCAGGCACTACTGCAGCTGTATCTGCTGCAGAAGCAGGAGTCGATAACATATTGATTTTAGAAAAAGAGCCTTTACCTGGAGGTAACTCTATGTTGGCGGCTGGGGGCATGGCTTCTGCAGAATCTACAACGCAAAAATCACTAAATATAGCCGACTCAAAAGAGGTTTGGTATCAAGATACAATGAAAGGAGGCTATCAACATAATGATCCTAAGTTGGCTAGAACATTAAGTGATAATGGCGCGGATGGAGTTGAATGGTTGAAGTCTTTGGGAGCTGATCTTAATTCTGTTGGTCGACCTGGCGGGCATAGTTTTGAGCGGGTTCACCGTCCAACAGGTGGCGCAAAAGCGGGTCCACATATAATGAAAACCCTTATTGCAGCGACCGAGAAGCACAATATTGAAACCAGAGTTAATGCTCCCGTCGTCAAACTTGTGGTCGATGATAATGATCAAATTAAGGGTGTTGTCGTTAAAGGTCGCTATCAAGGATATTACATGGTAGGCGCTTCGAGTGTGGTCATTGCCTCAGGTGGTTTTGCTGCAAATAACGATATGGTGTCAAGCTTTCGCCCAGATTTAAAAGGTGTGGCTACCACAAATAATAAGGGCAACCAGGGTGATGGTATTACGCTAGTGAAAGAGATTGATGGAAAAGTTAAGGATGTGAAAGAGATCCAGCTGTTCCCTACTGCTGCTAAAGGTAAAATTCTCATCACGGGTACGATACGCGGTGCTGGTGCAATTTTACTGAATGATGAAGGTGAGCGATTTGTTGATGAGCTTGGGACGCGAGATGTTGTTTCTGCAGCGATAATAGATCAATCAAATAGTCACTCTTGGATGCTTTACGATCAAGATGTGCTTAATGAACTCAGCCAGCTAAAAGGCTTAGAAATTCTAGGGTTAGTTGATATCGTCAATAGCTACGATGAACTCGAGGCATTGACAGGAATGCCAGCGAAGAAGACTAAGGACACCCTCGATAAATATAACGAATTTCAAAAGAATGGTAAGGATCTCGCATTCGAAAAGAAATTTATGAAAACGGATGTTAAGTTTCCCATATATGTTGTTGATGTTGCACCCGCGATTCATCACACAATGGGAGGTATTGCTATCAATGAAAAGGCAGAGGTTTATCTTAATAACGGTAAAAAGGTAAATGGCCTTTACGCATCAGGTGAAGTGACTGGTGGCGTCCATGGTAAAAATCGCCTTGGTGGTAATGCGATAGCAGACACGGTTGTGTTTGGTCGTTTAGCGGGTAATGAAGCCGCTAATGTGATCAATAATAGTTCCCGCTAAACTGAGCTTGTAAATAACTCTGTGTAATTGCAGTTTTAAATGTAGTTTTTTAGGACGGTCTTCGAACGTGATGATAAAGCGATTCAGGGCCGTTTACTAATTTTTAATCGGCTATAGTTACTTTGATGCAGCCCCATAATGGCAAAGTAAACGTCCAATGGATGACAGCTAACAGCATTTATCAGAGTATTTGAAAATACCTGTTTACTGATATATTCGGGGTCGCTCATGACAAATCATATAACAAGCGCGCATTGCTAGCTTCTACTTCAGCAACGTAGCTCATTTAGTATTACCAATATTGAATTTCTACTACAGCATAATGTAACGATTACCATCGTCTACATAAGCAACTTACCGCAATCAGTGAGATCATAGCCGCCAAGCGTAGCGGCGAGTTGAATTGATTTTGGCTCTTGAAACATACATAAAAGTTGTTGTAATTGGCGTCTAAAGTAGATGCTTTGCGGCATGACAAAGTCAAAAGACTCAGTAAGAATGGGGACAAAGCTTAGTCCGCTTTCAAAGGCTACAGACTGACAACCAAAGCCGATATCACCATTATGACGGGCAATATAACCTGCCAATTCACGTTCGCTTTGGGCTACGATGGTCGAATTAACCTCTTCAAAATCGATGTCTTTTGTTGCTAGCCATTGCTCAAGGTGTTGCTGACTGCCAGATCCTGCCTGACGGGCTATCCAGCGCCAGGATGGTAAAGAGGTACTCGCAGAGGCTTCAGTTAGCGTTTCGTATTTAAGGTGCGTTTCTGGGCGCATCATTAAACCTTGTTTACGGTTAAAGCCATGCAACATTAGCCATTGCTGGTGGTTTGGATATTTTTTTAATAATTCAAGATGGCTTTCATTGCTGTCTTCAAGCCTACCCCAGTGCAAAGCACACACATCCGCATAACCACGGGATAATATATCTAAGCCTAAGCTAGAACCCGTCGAGCTATAACTGACCAGTTCACTGGTGCCCACCTGCGACATCACTTTTGCAACTAGCATTGACAATAATGGGTCATCACTGCCAGTAATGTGCATACGGTCTGACAATATGCCACTGTGACAAGATTCCATTATCCATCTGTCGATGAGTATCTTAGGGAATAACCATTTTCCGGTAATTTTACTTGCCGGTAAAATGCAGTCATTGGCCATTGAATAGACTTTTTTTTCACTGAGAGAAAGGTACGCTGATACTTGCTTCACACTCATGTAAGTTAATTCGGCGGGCTCTGTCATTGGTTATCCTTTGTGGTGCTGAGGTATTTATCTTTTGAAAATAAGCATATTCAGATTTACATCATTACATAGCTATGTTGAACAAAACACTATCTACAGTGAAAACGACTATTCGGTCACATTTGGTCTAGCAGGTTAACGGCTTAATTTGTGTGATTATCTGAGCAAAGCGCATTAGGGTTTTTGAGCATTAATATGTCGGTTATTCACTCAATTTGGAAACCATTCCAAAACACTTCACCTGTTACATTTTTATTGAAAATCCTACCTACAATTGATTAGTGACATAAAAATAACCACTTTCGACATAATTTAACATTGGTTCCCATTTTGGAATCGATTCCAGTTCTATTATATCGGTGTCAATCAAAACAAAAGGGTGATGACCGATGACTAAAATAGACTTATTGGGACGCCGTAAATTTATCACGGGTTTAGGCGTAGCAGCTGGCGCGGCAATGGTTGCTCCTGCGATGGCAGTATCAGAAAAAGCTGCAGGTGTTAAGTGGGATGAAGAATTTGAAATTGTGATTATTGGTTCGGGCTTTGCCGGATTAGCAGCAGCAATCGAAGCGAAAAAGCTTGGCGCCAAAGATGTGCATATTTTTGAAAAGATGTCCTACTTTGGTGGTAACTCCGCCATTAATGGCGGTCTGTTTGCTGCGCCGGGAACGCCAATGCAGCAACAAGAAGGCGTTGACGATTCAGTTGAGCGCATGGTAGGCGATCAAATGAAAGCAGGTCGTGGTATTGCAGATGAAGCCTTGTTACGTCATGTAGCAGAGCATGCTGTTGAAGCACTGCAAATGACCTTAGATGCAGGTTCTGAATATCATCCGTATTTACAACAACTTGGTGGTCACTCAGTAGCTCGTACTTATCAAACAACCGTAAGTTGCGGCGCGGGGATCACTCAGCCATTACTTAAAAAATGCCGCGAGTTAGGTGTTAACACCCACAACCGTTCGAAGTTTGAAGGCTTCTTAGTCGGTGAAAAAGGTGAAGTATTAGGCGTTAAAATGCGTCAAAACTATCACTTTGAAGAAGACCAACCAGGCAAAGTGATTAATGTGAGAGCGAAACGTGGGGTGATCATGGCCACTGGTGGTTTTGCTCAAAATGTTAATTTACGTATGGCGCAAGATCCAACACTTACTGCTGAAGTGGGTTGTACCAACGCACCCGGCGCAACAGGTGAAGGCATGTACGAAATGTTCCGCTTAGGCGCGGTGCCAGTTCATTTAGCTCATATTCAATCTGGCCCATGGGCATCTCCTGATGAAGGGGGTTTTGGCTATGTGTCTAACTACTCAATTTATAATTTCCCACATTCAATGGCGGTAAACCGCTTAACCGGTAAGCGTTTCATGAATGAAATTGCGGACCGTAAAACCCGCGCCGATGCTGAGTTAAGTTGTCGTGACGAGCAAGGTAATCCATATCCTCCATTGCTGATCACCAGCTATAAGGATTCTAAAAAGCATCCAAATACCAAGAAGGTGATTAAGTATAACGTCGGTTGGAAGTTTGAGTCGGTTGATGAATTAGCGACCCATTTCAATGTGCCACTTAAAGCACTCAAAGCGCAGATTAAAGAATATAATCAATATGTTAAATCTGGTGAGGATAAGCAGTTTGGTAAGAACATGACCAAGGCTGCTGGTAAGTACATTGAAGCACCATTTACCGTGGTGCGTTTATGGCCAAAAGTGCATTACTGCCAAGGTGGAGTGCAAATTACTACTAAAGCTGAAGTGAAAGACAGTTTCACAGGACAAGCGATAACAGGTTTATTTGCTGCAGGTGAAGTGTGTGGTGGGATCCATGGGGTCAGCCGTTTAGGAAGTTGTTCGATACCTGAATGTATGGTGATGGGTATGACTGCCGCTCGTAGCATGATGAATGCTTAACATAGCAAGTAAACAAGAGGAATTATTGATGAAAACATTAAAGATTATGCTTGCACTGGCTATGCTTAGTTTCGCCAGCTTATCAGCTCAATCAGTAGAAATACGTGACTACCATAAAGACGTTATCGGTAAAGATTGTAAAGCGTGCCATGACCAAGGCATGAAGCAATATCCATCTGATGAATCGTGTTTAGCGTGCCACAATGTAGATGATTTAGCTGAACAAACTGCTCGCAGTGAAGAAGATAAGTGGCAAAACCCGCATAACAATCTGCACTATGGTAAAGAGCTACCTTGCCAAGAGTGTCACAGCGAGCATAAAGCGAAAAAGCCACTGTGCAGTAATTGTCACACCTTTGAGTACGGCAAGCATAAAGAATAAGCTTACAGCTTAGTGTTATCCCCAAACAAAAGGAGCGTTTATCGCTCCTTTTTTATGTTTTTATTTCGGTAGCAGGTGTTTAAAAAGACGTTTTAAGAGAGGGTTAAACCTTTGCAGATGCCAGTGATACCACATTGGCTTTGATCAAGTTGACTAATTGCTCCGTGACAGGGCTTTGAGTTTCTGGATTAACGTACACCGACTCATTAAATACCGGCAATGGCGGCAAACCATGCTCAATAGGATCCAATATTTGCATCTTATCGTTAATGCGAAATTCAGCAATAGGGGCAATGGCTAAGTCATTTTCCACCGCCATGCACAGCGCATTAGGTGAGGGTGAAGACAGCAATACATTGATTGGTCGCATCGATAATTGATGATTAGCAAAAACTTGCGCTCGAATTGGGCAGTTTTCAGGATACAGCGCCATTGGAATGGTACTGTGCAAATGGGCATTGCCATTTTTAGCTGCGACCCAATGAAATTGGCGTTCAAATAACAACTCACCATTAACGGGAGCCTGCCAGTGGGTGGCCACAATCACATCAAATTCACCCTGTTGCAGCCGCTTATATAAGTTGCCGCTAACATCGGTATCGATCACTAATTCAATGCGGGTAAATTCACGAATAAATTCTAATAAACAACTATTTAAATAACGTTTAATGTAATCAGTTGGGACGCCAAAGCGAATAGTTTGTTTGTTGGAATTATCTTTAAGTTCATCCAATATTTGTGAATTGAGTTGGATCATCTTATAGGCGTAATTAAGTAGGGTTTCACCGGATTCAGTCAGTGACACCCCTTTGTTATCTCTAAGTAGCAAAGTTTGACCGACACTTTCTTCAAGCTTTTTGATTTGTAGGCTTAAAGCTGATTGGGTGCGGCAAATTTTTTCTGCAGCTTTAGATAAATTGCCACACTCGGCAACCGCAATAAAACTTTCTAACAATTCAACTTTTAACATTGGCTATTACAATTGTTCATAGTGGTATTAGTATTACTCAGTATAGGGTTTCCTTAAAGCTTGTTATTGTTTGAATGTGAAGTTGAAACAATAAATTTACATAAAGTATACCGAGGTCAGGATGAGCAGTTGGGATCAGCGGGGAGACTATTTAGTTGAGGTTTCTCAAAGGTGCTTAAAAGGACATAAAATCTTTGATTTATGCCGTTCTCACTTGGTGAAAGCAAGTCAAATATCCAAAGGGACAATCTACAATCACTTCACCACTGAGGCTGATTTAATCGTGGCAGTTGGCTGTGCCCAGTTCGAGCAGTGGTTAGCGCAAATTGAGTCAGATACAGCAATGTACCCCGATCCCTATCAACGTTTTATTTTCCATCACTGCCAGCGTTTGTTTAGTATTTTATCTGAGCAACATTTTGTCATTGAGCGGGTTCTGCCCAATGAAACTCTACTGAATAATTGCAGCGATTATTATCGTCAACGTTATGAGAAATTGACCGCTGAGTCTTATCGCTGGAATGAAAATACCATACGTGAAATAGGTGAAGTGGCAGGCTTTGACCGGGTTGAGTTGGTGATGAATTACTTACGCGGCGCAGTAATTAATATCGATGATGGCCATAAGCAGCATGACGATCCTAAGTTATATCATCAATTTAGTTATGCGTTAACGCAATTGCTAGGTCACTCAGCAAAACGTATCCCCACAGAAAAAGATTTTAAAAGCTGGCTGAAAACCAAAGTGCATACTGCACATTAAGCTGTCAAAAATAAGCGATTTTGATTTTGTAGTTAAAAAAAGCGATAAAAAAGCGAGAAATGACTTCTCGCTTTGCTTTAAATCATTATTTAACGATGACTTATCTCATGGTACACAAGTACTGCCACACGTGGAATCTGGAAGATTTCTGTAAAGCCTTTAACAACAAGGCGTGTGTGTATTTCCCAGAAAAATGAGTTTTGAAAGTTATTTTTTCCTAAAAATGTAGATATCAACATATCATTTTCCAGATTATTTATCATTAATCGAATTATTTTTTAGTATCTTTATTCCACTCAACTTGCTTCCAACAACCGTTCTCTTTCCAAACAACTCCTTCAGCTCTTCGTCCGCAAAAATTCTTGTTGCTTCCATTGGGAAAAGCACTCCGTTCAGCAATCATAAGCCAAACTGGTTCGACTCCAAATTCTTCAGAATAAGAGTTGAGAACGTCTTCATCAATAATGACTGAGGTTTGTTCTTCGAATGAGCTATTTGCTTGCACTACTATATTGCCAAGATGATCTATCCACTGATGAGGGTTCTTTTCAGACATTGAAATTTTCAGCTCATCAGCAAGCCACTTTTGTGGCATATAAAGAGAAAACCCATCAGGAAGAGATTTATCAAGGTGGCTCTCCCAAATGTAGTTAACTACAGGAATTGCAAATTCACATTCATCAGATGAGCGTTCTGTATATTTTTCCGATGGCCAAGTTTCACGCCAATATGCTTCACGCAAGTAAGGTCCATCAGTAAATTCAACTGGTCGGTAAGAGTGACCACATACTGACTGCTTTGACTTAATCTGTGCCGAAAACTCCTCTGCTTTGCCTCGTTTTACGAATAAACAATAGAAAAATCTGAATTCTTCATATCGAAGTCCATGCTCACCCGAGCAAGGCTCATCATACTTTTGTTTATCTAAGTTGAACTCATATAAGACCAGCCAGCTCTTACCTTCCTTATCAACTTTTACAATTTTTTTCTTCATAGACTGAGTTGGATCTTCGTCAAAAGGCCAGAGCTTAAGATATTCTTCATTAACTTCTGGGAGTTTGATATTAGGCTCTGTCATCCAGATGTTAGAGTGAGCATTAGGAATTATGCTTTGATTCCCATTAGGCAAAATTGTAGGCTCAATATTACGACGGAAATCTTGGTGGCTATACCGATAGATATATGGTTGTTCAGGCCAGCCTTGCAGATACCAGAAGTTATCGGCCAGACGAGCTTGTAGTTCATCTAGGGCAATACGTTGATATTTTTTGCCAATTCGTTCCAAGTCATTTTCATGTCTCGAATTAGTAGAACCGTTTCCATCCCTAGGGAACAACTTAGAGCTCCAACCTAGGTCATAAGCCCTCTTTGTGATCCATAGTCGGCACTGCTGAACATCTACTTTGTTAAATTCTTCGTAGTCACCTTCATCGAAATACTCAGTCTTAAGTCTTGCTTGCTCCTCTTCATTTAGTAGATCTTCTAAATGACGTAGGGCATTGTTTTTTTCTTCTTCAAGATGAGTGTCTTCTGAGTAGTCTTCCCTTTCATTATTGGCAAACTGTGACATTATGGCCATGAGTGATGCTTTTTCTAATTCATCTCTAGCCCAAATACGCTCACTATAAGGTTGAATTACATCTTGGATAAAACGATGTTTACGTTTTTCTTTTGATATAGGTGCTGGCTTATCAAGTGCTGTAGTCAAAAAGCTATCGACGCGTCCTGGAATACTGTATTTCCCATAATCCCCCCATTCACTAGATGCAGAATCGAAGATTTGTTTCCCACCGCACGCTTCAGCAATCGCCTCAACTTCTTCATTATTCAGATCAAACTTAGGTACATTATTCTTAAATGGGGGATAGCAATTTTCTAAAATAACTTCATCGCATAGGGCACCCTTTGCATCGGCTAGTTCAATTATCCCCAATGCGTAGTCTCTGGTAAGCAAAGCTACTGGTGGTTTTTTATCTGCAAAAATCTTTGTATAAGTGTCCTCTGAGTAGGAACTTAATCGTTCATTACTCTGCTCTATACAGCACGCACCAAATGCAGCAGCATACAGCCGCTCAATAACATATGGATCATTACAGTCATGCATTTTATCGAGTAAAAAGCCATATATTCCTAAATTTGATAGAAATAGCTTGGTTAATGCCTTTGTCGCTCGGTCTCGTAAGGTCTTGTGTGACGATGACAACGACCATACCAATACGATAGATGCCAACTCCATGTGCTTAACATCGGCAGTTCGTCCTGATACTGATAATGCCCACGATACTACTCGATCAATTTGGCTAAATTCTTCTCTTGAAGCCCAATTTATCCAGCGAGTCCAGTGATGATCTCTTTCTGGCATTGAGAACTGCACTAGATGAGTATGTAAACGCATAGCATTAAATGGATGCTCAATTGTCATCGATACTTCTAATAAAAGCCCTAATGGCTCTACGTAATGGTCGTCGAGTCGATTTAATAATTCCCTTGTCGAATCCGTGAAAGCATCAGGATTTCTCCATTTAAAACTTTCTCCAAATCCCACTTGAAGTAGTTGTTCTTCTTGCCAGTGTTGTTCCCAATTGGGCAATGTTTTGGCAAATTCTAATTTAAGCTTCTCTGGGTAGACTGTAGATAACGCGCTAACCAATCCCGCATATTTGTATTTAACGGCATGCTCTAAGTTGCCACTGTAAAATAAAAAATTAAGTGGTCCATCTTCATTGAAGGCTTTACTGGCTTGTTCTTTAGTTAACTTTTCAACCAAAGCCGTTGCCATGAGATGATCTTGAAATCTTTGAAACGCAAAGCGTATCAACTCTGATGGAGGATTAAAGGGGTCTATTTCTTCTGAATAAGGAGGAGGATCGCGACGAAACAAACTTGTTTGAATCAGAACCTCAAGCCAAGTTTTTCCTTCTGGTGGGGTTCTATCTTTAAAGCTTTGCTTGGCAAGGGTTGTAGCCTGTTCAAGTTCTACATAGTCGCAAGCATCTGCTGCCATTTTATTTGCAATCAACCTGACACACTGCAAAATTGATTTTGAAATAGTACTAGAGTCAGCTGTTTCTACTCCTGTACGCCAACTTAAAGCATCCAAATAGAGCACCATAATTTGAGATATACCAGTTAGGCCACGTGGGAACTCCTTTTTACCTTTCGCGAGCAAAGCTTCACTGGTACTTTTTAAAAAAAGAGGGTTACTAAACTCTGGTGACAACCATGGTGTATTTGGTCGAGCTATTCCTTTGGTATCAAGATATCTAATCGCTGCTCGCTCCAGCTCTTTAGGTGTCGAAAATCCATTTATCTTAAATTTTGGTAAAGTTGCCTTGAGGGAGCCAGGGAGTGAGTATGGTAGATACTCTTCCCTACATGAGAACACTGCTGCCAAATAAGGAAACTTTTTAATTTCATTAACAAACTCGGCTAAGTTCTGTCTCCAGTACTGGGCACCCACACCTTCGTTAATCGCATCAAATAGAAGAAGAGTTCGCTTACCTATTCGCTCCCCTGCAGCGTTAAGCAACCCCAATACATCGCCAGCCGATTTTCCTTCTATACCTAATAGATCTGCGAGCTGTACCCAAAATGCTGAATTTGAAAAGCTCTGACCTAGAACTAGAATTGTTGGCAAGCCTTCGCTTTCTCGTTGCTCCGCGATCTGCCCAAGAATATGAGACTTTCCAGCTCCTGCTGGTCCATGAATCATCGCACATTGTTGTGCTTCAGCTTCAACATTGGGATGGCAAAGAATGTCATTCAACGAACTGACAGCTGAATAAATCGCACGCAGGCTTCCTAATGCGCCTTTGAGTTTTTCACTATCACTCTCATATAGTTCATTTTTGTAAATTAAACTGTATTGGTTTTCGAGTGAGCTTACAGCTTCACGGAGAGAATTTATTGCATTGACTGTAGAGTCAGTGTCCCACGTTTGACTAAAGACACACTGAAATGCGTCTTTATGTTCTATTAATTCACTCAACGCTTTAGTGGCTAGCGAAAATGCATCAGTACCTGGTACAGGCTCTATTGATAAGAATTCAGCATTCGGGATTCTTGTTTTTGTTAGTTCATTAAAAGCATTTATTAACTGCTTAGTAATTCGAGGACCACGAGTTAAAGTATCAAATAAGGCTTCAATCGTTACTTCTACGTGGTCATTAGGGTTAAAACGATCGTCTAGTGTTCTTTTAGCAACATCGACTTGGTTTTGAAACCAAGCATCGTTTAAAACTACTTTGCCAAACCAATACTTGACCAAAGGAGAGTTCCCTTCTCTGAGAAGCATGTCTCGCAGGTCGGTTTCTGACCAAAGTCTAAAATTAATTTCAATAGCTTTTTCCGCTGCCCAACCTTTCCACTTTATAACATGCTCATCCCACTTTTCCCTTTGAGACTTACCTTTCGTTCCTCGAGTGGGAGTAAGGTCCTTTGATAATGCAAAAACATATTCTTGTAGTTCTGGGTGTACTTTTAAAGCCTGTCTTACAGACTTGTCCATTTGTTGCCACTGGGAGTCATCAATAGAAAGGAAATACTTCGCCTGATAACCAATTTTTCTTCCACTATTTAAAATCCATATAGCTTCTACACCACCATCACCTCCACAACCATCATTGGATTGGTACTCAATTCCGTTTTCATGTTTTTCACGGCGAGCAAGTACACAAATAAGATCTTCAAAGGATTCTCTTGGTCCTTTGTTAAATGCATTGATGGTAGAAAAATCGATCAAAATTTTGGTTCCCTTATAGAAATCACATATGAGTAACTGAGGAGTTGCTTACTCTATTTATCAAGCTCTTTACTCATTACGAAGCAGTAATTGTTGTAATTCATTGGCGATGAGATCTAGCGAAGCAATTACACCGTCCATTACGAAATCAAGTGCCTTTCCATAACCGCTACTTAGGTTAGCCGTATCAAAACCAAGCTTTTGCAAGGTATCTATACACTTCTCCATTGCATCATGTGCATCAGCTATTCTAAGGTCATTGTTTAAAAAGAGGGGAGCTAATTTCGGGTTTAGATCTTTCCAACTTTCAGGCTCATGCTTGGATGAAAAGTCATTAACGGTTTCCTGTTGACTGTTTAAAGGTTCTAGTATGTTTAACAAAGATTGAATGAGTTTTAGATTGCCTAGATCTTTTATTTTGGCCCGAGGGCAACCAGCGTGAACAAGAAGAGACTTAAGGTAACCTTTTGGAATTTTTTGTAATAGCTCATGCATACTTTTACAGCGAGTTAAAAACATTTGCTGGGTCATATCGACAGGCGCTACTTGCGCTAGGCGGCTTAGCATTGGATATTTTAGCCACCCATTCGCTTCAAATTCTCTACGACTGAATCCTGTTAATTCTTCGGCAGAGTTCATCAGCCCTATACTATCTCCTAGTTGTGATAGGCCATCACCCAAATCTAGTAGTGCATTTAGTAACCGTTGCACCTTATTGACGATATGTTCTTCATCTAAGTCAATATGCTCCAAATCAGTGGGATCAATGACATGCTCGTATGCATGAACAATTTCACGGTCTGGTTTAGGCTTATATAATTCTCTCATTGGAATTTTTATTAGATTTCTACCGACCCGTTGGCATTCAGTGAAACTCCACTGTCCTTGATAGGAAGGGCTGCAATTCCATTTCGCCCATGCTTTGAAGGGGGTTGTATCGTAAAAATTACTTTGTTCGTATTTTTCTAAAAATCTATCATTAAGATAAACTGGGTTATGGCGTACCAATGAGTTTGCTAGAGTATGAGTCATAGGTTGTTCCTCTCCAGGCCAGAGGAGGTCATCTGCATTTTGCTCACTACACAGCTCCGGCATTACTGCTTCAACAGAGGCCCATAGTTGAAGAAGAAGCCCATTGTTATGCTCATGAATGTCCAATTCATACCAATTTACACCTTCAGTAGGCTTTAAGACGACATGAGACTTACCATCCATGACTTCACGAATTTGAGCTGTATCTTCTAGTTGTATTTGATAGAAAAACACTCGAACGCCTCGAGCTCCCCTTAACCACAAATATCGCCTTAGATATTCATTCGACATTCGCCAGCATACGTTTCTTTTTAGTGAACGGTGATAGTTGGTTGAAATGTCACCATCTGCCACATCAAACTCAGGAAGACTTAAATCGTCGTAAATTAAGCGTTGCTCATCATTGCCAACGCAGCGTGGTGATAACCCAAGAGTCATCCAAACTTTTTCAGACAGACTATATGAATAAAATGAGTTACAGCCCCATGCCGCAACGATGTAATCGTGGCCAGATAAAGAAGGGGTGAAATTACTTGTGCACCCTATGTGATCATTAATAGGAACTGAAAATTGAACAACGCCATTTGCTGCTTCTCGCAGAGTTTCAATTGGTTGATTTTCAATGCCGCTGACTACGGCCATTTGTAGGTGAAGGTGCTCAGCATTTGGACCATATTGATCGGTCTCTTGCATGGCGGCAACTTCTACTCTTATATTTGCTGCAAGACTAACTGGAGTTAAGAGCTCACGAAGCTTTGGCGGCAGTGATTCCTCTGGTATCGGAAACTCGGCAAGGTAATTAAATTTCATTTTTAAGCCTTATGTCCTTGAACATTGATCTGGTGAGAAAGCAGTTCAAATTAGGCCCAATGAAGTGGTATAGATAAATTCTGGGAGGATGAACAGCTCTGTATTAAGGTATTTCATATCATTAGTTTAATACTGATATGGGTTTTAATCGCTATTAAAATGAATAGTAATATCTCTTACTTATAACCGTGCAAGCAAGAGATATTTACTTAAAATATGAAGCAAAACTAAGCTGCTTTAAGTTTTATATCTTCGCTTAAAAAGCTTTCAATATCTTCAACTCGTAATGCATGCAGTCGAGGAGCTATGCTCTTTTGCCCATTGAGAAACTTAATTGCTCTACTATGTTTTAGTAGCTCGCCACCACCACAAACCACCAAGTAGTTATCATGTGTGGTTCGAGCCGCATCTAGAGCTGTATAGCCGAGTTTTTCTATTGTAGTACCTGTAGACTCCTGATACTTAGCTACGATTTGTAGCGTTCGCTTAGGTGTGTACAGGATATAATGAGCATGATCACTTTTATCCGCAAAAATACTCGGATATTTAATGTTAGATTGATAAGTGAAAGGTGCTTTAGTGTTACTTGGCACAAAGCCCATTTTTTCAAAAGTGGTTGATATATCTTTTAAAAGCGTTTTTCTACACATATTCAATTCTCCGAATAGCGTTAACAAAATTATTGAGTGATGCTACTGACAATTCAGTAGCATCTATTGATCGCTTCTCGGTTATCGAGGAAGGGATCGCAGGTGGCTGCTTACGTATTCTTGTCGACCGTTACGGCGACGAATATATGCACAAACCAGCACATCTTTTTGTCGAATACTCATATGAGTTTCCTCCCAAAAAAGATTGAAGAGGGAATTCTGCTATTGAGGTGAACACATTTGAAAGGTATGATTGCGAAACAAATCTGAGCAATCTTGCCTTTCTGTGGGCTTGAAACCTCTTTATGTTGGGCCTTATTTAGTCTGTTGGCGCAGAGTAAATAATTCACGTCATAGTAAAAGAGCACTTTTAGTATTAACTGAAAGTGCTTTTTTATTTCTCTTTTCTAACCCCCTTAAATGGGGTGCCGTCTTGCTTTACATCCATAAATTGTCCAGTGTTTGCATCTCTTTTCACCCAATGCCCCGATAGTGTTTGTGTTTGCGAACGCTCACGGACCATTCCGTGTCGACGGTTATCACCTGATTTTCCATTTGTAGCCATAAGGCCTCCTAATTTATAACGTAAGTTTGTTGGGTATTTGTCCTTCTTGCTCATTATACGATCGATCACCGTTCGGGATCAACAGGCACTGATAAAAACTAGATGTCAAATATAGTTATTGCGTAAACTATCTTGTTGTCATTCTGTTTTTTGATGTCATTAATGTGTACATGTGCCAATCTATAATCTAAAATTAAAACAAAAATAAAGAATGGATACTATTTATGATTACATTCGAAACATTAAAAAATACCTACCCAAAAATCGCAGACAGACTGGCTTTTATAGATTTTATGCTTAGATTTACAGGCGTAGTAAAACGTTCGGATATAAGTGAAATTTTTAACCTTTCTGATGCAGCATCTTCCAAAATTATAGCAAAGTATAGTGAGTTAAAGCCTGGTAATATTGAATATAATCGGACAGTTAGAGCTAATGCTATAGTTAGGGGAAGTTTTCAATCGCTATTAGATTTAGACTCTGAGACTGCTTTGGGAATGCTTGCAAATGGTTTTAATAAAAATAAGTTGTCCAATCCTGCGAGGACAGCAATCCCTTTTGCCAAAATAGGACGAGTTCCTAATAATCTGTCTGCAGATTCAGTAGCAATGATTACAAGAGCTATTAATGGAGGTTACGCTATTAGCTGCTGTTATATATCTGAAAATAGTGAAAACCATGATAGGCGAGAAATTGTTCCTCTTGGAATTATGCATGATGGTTCACAATGGATGTTTAGAGGTTATCACCGGAATGATTCTAGAAACATATTTTACAAGAATTTTCATTTCTCTAGGGTTAGAGAAATAGTGGAGTGTTCTCAAGACAATAAATATAAAGCAAAGCCTGAAGAAACTCTTGAAGCGGATAAACGATGGAACTTAATTTTACCTTTGCAACTAAAGATCCATCCAGATCGAACTCCTGAAGATGCAGATAGGATTCGCAATGACTTTGGCATAGCGGAAACTACCGATGAGCTAACTATTGAGGTGCGATGTGCCATTATGTGGATTGTTGAAAAACAATGGTTCATTGAAAAAAAGGTAAACTCTGATAAGAAGAATAAACAATTTTTCAAATTCAAACTCATAAATGCAGAGATGCTAAAACTTATAATGGAAACAAATTTATAGATGAATTTCTGCCAACTTGTTCACTTTACTTGTGATTTTATCGAGAGTTAGGCTGCTATTCATATTTAGTGTGTGTAATTTGAATAGCTAAATAAGTCCAAAAACTTTGTTTAAATATAATAGGTGTCAAAATTATAAATGGTGACACCATCTAAATTACTCTCTCTTTAGAAAGGTGAGTCAAAAGTCGAAATAATCTTCTCTCTAAATCTGCCTAAAAGCTCTATTGATAGGTTGCTTGAGCTGGTAACTTGAACATCTTTAATTGTTCGATTCAGTAATGCATTAGTCTGTTTTTTATAGAAAATATCACCAATACTAAGGGTAAAAGAACGAGATTCATTGGGAAGCAGGCTAGATTTTTTCTTATAAGAATATGTTGTTAATTCCATACTGCCGTTAGGTTTGGACTCTCTAATAACAACATGGCTATCTGGGAGTTCAAGCTCAATTCTATGCGCAAAACCGACTAGTTTTGGTTCAGCAAAAGTGAACAGCCATGCTTGTTGATCTAAAGCTCTAGTGGTTCTCAATATACGCCCCAAGATTTGTCTAAAGTACAATTCAGTTTTAACTCTGCTTAGGTGGTAGTAAACCTGTAATCTGGGGATGCCAGTACCTTCACTAATCATTCCAACACTGATTTGTCGTGCCTAAATTTGTTGATTGTGTTGAGTGTTGTGCTTAATGACCCGTTTAAGGTACTGCTATACACCTGTCTACTATACTCACATGCTGCTCTTAGATGCTTCTCCAGCAGCAAGACATGGTAGACGAATATCTTCGATAGCTATCTTTCAATTTCTTTTTAGTTAATAATTCTGGTTAACTTGAACAACAAGAAGCTCAACATAAATGAAACCCAATAAATCAGTCCTTATCACAGATCTAGATAATACGCTCTTCGACTGGTTTAACATCTGGTATAAAAGCTTCAAACCAATGTTTGATAAAGTTCTTGAAATCAGTGAAGTTGATAGTGCAGCCCTTATCGCTGAGATTAAGGCAGTTCATCAAGAACATGGCACTGCTGAATATGCATTCTTACTTGAGAGTATCCCAGTACTTCAAGCAAAATATGGAACCAGTGAAGCAATCAGAAAAGCTATGACACCTGCAATTGAGGCTTTTAGAGAGGCTAGGGTTAGTACTTTAAAACTTTACCCTACAGTTGAAAGTACTCTGCAAGCAATTAAAGAATCAGGTGCGCTTGTGGTCGTCTACACGGAGTCTAAAAGCTATTACTCAAGCTACCGAATTAATAAGCTTGGTCTCGATAAATATATTGATTACCTATTTACACCACCAGATCATAAGCTTCCCGATGACAAGTACAAAAGCTCTTTCAATTTCCAAAACGTAATTCAGCATGTAACTCCAGAAGGTGAACTAAAGCCAAACCCTCAGCTATTGAAAGATATTATTGAAAACGTTGGTTCATCAATATCTGACTGCGTCTATATCGGAGATAGTGAAATGAAAGACATTGAAATGGCGCAAAAAGCTGGTGTAGATGATGTTTTTGCAAAATATGGTACTGAGCATTTTAATGATGACGAAGAAGCTTACAATCTACTCAGATCTGTTACCCATTGGACTGACCAGGATGTTGCGCGTGAAAAAGAGATAAAAGAGAGCTCAAGCGGGGCAAAGGCTAGCATTGAAGTTAATACATTTAGTGAGATCATGGAACATTATAACTTTGTAAAATTTAAAGGATAACAATGAGTAATCAAAGCATGGAAATGCTAAAGCTAAAAGTCGAAATATGGAAGCAAGTAATTGAAACTCAGCAACATTTCAACGACTTGGAAATGAAGGTTAGAAACTATGGCATCCTAATTGTCTCGGCTTTAATTGGTGCGGCCGGGGTTAGTTTAAAGTCCGGCTACTTTTTATGGGGTATTTCACTAGCTTTCTTTTTTCTAATAGCTAGTGCCTTATTATGGCTGTGCTTTTATTTCGTCGATACATATTGGTATCACCCACTACTATTAGGGGCGGTAAGAAAAGGAGTTGAAATAGAAGATGAGCTAAAAAGTGAGTTTCCCAACATAGACCTAACTCATAGAATCGGAAAGGAAAGTCCTTCAAAAATATTATTTTTTCATAAACTTACAAAAGATAAGAAACTACATAGCACTCACAAAGCCAACATTTTTTATCTCAGTGTAGCGGCTCTAATTTTTTTGTGTGCAACAGCTTCATTTTTTGCCAAAAACACACATGATGCAGATAAAGCAGTACATGCAAAAATCGATCTTGAGATAGCAACTAAAAACGCCGAAACAGCTGAACAGCTGGAGTTGTTGTTAGCTAAAATTCATAGTGCAAATAAAGAACTTAACCAAACAATTTATAAACTTAGGCAAGAGCAAAAGCAGTTCTCACAGTTGAAGTTGGAAGTTAAAAACCACAAACAAACTACAGAAATGGCTGATCAGAAAAACTCTCTAAAGCAGTAATCGCTAACACTCTGAGCCGCCACTAGTTTCACTAGACGACTTTTAGCCTCATTATGGACAGCCCCGAGTCATATGGATAAATGTCACTTGCACATAATCAATGTAAAAAAGCTTATTTGTGGTTAGAAAGGAGAGTCAAAAGTCGAAATAACCTTCTCCCTAAACCTGCCTAAGATCTCTATTGATAGGTTTGAAGTGGTGAATTGAACATCTTTAATTGTTCGGTTTGGTAATGAACTAGCCTGTTTCTTTTCGAAAATATCACCAATATCAAGTGTAAAACAACGAGATTGGTTGGGAAGCAGACAGGATTCTTTCTCATAGGTAGATGTGGTTAATTCCATACCTCTGCTAGGTTTCGACTCTCTGATTACAACATGGCTCTCTGGGAGCTCAAGCTCAATTCTATGTGCAAACTCGACTAGTTTGGGTTCTGCGAAAATGAAGAGCCATGCTTGTTGGTCAATATCCTCAGTTATCCGCAAAATGCGCCCTAGAAGTTGCCTAAAGTACAATTCGGTTTTAACTCTGCTTAGGTGGCAGCAAACCTGTAGCCTTGGAATATCAGTACCTTCGCTTATCATCCCTACACTAACTATCCATTGTGAATCATCATGCCTAAATTTGTTGATTGTGTCCGATGGAGTTACTTCCTGATAAGTCACGATTGTTGCTGTTTGCTGGAACGTATCTTTGAGTGTTTTTAAAATATAGAATGCATGTTCAATTGAGGATGCTACGACTAATCCAGCAGCACTAGGGTTTAGTTGTCTGATACTCTCTAGCTTATCAATTGCTAGGTTTAAAACATGATGGATCGCTAAGTCATTTTTGATGACCGATTGGTATGAAATTGATGAGCCTTTGAAAAGAGCGTCAAAACTGTTGAATGTTTGGATCTCATTATCTTGGTTTGTAACTAATAGTTCTTCGTTATCAATTAATACTATTTTTGGATTCCGGCAAACACCATCTTTCACGGCTTCTTTTAAACCGTAAACATAGTCACATTGAATTTGGTTATCAGGGTCTAGATATCGAGATAAGACAATAGGGGCTTGATCTGAGCGCCAAGGCGTACCTGTCAAAGCTAAGGTGTACTGCGCTTGATCTTGTATGTTGAGTAAGATCTCTTCCCCCCAAGCATTGGCATCTTCAAGAGTACTACCAGAGCAATGATGGATTTCATCAAAGATTACCAATACTCGATTTCTTTTTAGTAACTGCCAGAAGTCTTCTTTAAAAGACAGCATACCTTGGTAGGTATAAGAGCAGCCAACAGAACCAATCACACCATCAAAGCGGCATTCCAGCCGGAGTGAAAATGTTTTTTGAATCCCTTGCAAAATATTCACTGAAGGTGAAAAGCAAAGCACGAAATCAATAAGGTCTTGTTCAAATAATCTAGCAGCGACCTCTGCTGCCATAATCGTCTTACCTGCTCCAGGAGTTGCTAAGCAGAGGAAGTGCCTTTGATTGGCATGAAAATGCTTTAGAGCGCGATTGACGCACTCTGATTGCCATTGTCTTAATTGCATTGAAGTTACTTCTGCTGATGCGCGATTACGGACTTGATAGCTTTGATCTGCCCAAGAAGTTTTGAGCTGTTTTCACGAGCAAGCATGTATTGAGACTCAAGGTGTTCCTTCATCTCTGGGAAGGATTTATATAACCGCATATATTCTTCTGACTCTCCAATGCAGGCTAGTAGATCAACTTCAGATTGTTTGAGGCGTTCTTTTAGTTGCTGGATATCGTCACGTTCGGCTTTAGCTTTTAACTTTGGTGATAGCTTAATGTCTTCACTAGATTCGTTTATAACGAAATGAATTTGATTGAATAATTCTGTTTTTTGGTAAGCCATAGGTTTCGAGTTTTTGCTATTAACTTTTCTTAAGCCCCCTTTTTTTACAAGCCTGCTGACCTGCCTGTAAATAAACTTATAGGTTTCACCGACACTTTGGTTATTAGTTGAAGTTGCAAGAAATGCATCGCGCAGCTGCACTACTTGGAAATTATTAAAGTTCTCGTCCTGGAGAATAGTATGCAAATTAGGGCATATTTTAATTGAAACTTTTGTCATTACTTTCTCACAAGGGGTTAATCGTTAGTTCTAAGGAGTAAAAGAACATTATAAACTAAATGCGGATTATAATCCGTGGCTTTATAAGCCGCAACTTTGGATAGTCTTTATCTTTAACGAGATGAAAAATGAAAGACTTAGCAATCCAATTTGGCATAAAGTTACGGCGTAAGCGGAAAGAAATGGGGATTTCTCAAGATAAACTGGCGCTTCTAGCTGAGATTGACCGCAGCTATGCAGGTCGAATCGAACGTGGTGAAGTCAATATCACGCTTGAAAAAGCATACCAATTGGCAGAAGCCTTGGGTTGTGATGTAAGGGAGATACTACCTTAAGTTTTCGAGGTATTAACCTGCTATAAACTCAGTTGGAATCTAACGAATAGAAACCAGTTCTTGCGATTGAAGACAATGCGACTCTTTCTTTGAAAGAGGCTCGATTGACCTAAGTTTCAACCATATTAATTATAGTGTTTCATTTTTACCTAATGTAAGTTGGAAGTGTGCCTGATTGGACTTACCAAGGTTATTGCTACGGAAAGTAAGTAAAATAAAAGGAATTAACGATGAAAGTCACTGCTACTGTCACAGTATCCATTGCTACTTGTATCCTGCTAGCCAGTTGCAGCTCAACTCCTGTTGAGCCTGGAGAGGTCAAAGCTAAATGGTCTCAGAATATGAGGCAATTAGGAATTGTCCCTGTTTTTCCGCCCAGAGAAGATCTATTAGTTGGTGATATTTATTCTTATAACTACAACCCTGAAAATGAGAAGCTTACAACACTACTGAATACCGATTACGATGAGTTAGAGCCTCATGAAAAAGCGATTATCAATAAACTTGGCATGTCGCCAAGGCTTGCACGATTCGATCTAGAAACAGAGCTTAATAATGAGTACGAAAAAAGCTTATCAGCCCCTGCGACCAGCAAAGACTATAATGATATCCTTGATAACCCCGCAATAGCTGCAATGGATAGTAAAATATCGGCCAAAGCTAGCGAAGTTGCAGCTTTTGATACTGCAATCACCAATGCAAAAAATAAAAAGACTCAAGATGCTAATAACTTATTATCATTAACGCATAAGAAAGAAGATGCAACTGCTGCCGCAATAAAAGCAAACGCAGTCTTATCAGATGCCAAAAAACGCCCTGATACTCCTGCAGATACATCTGATCTTGATAAACAAATTCAAGATCAAAATGTGATTAAACGTAGGCAGGAGGATGCTGTAGTTCAAGCCGCTTTTGATGTTGTAGAAGCAGGTACTGATCAAGGAAAATTAGCCATAGCAAATACGGCTAAAAGAAAAGCAGATTTTGAGCTAGCTAAAACAAACACCAAAATTACTAGGCTCGAAGAAGATAAAAACAACCTCAAAGGCACTCCATATAATCCTGAAACTGAGCAGTCCGCTTACGATCAAGCTGTAGTAGCGCAAGATCAAGCGGATAGAGATTTACTAGTAGCTAAGCGTGATAAAGCTAAAAGCGACGAGAGTAATGATGCAATTATTTCAGCAAAAACAGAAAAGAAAACCGTTGCAGAGACTAAGCTCACTGAGCTTAAAGAGACTAAAAAGAGCTTAGTTCTTGTTGGCTCACAAACACTATTCAAACAACCAAGCTACAAAAATACAAACGTCTTTAACGCAGAAATTTTATGTACTCCTGATGCAGATGATCTGAGTAAATGCACAAGAACCCACGAACAGACCAGAGTTAATCGACTAAGGCTAGTCGCATTTCCTGAGTTTTCTAGCACAACAGTAAGCCAGAGTGATTTGTCGGCTCTTATTCCGGCAGAAGCTTTATCATTGAACATTACAGCATCTTCAGTTGAGTCTGTGAGCCTTAAAATACCAGCGGCAGAATCATATAGTCTTTCTACGGAGACTGTTTTTAAAAAACTGTTCACGATTGATAATAGTACAGGTGAGATTGGACCAGATACAGTCTTAGCTGGTTATCTGAAGGTTGCTCAATTTCTACAGGAAAAAAGCTCTAGTAAATCGAAAGAGGAGTACTTTTATCTTCGAGTTATCACAGAGGTTTATTATGCAAGAGCGTTCGACATATCCATATTTGCGAACAGCTCTTTTGGTGGTTCACTCAATTATGCCAAACCTCCAGAAGCGACAACTTCAGGTGAGGCTATAAATGAAAACTCTGAGGATTATTCATATTTCAATGGAGTTATAGACTCAAGTACTCCTGCCGATTCTGGTAACTATCTTTCAAAGCTTAAAGAGAATCTTACAAACACTAGCACGGTACCAGGTGGAACAATACAAGTACTACATAGCAGTGAAAGCGCGATAGGTCTGAGAAGGGTGTACGATCGCCCAATAGCAGTCGGTTTTAGAGGGATGACTATTAGAGCTCAGTACTGTGAAGAGGCTAATTGTACTCCAGTCATAGTTGGTATTGATATGACCGACGGAAATTCTTCTTCTTATGTAAACTGATAGCAGGAAGTATTGAGTTGCATCTCTATTTGCCTCAGGGTAGACATCTAGCTTTCAATCTTGAGAGGCTATTGCAATTGAATTAGAAATCCAATTATATGAGTAATGGATGCAACGCTCAGTGATTACCAATTAGCTAAAGGGTATACTTTTATTTTCCTTATGCTCCAGCTTACTTTAGGGCGAGCTAAATTTTTAGATATCGAAATGAGTCTAGTTGGTTGAGTTTTGCAAACTCTCGCGCCTCATTTTTTGTCTTAAAAGGGTGTATATCAAGCTCTCGTAACTGTTCAATTGCGTTTCTTGGGCAAGAAACCATCCAATCATTTTCACCACTCATGAAGCTTGTGGGTGCTAATTTTACTGTACGAACTTCACCGTTATGAATAAACGTCTTTGTGAGTGATTCAATGTAATCTAATTCAGGGAGAACTTGCTGGCATTTTAGGTCATAGAATCTTGGATCAGAGTGCATAGTTATCAAGAAGTACATTTTTAATTCTCACTTACTATATCGTTATCCAGTGGCCCTACTGCGATTTGCTTACCCAAATCGAATCCTATCATTATTTCGCAAATACTAGGGTCTAGCTCAAGCTGTTGGCATACCCGATTGGCTTCGAGTACTTTTTTAAATGGCTTGGCTTGGTCAGGGAGTTTATGCCATCCCTTAAGTATACGCTCAGATGAAATGTCGAATTTTGCTAAAAACTCATCTGAGTCTGCGCGGTAAATCAAGTAACCAAAGAATGGAATATGTTTTTCCACCCCCAAGTTCTTTCGTATCGTCTCAATATTGGGTTCATCCATAAACACCTCTTAAAAATCTAAAAATTTAGTTAGTAAAGTTACATTAATTTGTTGGTGTAAATGAGGCAAGCTTTAACTGGTAAGGCAATGTACTCAAGATCACTTTGAGTCGTTGGTCTTAACACTTTTAAAATTTGTTTTTTGACCTGATTTTGCTAATGTATCAAGATGAGTTTACATAATAAAACTCTATTTTTTTCAATGGACTCAAGTGTGGCTAGCTGTTCAATAATTTATAGGTAGGAGTTGCATGGACGATGAACAATTAGATTTAACTGTGGATATGGTAAGTAGAGTACACCCAGTATCAATAGTAATTAACTTTCTGTTTATGGGGGTTCTGCTTTCTGGGCTATATGGTTTCTTTTTTGACAACAAGGCGTTTAGCGGTATAGCAATTTACATCTTTACAGGCTTTGTTGTTAGGTTAGTGCTTAGCGGTTTTTTAAAGGCGTATTTACACTCGAAATATAGAAAATTGCTAAAAAATGATGGTAAAGGCGAAGTAAACTAACAAGCGACTATAACTTCAAGGGATATCTTCTAACTTGATACGTACGGGTAAGTGGTACATCCCTAAATAAGTAATGCCTAATAGCTTCCTCGGCCCACCCTGAATGTTTCAGGTATGGGCTTCGGTTATGTTACTTAATCGATACGACTTTACTTCGTTTTAGTTTAACAAGCTCATCCTTAAGGCTCGTATTTTCAAACTCTAAGTCATCTATCTTCGCTAGAGCTTGCACTAATTTATCATTGAGGTGATGCTGTGCAGCTGCAAAGTTGGCTTGTTGTTCTCTTACCGCTTCATACTTCTCTTTATAGTTTTGCTTAATACGCTTCTGCTCATTGAGTTTAAGACGTACTGACTGAATTTCAGGTTGAACGTATTCGCCTTTTGCTTCAGCAATATCTACCTTGACCTGTTTAACCTTTTCCACAAAATCAGGGTAGTAATAACCGCTACCATTTCCTAGATTTGCTTCTTCTTCAACAGCTCGAACACTTAGCTTTCGTGTAGCCAGAATGCGCTTAGGTTTACCCTGCGAAATACGATCTAGTGCAGACTCTAATGCTAGCAGTGTGTTTTCGCTCTTATTCATAATTCAGTCACCTTTAATTCAGCCTCAAAAGGGGTAAAAGGCATATCAAAGTCAGACATGACGTTTTCTGCAGCTCGAATTTGGGTAATGAAATGGCTTCTATCTGTCACCGAAATGTCATCACCTAACGCTATATAAGCCACCAAACTTTTGTGTTTTTTCTGCCACCATATAGCTTGTTTGTCATCAATAATGCTGCTACCTGATGAACAGTCAACGCAGAATTGGGGAGTGATAATGCCATCCATATCGCAGTCATATCCAGCCTTACAATAACTGTGTGCAGTGCTATGTAAGGTTAATCTTCCATCTTTTATCGCTTGATAGATAACATCCCAAGAGCTGTAAATTTGTGGCACATCATCACGCATTTTCATAATCGTTTTGCCGTGAGAACCAGATAATTGAATATCTGAGTGCCATTGATTAAATATCTTATTGGCAACTGTTTCAGCATTAACAATATTCAAGGCTTTTTGAATTTTATCATCGACCCTTAAACCTCGAATACTCGCCAATTTACCTCCATTGGTATACCACTCAGTCATGGATAGATATAAATGTTTAAATTGTTGCTTTAGGGCAATGGCTGTACCGAGTCTGTTCTTAATACAATAGAACGCTAGAGATCGTCTAAACTGGTGTGTTGCCATAGGCCAGGGCTCTCCTACCTTAACTGTCTCTTTTATCTTGTTGGATGATGCAGAGTTCGAGTTTAAGCACTCCTGATAGTCCTCTTGCGTGACAACAAAATCAAACTGCTTGCAGAAGAGTTGAAGGCGTTTGTTCCAATAGTTGATGAGACGAGGAATTTTAGATCGGTAAGGTTGATTTACCCAGACTGTATTGTTGTACTTTGTGTCAGGGTATCTAACCTCTTTACGCCAATATTTTGTGATAGCTGTTATTAACTCGATAGCCTGTTGTGCTGCCGGTGCTACTACCCAGGTTTCTCGCTTTTCACCTAGCTTGAATGTGTGTGATTGCAACATGTGATAGTCACGGCCCTCAAAGGTATCCTTGTAGTAGCTATTCGGTGTTAACTTATCAAGTTCGGAGTCACGCATCCCACTAAACCCACCACAAATGATGTAGCATGATGTGATTAGTTGCCCAAGGTAACGATGAAAGTCATTGCCATTATTAAGCTCAGTATTTTCTATTTTTCTAGCCAGTGGTGCGATGATATCACTTAGCGTTTGTGGTTGGTTATCTGCAATTGCGATAACATATTTGCGGTGATCTACTATATTTTTACTTTCGCCCAAAAACGTAAACGTTGAGCCGTTCTTAAGTTTCTCATCTAGGGTTCGTTTACCCTCAAGGTAGTTGTCTTGCAATGCTTTTTCTGTTTCTGCAATTGACTCTTTATGGGGAAGTGCTGCATTAACTAATTTAATCGCTTGACCGTAAATTGCATCAGAAAGGCGTTCAGGAATAACCAGTGTTTGTTGGAGTTTTTTGTCACTTAATTTTGAGGATAACTCTTGTTTTATTGGATTGAATCCCAGTTTTAAATGGTGCCAGCCTGATAGCTTTAGTATGTTATTTATCGCTACAAACATTCCCTCTAGAGTACGTTGAGCATACGATTTATTGATTAAGTACTCTTCAAATGCCTCCCAAGTCTTAGGGTTTGATAGTTGTGATAAAGATGTATAATTGTTTTCTAGTAAAAAACGATAGGCTATTTTATTTTTTGACAATTCACTCTCTATTGCAGAGAAAGAAGAGGCCTTGCGCCCTTGTGGGTTTTTATTAAATAACCGACCGTAGGTGACTAATTTTAGTTCATTCATTAATCTAGGAGAATGTTTGAATTCACTAAAGTTAAAACTAGTCTTAATCTTTCGTCGAGCAAATGGCATTAATTTCCAAGTATCTTCCTCAAACGTTGCGGTAATATCGCCATTACTGTCTCTGCAAACGATAACCGCATCAAGCTCCTCAAATCGGTTTTGATGGTAAAGCGACACAATATCAAGGTCTTTTATTTTTAGCTCTTCAGGAAAGTCGACAAGATAAAGTTGTGAAGTATCCATTATGAATGCTCCTTATTGGATTGTGATGGAGCTAACTCAAGAATTGAGTCCGAATCTGACCACAGAGGATGTTGACCCTCATTACTTATGCGTAATTCAGCTTGTTTAATAACTGTTTTTTTTATTTTGGGGAGGATCTGATTTTCAATATAGCGAATGATATCCTCAAAATTTTTACGATAATGGTGAGCATCTAGATGCAGATACATTGCTTCTTCAATACAGAGTTTAAATGAGAGTAAAGACCAAATGTCGTTCACAGATTGAACAATAACTTGTTCTGGACAGCCAAAACACGCCAGTAAATCTGCACAAGCAAGCCTCTCACCTTCTTTAGCTAGTCCGTGACGTAAAGCCTTTCTGGTATACTTCTCGGCTTTTGTATTAAAGGGGTTGGCGCAACTTCCGCCATTTGGAGTATTACTGAGATTAGGTATATGGGCTTTATACTCTTGCTCAATGACTAACACGTCAATAGCTATATTTTGTTGTGCTTCTTTTGTACTGACCTTTGCTTGTGCTTGTTCTTGCCTTATGGAAAGCGTATCTTGCATCATGCCAATGTTGGTGTATTTATTGCCAGTTGAATAGCTTTTTTTACGTGTATTAGGGGTATTATTCAGCATAATATCATTAGCTAACTTTCCCTGATGATAAGCTGTAAGTTGAGAGCCTGTTTCACGAAAGCGACTGATGACGGGCCTTAGCCGTCTTCCTGTTTGGTCAGTAAATATAAAATGTTTCTCTATCCATAGTCTTATAAAGTCTTGGAGTGTTGCTGCTTTCATAGGTCTTAGTTGTTTATAGGCGATAGTGTTAAACAGCAATGCGTCATCATCTTTATTTAAAATTCTTGAAGCTTTTAGCAACTTGTCAAAAAAGGTTATTGAATGCTTAGGTATTTCCAAGACACCATGATCACCCAATTCAACCTGAATCATTTTAAATGCTCTACGCTTATCAGTTGGCATGGTGTACCAGGTTTCACCTACTGAGAATGAGGTGTTTTTAGGTTGTTTTAATTTGAACAAATCACTTGTATTAGTATATGTGTAATAAGCTAATAAAAAGGTTGCCGAGCACATCATTTTCGATATGCCAGCACATAGCTTGTATGTATCTCCTTTCCACCGAAACACCATCGTTTCAGTTAACTTGTGTGCTTCAATGTGTTTGCTGGGGTTTTCAATAAATTGTTCATATGTTTGATTAAAAAGTTTCATTAAAAAAGGAAGTAATTGATTTAAATCGCTTCGTGAGTATGACTCAAAGGACTCTGTATCACTTGAATCCAGGACTGTAATGTTATCAAACCAATTTGCCGGTAAATCAAGGTGTAGTGTGAATGTGATAAATAATCGTGAGCGATTCTTTCTATAAGTACTTTTCTTTAGTGAACCTAAAAGCACTTTTTTATACAACGCAGCCATGTACTCTTCAATGGATAATTGAGTAAATGCTCTGATGTTTTCTTTGTCACACCATCTCAGGTATGTATAGGTGGTATTAAAGGTGAAATACAGTGAACTATGGCTTCCCCCTTCATCAATGGATTCTTGAAAGTCGTCTTTCATTTTAAGAATAACGCTTTCTCGATTGGCATCGATAAATTCACTTTCTTCTTGCATTGTTTTGGTACTAGGAAAGTTCTTTACTAAGAGGCGATTAAAATCTGCTTTACGATTATGACCGTCATTAAGTTGAATACACAACTCTGGCTTCCATCCACTCAAGTAGGTTAAATTAGTCATTTAAACCACCTAGCGCTTCGTGCATGATGCTATCTAAGAGGCCAAACTTAACTTTGAAGGCTTCCTTGCGTTTTAAAAATTTTAGATACTTCCAAGTTGTACTCTCATGATTATGTCCCATCCACCCCATTAAGAGTTCCATGCTATCGGCTACAGGCAGTTTAGCCTCTAGCAAATCACTTAGGCGGTATGTTCCGTATGTGGAGCGTAAGTCATGAAATCTATGCGAAAATGCGGCTCCAGCTCGTATAATTTTAGCCCTGAACTCGCCCCACCTAGCTTCTATGGATTTGGACGATGCAGGATTACCTTGTTGGCTAACAAAGAGTGGTTCGTGACGTTTACTTCGCTCTAATACTTCAATTTGAGCTTGCTTAAGTTTGTGGCTTTCAGTATTAAGCTGTTTAATTTTTCTATTTAACTTATTTACTTGGCTAAGCCTACGCTCTGAAATTTTGTAATTGTTCAATGAGTGTAATAATTCAGCAGAGATCTCAACATTCCGAGTTTTGCCGAACTTTGTTTGAACCCCTGTTATTTGTGGGCACAACAATATTTCAAAACGGTGCTCACTTTCTGCAATGGCAGTTGCGGTGTCCAATGCTTCAAGAGTTAATGTTGCTATTTCTTCAATTCGCATGCCGGTATCAATTGAAATCAATACCTGTAGACGTAATTCCTCCGATACTTTTGGAAGAAATTGAATCAGGAGTGAAAGAGAGTCACGACTAAGAGCGGATAGTGGGCGAATATTTTTACTATTGGCGTCTCTTGGCACTTTGATGCGTAAGTCGCTTGTTTGTACTGTGAAGGTGGGGTGGATATGCGCTAACATTCCTTGGCTTTTAACTTGTACGAATTCTATTTTAAAGGGGGCTTCTTGCTCTCGATGAATAGTTAGATATCTTTCGTGCATCGTCCACAGGTAAAAATTCTTAACGTGATTCATGTATGCGTTAGCTGTGCTATATGCCAGATGATCTTGTTTGACTAATTTCAGCAGGTACGATCGAAACAAATAGGTCGGTTTTAATCTTTTTATCGGAGGAAAGTTATTCCAATCTAGCTGTTCATCTTCTAGGAACTGATAGTATTTGAGGAGAGCACGACTGCATGAGTTGAGGTCTTTAGCTTGTTTTATGGCTTTTAGATAAAAAAAGTAGCTGTTTGGTTCGTAGAGGAATAGGCCATCTTTACTAAATAAAGTTGGAAGTGAACCAATATTACGTTCAGATGGAAGGCAATTATATGTACCATTATTATGGATTTGTAAATTTGTTTTTTTATAAACAGAACTAGAATGTATTAACTTAACCATGTGAGGCTCTTATCTAAAAAATGAAATACACTGCTCTTTAAAAAGAACAGAATGTTACCTCGTTTTAGAAAGCGGTCGCATAGCTTTATATGCGACAGCCTATAAGATTTTCCTGAATAGTCAAGTGGTAGGGGTTGCTTTTCTACACTAACCCTTCATAGTAACAAACTCTTCAGCACCAGTTGGATGAATCGCTACCACGGCGTCAAAGTCAGCTTTAGTTGCGCCCATTTTCATGGCTACGCCGAAACCTTGTAAGATTTCATCCATACCAAAACCGATACCGTGAATCCCCACAACCACTTCGGTGTCGCCAGCGCAAATCAGCTTCATTTTACAAGCTTGACGATGGGCGGTAACCGCTGTGTACATAGAGGTAAAGCCTGAGCTGTATACCTTAACGTTGGCTTCACCATATTGCTCAATAGCTTCTGGTTCAGTTAAGCCCATAGTGCCAATTGGCGGGTGGCTGAATACCACGGTAGGAATAACCGAGTAATCCATTTTGGCATCTGTCATGCCGTTAAATAGACGCTCTGATAATAAGCGCCCAGCTTTAACTGCAACTGGCGTCAGTTCAACACCGCCTTCCATGATGTCACCAACACAATAAATACCTTTTGCGGTGGTATTCTGCTGTGCATCGGTAACCACGTAACCTTTAGGATTTAGGGTGACATCAGTATTTTCTAGACCAATGTTGCCAGTTGATGGGCTGCGACCAATGGCCCAAATTAAGCAATCAATCGTGAGTGACTCACCGTTTTCAAGCTCTAACGTTAAGCTGCCATCAGTATTTTTAGTCACTGATTTTGGAATACTATGAGTGTGAAGTTTAGGGCCATCAGTTGCCATTGCTTCAACTAAGGTTTCAATTAAAATAGGGTCGAAATTACGTAGCGGGGCGTGTTTGCGCACTAATAAATGGGTTTCGCTGCCAAGGGCGTGTAATACACCGGCAACTTCTACCGCAATGTAACCAGCACCAACAACAGCAACGCGTTTAGGTTGTTCACGTAAAGCAAAGAAACCGTCAGAGTCAATACCGTATTCAGCACCAGGAATGTTAGGAATAGTCGGCGCGCCGCCAGTGGCAATAGTAATATGGTCAGCGGTGTATTGCTCGCCGTTCACTTCAATAGTGTTACTGTTAATGAAGCGACCGTAACCATTTACTAAGGTGACTTTATTGTTAGCAAAGCCGCGCCCATAGGCATCGTGAATACGGCTAATATAGGCTTCGCGATTATCAACTAAGGTATTCCAGTCAAACTTATTTACCGTAACATCAAAACCATAATCTTTTGCATATAGGTTCATTGCTTCGGCGACATGTGCGCCATACCACATGACTTTTTTAGGTACACAACCCACATTTACACAGGTACCGCCAACATGCTTGGCTTCAATAATTAATACTTTAGCACCGCGCTGTGCGGCACGGTTTGCTGAAGCGATACCGCCACTACCTGCGCCTAGGCAGATATAGTCAAAATGTTGAGCCATGTTAACCCTCTCTAATTGTATTTTTACAGCTTGTTATTTGGAGGTTTTTACCTCGAACAAGTGGTTTCTTAGGATACGAATATTTCGTTTGCAGCCATTGTAGGGGGGAATTAAGCCACAAGCTAGTCTCCTTGACCGCTTAAGTCGGGAATTGGTTTTACGGAGGCTAAAAAGTTTTTATGGTTTGTTTAGCGCCGATACTGACATTGGGAGTATTGCTCTTGGCTTGGGCCTGAGGTTGAGCATTGCAAGCAATCCCACTCAGTTTGTCGATGAGATAGCTCAGTTTCAACATGTTCTGAGTAGTGCCTTTTTAATTGCACCCTCAGTTGTTTAATCCGATTACCTAGCCAGCGACAACTGGGGTCGTTAGCGGTCTTTTTTGCTAGTCTGAGCGGTTTATTTTTGCTGGTGGCTTTTTTATTGTTTGCGGTGCTTGTATCACGCTTTACTGCTTGCTGAGTAGACGACGGTTCTAGCAGCATCTCATCAGCAGAATAGTCCAGCGCTGATTGTGTGGCGGGTAGCTCGATTGCTTGACCTTGATGATCAAGTACCACATTCATCGGCAATGACTTCATTGATAGTGATGCTTGGTTGGGTTGCTTGTTCTCGCTGGCCGGTTTACTGACTAATTGCTCAAATTCGTTGGCCTGAGGTGAGTCAATGGTCATAAATAATGGCGCTATTTGGCTAATTATAAACACAAAAATAAGCGGGAAAATCCCTTTCAATATGGTCATAAGCATTCCTTTGCTTCAAGTGAGTCATGGTTCACCCGCTTAGCTTAGAATATGCGGTAGACTTTCGCCATAAATCTATGGCGTTTTTTACGCTATTTTTATAAAGCTTTAGAAACTAAAGGTTTAGAAACTAAAGCTTAAATTAAACCCTGCATAAGTTTGATCTAAACTGCCCGTGACGCCTTCATTGCGGGCTTGCTGCTTAATATCTTCCATTGCAATCGAGTGACTAACATGGGCGCTAATAGCAATTTCTGAGCTGATTTCATAACCCGCTTCAACTCCGAACTGAAAATGATTGGCACCATCGTTGTCTTGGCTGGCATAGCGAAAATCAAATCCTTGAGTCACATAGGGCGTAACAGAGAAACGTTCACTGATTTGCCAGGGGCTATGTAAACTCAGTTCAACAAAATAACCACTGGCCTCGGTGGCAAAGGTATAAGCCAGTGAAGGAATTAACCAAGGCACGCCGATATAGGCAATTTCAGCAAATAATTCATTATCGTTTGCGCGCTCATCACCATAAAACTCAAGCCGTTGGTAGCCGATTAAGGTTTCTAAGTCATCATGGAGCTGCAAACTATATTCAACACCAAAGTTCCATTCAGTGTAATGAACACTGTCACCACGGCCAACAACTGCATAAGTGGTTAGATTGCCCGTTTCTATGGCTGCGCCAGCCCAATAGATGCCGCCATCTTCAAGGTTATTACGCCCTTCTGAGATGTATTTTGAGTCCCAACCTAAATCAACTGCGACAGCAACATCACTGGCATTCGCTGCTGACATAAAAGGGGAAATACTCAATAGGGATGCAGCTAACAATGACAATGTTGGTTTCATATTTAGTATCAGACTCAAAAGGAATTAATTTTTAATGAGAATACATTAACTTTCTCAAATAAAAATGATAACGAGTACGATTTGTGATCAACTTGTCGGATATTTGTTTATAAAAAGTGGCTGACTGAGGTTGAGATCTTATTCACAGTTATTGTGTTGGCTTTCAGTTAGTGAGTGATAATTGCGCTGCTGGCATTTAGTTAATGCACTTAGGGGTTAACAATGGTTGGTCACTATGATGCTTTTATCCTGCTTATGATGATTGCTTACCCTTGAAATTCGCCACTTTAACCCCTATTAACAATGAAGGTGATATTGAATCGACTTCCCGAGGAATCAAAGATGAGCAACCCATTGCTAAGTGACACTGAACTGCCGCAGTTTTCGAAAATCAAAGCGGAGCATATCCAGCCAGCAGTTGAGCAGGCTATTGCAACTTGTCGAAGTAAAATTGAACAATTGCTAAGCAATAACTCTGTTTACACTTGGGAAAACTTAATTGCCCCCCTTGAAGAAGTGGACGATCAATTAAGCAAAATTTGGTCGCCAGTATCACACATGAACTCAGTGGTTAGCACTGATGAATGGCGCGAAGCGCACGATGCATGCTTACCGTTATTATCTGAATATGGCACTTTTGTGGGTCAGCACCAAGGGTTATACCAAGCTTATAAATCATTGCAACAATCTGACGGTTTTGCAAAGCTTACTACCCCGCAGCAAACCTTACTGACCCATAGTTTACGTGACTTTGAGTTATCGGGTATTGGCTTAAATGATGAGCAAAAACTGCGCTATGGCGAAATAGTAAAACGCCTATCAGAGCTTACCAGTAATTTTTCAAATCAACTGCTTGATGCAACCCAAGCATGGACTAAGCTGATTACCGATGACACTGAATTAGCGGGTTTACCTGATTCAGCTATTGCGGCAGCTAAAGCAATGGCAGAGGCCAAAGAGCTACAAGGCTGGTTATTTACGCTAGATTTCCCTTCATATTTACCGGTAATGACCTACAGCGAAAATCGTCAATTACGTGAAGAATGCTATCGCGCATTTGTGACTCGCGCATCGGATCAAGGCCCCAATGCAGGCGAATTTGATAACAGTGCCAATATGGACGAAATCTTGGCGTTGCGTCATGAGTTAGCCCAGCTATTGGGTTTTGACAGCTATGCTGATAAATCTTTAGCAACTAAAATGGCCAATGATCCTAGTCAAGTATTGTCATTTTTAAATGAATTAGCCCTACGCTCAAAAGATCAAGCCAAAGCTGAACTTGCTGAGTTAAAAGCTTTCGCTAAAGAGCATTATGATGTGACTGAAATGGCATCGTGGGATTTAAGTTTCTACGCAGAAAAATTACAGCACCACAAGTACGAAGTTTCTCAAGAACTACTACGTCCATATTTTCCTGAAAACACAGTGCTATCAGGCTTGTTCTACACAGTGTCACGCCTGTTTGGCTTAACCATTGAAGAGCAACATGAGTTTGATAAGTGGCATGATGATGTGCGTTTCTTCCACATTTATGATGCTGATAAAGTCCATCGTGGTAGTTTCTACCTAGATTTATACGCTCGCAGCGGCAAACGCGGCGGCGCTTGGATGGATGACTGTCGTGGTCGCCGCGTTACATCCACAGGTTTGCAAAAGCCTGTGGCCTATTTAACCTGTAACTTTAATGGCCCAGTGGACGGTAAACCTGCTTTATTCACCCATGATGAAGTGACCACCTTATTCCATGAATTTGGTCATGGTATTCACCATATGCTGACTCAAATTGAAGTGGGCGGCGTATCGGGTATCGATGGTGTGCCTTGGGATGCGGTAGAGCTGCCAAGTCAGTTTATGGAAAACTGGTGCTGGCAAGAAGAGGCATTAGCGAAAATTTCAGGTCATTTTGAAACCGGCGAGCCATTACCAAAAGCTTTATTGGATAAAATGCTGGCGGCAAAGAACTTTCAATCTGGGATGATGATGTTACGCCAACTTGAGTTCTCATTGTTTGATTTTAGAATGCACCATGAGTTTGATGTAGCTAAAGGCGCAGATATTCAAGGCATTTTAGATGAAGTTCGTAGCCAAGTAGCGGTGAATGTGCCACCGGCATTTAATCGTTTTCAACATGGTTTTGCGCACATTTTTGCTGGTGGCTATGCTGCGGGTTACTACAGCTATAAATGGGCTGAAGTATTATCGGCAGATGCGTTTTCTCGTTTTGAAGACGAAGGTATTTTTAACCCTGAAACCGGTAAAAGCTTCTTAAATAACATCTTAGAAATGGGTGGCAGTGAAGAGCCAATGACCTTATTTGTACGCTTTATGGGTCGTGAACCTAATACCGATGCACTATTGCGTCACTCAGGTATTAACGCCTAGTGAGTTAAGCTTTCGAGAGTTATGACTATTTCAAGGGTGCCTTAGGGCACCTTTTTATTATTTAAAGATCACACAGTTTCATTTTAAGTCACTAAATATGCTTAATTTATTGTTGTGAATGCACTAGAATGTTGCTGATAAAAATTAGAATGGAATCGTATTTTGACCGCACAAGTTGAACAAATATTTTTTAGTTTAATGCCAGGTAATTTGGTTGATCTACAAATAAACTCCCCGGTTAAATTTAGAACTAAAGCCACGTTAGTGGGCTACGAGATTGGTAAGTATATTATTCTCAAACATCCAGCTCCGCTTCAGATGAATAATCATCAAGATGTTTTTGCTCATGGTAATGGTGTGGTCGTGCGTTATTTGTTGGAAGGCCAGCAAGGTGAGTGTTTTGCATTTAAAACCACCATTAGAAACATCACTAAATTTCCTGAAAAATTCATATTTCTCACCTATCCCAAAGAAATTGAGAATCGTCAATTACGCACCCATCAACGCTTTGTGACCCATTTACCGTCTTCAATACAGGCAAGAGAAGACAGTGAAGGTAAGCTCGGCTCTGAACTCAAAGGGATTATTGCTGATATTTCTGCCAAGGGATGTGGCTTCTTGTTTAAGACCGACAATGAAAACCTAAAAGTTAACGAGAAAGACATTTTCGTTAATATTCGCAACGCCAATGACACGAATATCACCATACCAGCCAAAGTATGTAATAGCCGTTTTGAAAATGGCAAAGTCAATGTAGGTATTAAGTTTGAAGATAATGATCCGAAAATTAAACAGCTTTTAAACCAGTTATTTATCGACTTGTAAGCATGATTTAGAGTTCATCTAATTGGCCGACATATTACTGTCGGTTTTTTTATGACTGCAGCTTATAAATCAATTTTTATCATTATCTAATCAACAGAGGTAATTATCGTTTAACGGTAATTAGTTGCTGTTAATTATTAATTCTGTTAACGTTTAATTAACTTTAGCCGACCCTAAATTAATCATGGATAGAATAGTTTTACTTAGTAAATGGATTAAATTACTTATTATATTTTTAGCCTTGCTACAAATCAGTAGTTATGGCGCCACTATGGTATTTGGTGAGTTTCGAGAAGGCGAATACGTAATGACGATCGACTGGTGGGGCTGGTTTAACAGTTACCTGGCTGTCGACTTTGGTGCGCCGTGGAAAATCCTAGCCGAGACACTTTATGCTGAAGGTTTTCATGCTGGAGTGATATTAGGTAGCGTCGAAATTTTACCCTACTTACTTATTTATACTTTTCTATATCAGTTATTTGACCTTTATCAGCAAGGCTTAGTGTTCACAAAAAACAACTTCCGTTGCTTACGTCATATCGCGCTGGTATTTGTTTGGTGGATTGTATTGAGCCTGTTTTACCCGATGATTGTGGCTTCTGTACTGCACTTTAGCGGTCTCAGTAGTGCAGTGCCGATTTACTTTAGCCTTGGTAGTTATGAACTTAAGTTTGCCTTGTTCGGGCTAGTTTTTTATTGCATCGCATGGGTGATGAAGCATGCGACTGAATTACAACAAGAGGCAGATCTGACAATTTAATGGCCATAATTATTGAACTCGATGTGATGTTGGCAAAACGGAAAATGAAGTCAACTGAACTGGCTGAACTCGTTGGGATTACGCCACAAAATCTATCGGTGCTGAGAAGTGGCCGCGCTAAAGCTATCCGGTTTTCGACGTTAGATGCGATTTGCCAGCATTTAGCGTGTTCACCGGGTGATATTTTACTGTATCAGGATGAAACCTAGACCGTTTTTTATAAAGGAAGATGAGATGAAAAGTTTGATTAAAAATATATTCTCTGGGGCCGTAGTTGGCTGCATGATATTGATGACAACCGCTTGTACCATAAGGATCAGTGAAGATACGTTTATTGTTAGTGATGAGCAACCAGCCGCCTATAAAACTGATTTTGTTGATCAATTACAACAAGTCATGCCTAACAATATCATTACGCCAGTGAGTATTGATGCCAGCGAACAAGTCAGGTTGAAAGGCTTTTACATCGATAACCCTACAAGTGATACGACCTTGATGTTTTTTCAAGGTAACGGCATGAAAATTGAGCCTGACAGTTTATCAATATTAACCAGACTATCAGAACTCAATACCGACATTTTCATTGTTGATCGTCGTGGATTAGGGGCCAGTGAAGGTCAGCCTCGAATTGAAAATTTAATCGCCGATGCACAGTTGCAACTTGACTATTTACACCAGCATTACCCAACAAATAAAGTCATTGTGCATGGCTATTCTCTAGGCAGTTTCATTGCTGCGCAATTAGTAAAAACCAATAGTGTCGACGCATTAGTATTACAAGGCTCTGCCACCAATGTTGATGATTGGATTGATGAGAAAACACCTTGGTATCTATTATTTACCCGTATCGAAATGCCTGAAGATTTCCGTAAAGCAGATAATGAGCAAGTGGTAGCGCAATACTACCAAGGCCCATTACTGGTCATTGGCGCAGAGAATGATGATCAAGTACCAGCAGAGTTGTCTGAAAAATTATTTGATGCGAGTCAGTCAGAGGTTAAAGCGTTAATCATGGTGCCAAATACTGGTCACCAAGGAATGCTAGTTAACGCTCACGCGATGAGCCGCTATAAAGCGTTTGTGAATAACTTATAAAGCTGAAAATTAAAAAGAGACGTATATTCGTCTCTTTTTACCATTTTATTTATAACAGAGCTTTGAAATAGATGCTCTTTATAAACAAGCCTTAGGCTAATTTCAAATCATGCTGCAAGCGATACATCACCATATCTTCAATGGTCAATACTGGCATATTGTGCTTTAAACCAAAGGCGACAATTTCAGGCGCTTTGGCCATAGTGCCGTCTTCGTTCGTTACTTCACACAAAACACCTGCAGGAGATAAACCGGCCATTTGCATTAAATCAACCGTGCCTTCAGTGTGACCACGGCGAGCCATAACGCCACCGGCACGCGCGCGCAGTGGAAATACATGTCCCGGACGAGCGAGGTCGCTGGCTTTCGCATTTACTGCTGTAGCCGTTTTTACTGTCGTTACTCGATCTTGAGCTGAAACGCCTGTAGTCACTCCTTCTTTAGCTTCAATTGAAACCGTAAAAGCAGTTTGGTTAGCACTGTTATTGTCTTGCACCATTGGCGGCAGTTCAAGTTTGTTGGCTTGCTCGTCCGTTAAACATAAACACACAATGCCGCTGCATTCGCGGATCATTAATGCCATTTGTTTTGCGGTTAAGTGCTCGGCTGAATAAATGATGTCACCTTCGTTTTCACGATCTTCATCATCGAGTAATAACACACCGTTACCTAATCGTAAGGCGGCTAAGGCTTTTTCAACACGTTCGATTGGATCACCAAATGGCGAAAGTAGTGTTAGCTGATTCATGGTTTACTCCTAAAAAAATACCAGAATCAGGGCTTTGAAGAGTGGCTTTACGCCAAACGAAATGCACCAGCATACCTAAGTAGTGGTGTTTTCTATTCTCTTTCATCCGGACTATAACCGTCGGCTCTGGACTGTTAGGCGTACTTCATGTGAAAACATGGCCTAAGTCACCAGATCTGCTGACCTCGAAAAATATCGAGCGCTCGCGGGCTCATCTTGGCGCATTTAGTCGCCTCGATTTACCGCCGGTGGGGAATTGCGCCCCGCCCTGAGAATTTAAATTGTGATGCTTAATAAAGTTAAGCGCGGCCATTTTATGGCAAAAATGACTATAAAAAAAGGGCTTATGCTCACAGTCTTAGATATAAAATGTCATCAAGAGTGGGGCGTTTTAGGGGGTGACTGGATAATTTTGTGAACAAACTTGCTCGCTGGTATGACCTCTGATAGCCTTTGCCGCTGACAAAGGAGTTGTAGCCCCATGAATTTATATTTTCGTCTGTTTTGGTTGTTTGTCTGGCGTATTCGTCACTGTAATCACATCGATTTTTTAGGTACCAGTCGTATTTCATATCGCGCATTACCGCTCGATTGCGATATCAATATGCATCTTACTAATTCTCGCTATCCTGCCTTTTTAGATTTAGCTCGTACTTATATGATTGCTGAAATGGGTTTAATGAAGCGATTTTTAAAACTTAAATGGCTGCCCATTGTAAACGCATCTGAGTTTACCTTTATTAAAGATATTAAGCCGCTGGAGAAATTTGACATTGAAACCAAGATAGTTGGTTGGGATGAGAAATATTTCTATATTGAGCAGCGCTTTGTATCTAATCGTGGGGTTCATTGTATTGCCCATGTGCGTGGTGTGTTTGTTTGCAAAGGTAAGCAAGTGCCTATCAGTAAGTTAATTGCCGAAGCGGGCTACGACGGCGCTATGCCAGTAATGACTGCTGAAGTGGTTAAGTGGAAACAATTTCTGCAAGTAAAAAAAGGTCAGAATATTGCCCCTAAGCTGAGTCAGGTAGCATAATAAGCGCTAGTCATTTATTTAACGGGGTTAGCTTGTGGCCAAATTAGAAAAATTCTGCGATATTTTTGACCGCGCCAGTGAGCGTAAAGGTGGCAGTAAGGCGTTAGCTCATTTATTGCCTCTGACCCTTGAAGCGGATGAGATTGGTCAATTTTCTGATGCACAACTTTTGTCTGCCATGAGCAAGCAAGTGTTTCAAAGTGGCTTTGTGTGGCGGGTGGTTGAGAATAAATGGCCTGCGTATGAAAAAGCCTTCTTTGATTTTGAACCGTTTAAAGTATTAATGCTGTCACCGGATCAAATTCAGCAGCGCGCCACTGACGCAACGCTTATTCGCCATCAAAAGAAAACCCAATCTATTGTTGATAATGCCTATATGGTGCAGCAAATTGCGGCTGAGCATGGCAGCTTTGCTGAGTTTATTGCTAATTGGCCATCGGAAGATATCACAGGACTTTGGCAAGTATTAAAAAAGAAAGGCAGTCGTTTAGGTGGCAATACTGGGCCGTATTTTTTACGTAATGTGGGTAAGGATACGTTTTTATTAACCACTGATGTGCAGTCATATCTCAAAGCCACTAAGGTGGTTGATGCCGGATTTACCTCGCAAACCGCGCTGCGCCAATCCCAAGCGGCTTTTAACCACTGGCAACAAGAGTCAGGGTTAACCTTGGCTGAAATAAGCCGCATTATTTCACTTAGTGTGGGTGAAAATAGGCTTTAAACCTCATAACGGGCTAAAAACATTGTTGCCGTTTCATCGGCTAAATGCTGTCTTTGTTGATCATTTAACAGTGCGCAACAGGTTAAAATGTGCGGCCAAAAACACTGGCCTTTGATCAAATGCAATAGTTGCTCATTGGCAAAAGTAGCATCTTCAACCTCAATCCTTCCATCAATTGCAGCGGCTTTTATCCAGCGTAATAATGCCGTTTCATGCAGTTTCATTTTTTCTATTTCACGGCACATCTCTTCACTATTGTAAAACAAATGCCCAATAGCGACTCGGGCCATATCAATATGCTCTTGAGAGTTGATGAATTGAATTTCGGTCAAAATGATGGCTGATAACTGCGAAAACAGCGCTTGTTGCGGCTGATATTGCTCTTGATTGCTGGCCATGGCTTCAAACCATAACTCACTAACTAGGTGCATGACTAAGGCTTCTTTAGTGGCGAAGTGGTTGTAAACAGTGCGCTTAGACACTTGCGCCTCTTCTGCCAGTTTATCCATGCTGGTCGCCGCAACCCCCAGTTTTTTGAACATCCGCTTGGCTGCGTCAACGATGGCTTCATGCTTTTGTTGGCTGAGGGTTTTCTTGGTTATTGTCATACTTGTTTACAAATCTTCGCTGGGAGTCGTGCAAGTATATTACACTGAGTAGTTTACTTTTCAACAATAAATCCATAAACTGCACCGTGTAGTTTACTTTTTTTGGCGTTAATATGAAATATTGGTTATTTATTGTTGGAGTGTTGATGGTGTCGTTTAGCTTAAAAGCATGGTGCAGCTATGATAAAAATGCGCAAGAAACTCACGAGAAATTTCAAAATACCGAGATTAACTATCAATCAGGTTTAAGTGATATTTGGCAAATAGTAAAAAGTTATTTTACCGTCAAAAGAGCACACCCAACACCTGTAAAGCCGGTGCCTGTTTTGCCACTGACGACATTGAGCTTAAGCTTCAGTACTGAAGATCAAATATTTAGATTAGGTCATTCAACATTACTCATCCGCTTGGACGGTGAATATATCTTGTTAGATCCTGTCTTTAGCGAACGTGCATCTCCAGTTCAATGGGCTGGGCCAAAACGATTTCATCAATCGCCAATAAGTATTGAACAATTACCTGCTATTAAGACGGTCATTATTAGTCATGATCATTATGATCATCTTGATAAAGCGGCCGTTATGGCCTTAAATAAGAAAGTTGAGCATTTTGTGACGCCATCAAAAGTGGGCGATCACCTTATTGATTGGGGGATTAGCGCAAGTAAAGTGTCGCAATTGGCTTGGTGGCAAGAACTGAATTTGGCGGGGCTGACGTTAGTCGCTACCCCTGCACAGCACTTTTCTGGGCGTGGGCTATTCGATCGTGATACTACGTTATGGGCAAGTTGGGTGATCCAAGGCGAGAAAAACAAACTATTCTTTAGTGGTGATGGCGGTTACTTCTCAGGTTTTAAAGACATTGGTGAGCGTTATGGGCCATTTGATATCACCATGATTGAAACTGGCGCCTATAATGAATTATGGAGTGACATTCATATGATGCCTGAACAGAGCTTACAGGCGCATATTGATTTAAACGGCGCAGATTTTCAGCAAAGCGCCATGTTACCAATCCATAATGGTACTTTCGATTTATCATTACATGACTGGTTTGAGCCATTAGAGCGTATTACGACCTTAGCCGAGCAAGCGAATATACCAGTGCTAACACCGATATTTGGTGAGGGGGTTTCAGTTGATTTCCCTACTCAGGCAGCCTACTGGTGGCGTGATATGCTGACAGAGCCTACTGTCGCAATGCAAGCGCAATAATTAATATCGTATGAGGATATTTTTTTAGAATTTAATACTAGGCGCACACCTTTTTTAATGAGAATGTTGTATATTTACGCACTTTTAAAAGTGAGCCAGTTAACCTTTTTGTAACACTTTCGTGTGTATTTTTTGTTGTTGCTACAGCTAAGTCAACAAAGCGTATACAAAGTATCTAAGTTTATTATTTGTTTACAATTTATAATTTTTTAATTGGTTGTAATGGTTGTTGAGCTCGCAAGTGTATGGGATAACAACGTCCATTAAAATTTCAAGCTTAAAACGTTGAAAAACGTTGAAATATATATCCAGCAAATATTTACCCTTCAAACAAGGTGAAATTTACTGATGATGTCATTAGGAGTAGGAGCAGTCATGCGCAAAGCACTGAAAATAGCCTCAGTTATCACTGCGGCTTTATGGATTACCGCTTGTGGTCAAGCCGAACAAGGCCAAGGCCAACAAAAAGCACCACCCGCACCAGTAGGGGTGATGAGTGTGACTGAGCAATCTCAAGCCATTTATGTTGAATTACCAGGTCGTAGTCGTGCTTTTTTAGAAGCGGAAGTACGCCCACAGGTATCAGGCATCATCACCAACCGTGGTTTTGTTGAAGGTAAAGATGTCGAAGCGGGTCAGTCACTGTATCAAATTGACTCTGCAACTTACAAAGCTGCTTTAGTTAGCGCAGAAGCAGATTTAGCCAGCGCGAATGCAGCCTTGGCTTCTGCGAAAGCTACAGCAGACCGTTATGCAGCCTTGGTTAAAACTAATGCTATTAGTGCCCAAGACTTTGATGAAGCTGATGCAGCCTACAAAGAAGCAATCGCTAAGGTGACTGTTGCTGAGGCAGCAATTAATACTGCTAAAATCAACCTTGAATACACAGAAGTACGTGCACCAATCTCTGGTCGTATTGGCACATCAAGTGTCACTCCTGGTGCACTAGTTACTGCTAATCAATCAAATACACTGGCGAAAATTCAGCAACTTGATCCAATCAATATCGATATTGCTCAATCAAGTGCACAACTATTACGTCTTAAGTCAAAACTTAGACAAGGTAAGTTACAGCAAAGCGAAAATGCTGAAGTGACCCTTATTCTTGAAGACGGTAGCACTTACGAGAACGTAGGTACATTGCAGTTCTCTGAAGTGAGCGTCAATGAAGCAACAGGTTCGGTGATTATCCGTGCTGAATTCCCTAACCCTGATGGGGTGTTGTTGCCTGGTATGTATGTGCGCGCGATTTTAAATGCCGGACAAGATCCATCAGCCATTTTAGTGCCGCAAAAAGCCATTACCCGTAACACAAAAGGTGAAGCGGTAGCTATGATTGTTAATGCTGATAATCAAGCTGAAGCGCGCGTGGTGAAAACAGCAGAGGTGATTAATCACCAATGGCGTATTACTGAAGGCTTAAAGGCTGGCGACAAATTGATTGTCGAAGGTCTGCAAAAAGTTCGTCCTGGCGCTGAAGTTGCTCCACAAGTTTTAACCGAAAACACTCCAACTAAATAGGGTAACGTTATGGCTCGTTTCTTTATCGATCGCCCTATTTTTGCATGGGTGATCTCAATTCTAATCATGTTGGCAGGGGTCTTAGCAATTAAAGATCTTCCTGTGGCGCAGTACCCGAGTATTGCACCGCCAACAGTTGAAATAACCGCGTTTTATCCTGGCGCGTCTGCAAAGACCATGGAAGATACAGTAACTCAGGTTATTGAACAACGTATGACGGGTATTGACCATCTGCGTTATATTGCCTCAAGCAGTGATAGTTTTGGTAATGCAAAAATCACCTTAACCTTTAATGCTGAAGCCGATCCGGATATTGCTCAAGTACAAGTGCAAAATAAGCTGCAAGCTGCGATGACCTTGTTACCGCAAGAGGTGCAATCTCAGGGTGTTAACGTGGTTAAATCAAGTGCTGGTTTCTTGATGGTTGCAGCGTTTGTATCTGAAGATGGTTCGCTGGATAAAACCGATATTGCCGATTATGTTGCTGCCAATATTCAAGATCCGTTAAGCCGTGTTGCTGGTGTAGGTGAATTGCAATTATTCGGAGCCCAATATGCAATGCGTATTTGGCTTGATCCGTTAAAGCTGACGCAATACAACTTAACTAGTATTGATGTTATGGCCGCGATTCGTGAGCAAAATGCGCAGATTTCAGCGGGTCAATTAGGTGGTGCGCCATCAATTGCTGGCCAAGAATTAAATGCGACCATTACTGCCCAAAGCCGTTTGCAAACTCCTGAGCAATTTAAAGGGATTATTCTCAAATCTGACACCTCTGGTGCTAACGTTTACCTGAGCGACGTAGCTCGCGTTGCACTGGGTTCTGAAAGCTACTCAGTGGAATCATTCTTTAACGGTAAACCCGCTGCTGGTATTGGTGTGCAGTTAGCCACAGGTGCTAACGCGCTTGATACCGCAAAAAATGTTCGTGAAATGCTTGCTGACTTGCAAACTTATTTCCCTGACAGCTTAGAGATTTATTACCCATATGACACTACGCCATTTGTTGAGAAATCAATTGAAGGTGTTGTGCATACCCTTATCGAAGCAGTGATTTTAGTGTTCCTGATCATGTATCTGTTCTTGCAGAACTTCAGAGCAACACTAATTCCAACGATTGCGGTACCCGTGGTATTACTTGGTACATTCGCCATTTTATCAGCGACTGGTTTCTCTATTAACACCTTAACCATGTTCGCTATGGTACTGGCTATTGGTCTGTTAGTAGATGATGCGATTGTTGTGGTGGAAAACGTCGAGCGTGTTATGTCTGAAGAGGGCTTAAGCCCACTTGAAGCCACCCGCAAATCGATGGATCAAATTACTGGCGCACTTGTGGGTATTGGTTTAACCCTGTCAGCAGTATTCGTACCTATGGCATTTATGTCAGGTTCAACTGGTGTTATTTATCGTCAGTTCTCGATTACGATTGTGTCTGCAATGGCGCTGTCTGTTTTAATCGCGATGATTTTAACCCCGGCATTATGTGCCACCATGCTTAAGCCAATTCCAAAAGGCCATACCCATATTAATACTGGGTTCTTTGGCTGGTTTAACCGTAACTTTGATAAGTTAACCTCGCGCTATGAAGCGGGTGTAGCAAAAATCCTTAAGCGTACTGTGCGCATGATGGGTGTCTATCTTGTACTGGTTATCGCGACTGGTTGGATTTTCATGCGCATGCCAACAGCATTCTTGCCAGATGAAGACCAAGGCATCTTGTTTACCCAAGCAATTTTGCCAACTAACTCGACTCAAGAAAGCACCATGAAAGTGCTTGAGGATGTGAGTGACTATTACTTGGAAGAAGAAGGCGATATCGTTAAATCTGTATTTAGTGTTGCAGGTTTCAGTTTCGCTGGCTCTGGTCAAAACATGGGTATTGCTTTCGTCGGTCTTGAAGACTGGGCTGAACGTGGTGGTGAAGGGCAAGATGTTCAATCCTTGTCTAACCGTGCAATGGGTCGTTTCATGCAGATGAAAGACGCCTTAGTGTTTGCCTTTGTACCGCCAGCGGTAATTGAATTAGGCACGGCCAATGGTTTTGATATGTACCTGCAAGATCGTAGTGGTCAAGGTCATGAGGCGTTAATTGCAGCCCGTAATCAGTTATTAGGTATGGCAGCGCAGAATCCGAACCTTGTGGGCGTACGTCCTAATGGGCAAGAAGATGCACCTATGTACCAAATCCATGTTGATCAAGCTAAAATTCGCGCCTTAGGTGTGGATATCGATGATGTAAACAGTGTACTAGCAACCGCTTATGGTGGTTCGTATGTGAATGACTTTATCGACCGTGGTCGCGTTAAGAAAGTATACGTACAAGGTGATGCTGAATACCGTATGCAACCAAGTGATTTAGAAACCTGGTTTGTGCGTAACTCAAAAGGTGAAATGGTACCTTTCTCGGCCTTTACTACTGGTTCATGGGAATTTGGTTCGCCACAATTACAACGCTTTAACGGTTTACCAGCGGTCAATATTCAAGGTGCAACTATGCCCGGATATAGCTCTGGTGATGCAATGCTTGATTTCGAGAGAATGGTGCAAGATTTACCACCAGGGTTTGGTATCGAGTGGAATGGCTTATCTTATGAAGAGAGACTATCAGGTAACCAGGCACCAGCGTTATACGCACTATCTATTTTAGTGGTATTCCTTGTACTAGCAGCACTTTATGAAAGTTGGACGGTACCATTTGCGGTAATCCTAGTTGTGCCATTAGGGGTTATCGGGGCACTGCTGGCGATGAATGGTCGTGGTTTACCTAACGATGTATTTTTCCAAGTAGGTCTACTGACGACGGTAGGGCTGGCAACCAAGAATGCCATCTTGATTGTAGAATTCGCCAAAGACTTCTACGACAAGGGGGCTGGGTTGGTTGAAGCGACTTTGCACGCAGTGCGAGTACGTTTACGTCCAATCTTGATGACATCTCTAGCCTTTGGTTTAGGTGTTGTACCGCTAGCGATTAGTACTGGTGTTGGTTCTGGTAGTAAGAATGCACTAGGTACAGGCGTACTTGGTGGCATGATGAGTTCTACCTTTATTGGTATCTTCTTAATCCCACTGTTCTTCGTGGTGGTTGAGAAAATCTTCAATAAGAAAGAGCGTAAAGGTTATGTACCACCTGAAACGAAAAGTGATTCAGCTGAATAAGCGCTAATCACTGTAGTTATCCTTAAAAAGCCCAGCAGATGCTGGGCTTTTTGTTACTCGTTATTTAAGGCTTATTGCAATTAATAAGCTAGCGATGGGTTAAGTTGATGAGCTTACTCAGGGGAATTGTGCCGTTACTGCGACCTAGCATAGTGAGATATGCTTAATGGCATGGGCGCAGGTTAACGGCGCTATGACAAGAACGACCGGATCAGTGGGAGCACCTTGTATTGCAATAACTCGAGTCAGTTAAGTTGAGTTCGATGCTTTGGTTGCAGAACCTCGGTTATAGCTAGCAAATGCAACTAACCCAATTCCTGTTATTAATGAAATAGTGCCATCAATGAAATACTCCTATCAATAAATACCTATCAATGAATACCTATCAATGAATACCCCTCCATGAAAGAGTCACTGTCAAAAACGCAATAAAAAGCCCTGTAAATACAGGGCTAATAAGCTAATCAGTTTCAGTCATTATGGTATGACAACGACATTCGTTATGGCGTGTAATAAGTTGCAGCGCCAGGACCTACAGGGAAGCCTAAAACAAATACCCACAGGAAGAAGAACAGCGTCCAACCGATAAAGAACACGATTGAGTAAGGCAGCATGGTGGCAATCAAGGTACCGATACCTAGATTCTTCTTATAACGGCTTGCAACCGCCAGAATTAGACCGAAATAGCTCATCATTGGCGTTATCAAGTTAGTGACCGAATCACCTATTCGATACGCTGCCTGAATGGTTTCAGGGGCATAGCCTACTAGCATTAACATAGGTACAAATATCGGCGCAGTAACTGCCCATTGCGCCGAAGCACTACCGAGCATTAAGTTGATAAAACCACACAACATAATAAACAGTACAAATACTAATGGCCCAGTTAAACCAATACTGCTCAAGGCATCCGCGCCAGTTACCGCTAATACCGCGCCTAAATTGGTCCATTTAAAGAAAGCCACAAACTGCGAGGCAAAAAATACCAACACAATATACATACCCATGGTACTCATACTGTGAGACATGGCATTAATGATGTCGGTGTCTTTTTTCATGCTGCCGACCACTTTACCGTACACCAAGCCCGGGATAGCAAAGCCGATAAAGATAAACGCCACAATGCCTTTTAAAAATGGTGAGCCTGAAACTAAGCCGGTTTCAGGATTTCGTAGTGGGGCGCCTTCAGGAATAATGGTCAATGCCAATAAGCTTGATAAGACCAATACAGAGAAACCCGCCACCTTTAAGGCATGTTTTTCTTCTGTAGTGACAATATCCATTTTCTGTTCAGATAAGTCATCAGCCGCTTCAGATACATCGTATTTTCCTAGTTTGGGTTCAACGATTTTTTCGGTAACCAGTGCGCCTAATATAGTGATTAAAAAGGTCGACACAAACATGAAGTACCAGTTGACCTCTGGGCCAACAATATAATCTGGGTCAATCATTTGCGCCGCAGCTTCAGTGATACCTGATAGTAAAGGGTCGACCGTGCCTAATAGTAAGTTAGCGCTGTAGCCACCGGATACCCCAGCAAAAGCGGCTGCTAATCCGGCTAAAGGATGACGCCCAAGGGAGTGAAATATCATTGCCGCCATTGGGATCAGCACCACATAACCTAGCTCTGATGCGGTATTGGACACAATACCCGCAAACACAATCGTTAGTGTAACAAGGCGCTTTGAAGTGCCCATGACCAATAAACGCATAGCGGCAGATAATAACCCTGAGCGCTCAGCAATACCGACACCCAGTAAGGCCACTAATACAGTGCCCAATGGGGTGAAGCCGGTAAAGTTAGTCACTAAGTTGGATACGATCATCCGCAAACCTTCAGCATTCATCAAGCTGACCACATGGATTAAGCCATCCTCACTGCGACCTGAGCTGCCCATAGGGCGAGGGTCTGCAACTGTCATTTCGAAATAACCCGCAATACCACTAATGGCAATGACAGCTAAGCAGAACATGGCAAATAAGGTAATTGGGTGAGGTAATAAATTGCCTAATCTTTCGACAATGTTAAGAAAACGGACAAAGGTGCCACTTGAGGCGAGGTCCTGAGGCGTACCCTTATTAGGCACAGCTTTAGATGGATCAAGGTTCATGAATATCCCTTAAATAGGCTTAATTATTAGAGTTTGAGATTTTGCCAATCTACAGACTATATGACCTATTTTAAAATAAGCTTAAATCTAGGCGGAAAAAGCTGATAAATATTAGTTAACATCAAATTTTCATTGAGTCTAACTCAATAACAACTAATTATCGAAAAATAGCGCTATTTAGTTGTACTGATGTTGTAAGTTGGTATAAAAAACACTCATTCTTGTTTTTGCTTAAAATGCTGTTTTGAAAGAATTAAAAAATATTTTTAATCATTTTGTTCTATATTTTTTACCTTTTTGAATGGTAGCGTCAAAGCTTGCTGTTAAGTTAAGCTTTTTAATGGTTTTAACCATGGTATTTGTCGGGTTTCTATATGAGTTGTAAAAAATCGTGCAAAAAACAACATCTGCATTGAGTGTATGTTTAGTGAACAGGGTGTTGATTCTTCGCTATGATGAGGCAAGCTAGTCAGTGCTCAATATAAACGTGATAATAATAATGATAAAAATACCTTTACATATTTTAGCTTCAAACTTGGCCTTTACGGTCAACACATACATAAAGCGATTACTCAGGCAGAGTTGCGCAAACGCCTTAATAAGCGGTTGCGGTGTAAGTTTACTGATCTTATTCAGCGCTTCCGTAACTGTTACCCAAGCCAATACCGGAGCTGGGTTTGAAATACAGGCACAGCAGAAAGCTAAAATTCAACTGACAATGACTGCGCCAGTTAAACCGCAAATAATTGCCAAAGCACAAACGCAGATTGAGCAAAGCAAACCGAATCAGAAACTTACTCCCACAGCAGCGTCGTTAGGATTAACTGAAAAATCGCCGCAAGCGGATAAAATTACTGCGTCGCAAAGTGAGCCCATAAAACCTCAAAAGCAGCTTGCAACCAGCACTAACGTGCAGCCTAAAGTGATTAAAGTGGCGACTATGCCGACGCCCCTAGCCCAAGCGCCCAAGCGTCAACAAGTCTTGCATGCGCCTATTGTGGTATTACCTTTAGCAAGTGACACGGGTGATGCTGAGTCTGGCTCTCAAGTTAAACCCCGCTCTCAAGTTAAACCAAAGAAACAACAGGTATTACACCCTCCGGTCGTGGCGCTTAAGCAGCCAGCAAAACCTGCTATGGTGTTAAAGCCCAAAGTGATTGTTGAACAAACTGCGATAAAATCTGCGGCTGTTGTAGAGCGTTATCAGCCTCCTGCAAAGAAGAAGTATTTTTCGCGCCAGCCGTCAGCGGATAATGCAGCACCAACAATGGTTTCAAGCGCATTAACCGCAAAAAGTACCTTGACCGCAGGTAGTCAGACTAAAAAACCAAAACGTAAAATCTATCAGTATCAACGTAATGGCGTGACCACTTTTTCAAATGTCGTGCCCACCACTGAGGACTTTGACGTTTTATTGTATGACTGCTTTGCCTGCCAAGTAGACTCGCAGCTTGATTGGCAGCGTATTCCCATATTTGTCTCTAAGCATAAACAGTTAGTCGAGGATGCTGCCAAACAATTTCAGTTAGATCCTGCGTTAATTCGGGCGGTGATCCATGCAGAATCAGCATTTAATGCCAAAGCGCACTCAAAGGTGGGGGCAATTGGATTAATGCAATTAATGCCTGCCACAGCCAAAGAGTTGGGCGTGACCGATGCTTATAACGTGCGGCAGAATATTCTGGGTGGTAGCCAATATTTAGCGTACTTACTTGAACGATTTGATAATGATATTGAGCTTGCCTGCGCCGCCTATAATGCTGGCCCGACAACCGTGACTAAGTATCAGGGTATTCCGCCATACCCAGAGACTCAAGCCTATGTTGAGCGGGTAAAAATCTTGCTAAAACGCTATCAAGCAGCATTAGCGAGCTAATAATCTAAAGATTTAAGAGGATGATATGAACAGGGATACACACACAACAACCATAAAAAAGTGCTATCAAGTCATTGGTATACTATCGCTATTAAGCGTTAATCTTGTTGGATTTAATGCGATTGCTGCCCAGCAAAGTCATCTCGCGCCATCAGAAGAAGATCTGCGTTTATATGATATTGCCACAGCGCCGCAGGCTAAGCGTTTACGCACAGATGTAGAAACGCTGGTGAGCTTTGGCACTCGTCATACCTTATCTGAAACACAATCTGATACCCAAGGTATTGGCGCAGCAAGGCGCTGGATTAAAGCTGAATTTGAACGGATATCTGCTGATTGTGGTGGCTGTTTAGAAGTTGTCATGGTGGGCGAAACGGTTAGTGGCAAGCGCATCCCAAATCCCACCGAAGTGGTAAATGTATTTGCGATTCAACGAGGCTCCACAGATCCTAACCGCGTGGTAATGATGAGTGGTGATATTGACTCTCGGGTAACCGACCCGATGGATTTTACCTCGGTATCTCCGGGGGCCAATGATAATGCCTCTGGGGTTGCTGGCGCTTTAGAGGCCGCGCGAGTGCTGTCGAAATATCAATTCAATGGCACAATTGTTTATGCGGCGCTTTCAGGTGAAGAGCAAGGTTTATATGGCGGTGATGTGCTGATTAATTATGCTAAAAAGCATGACTGGCAAATCCAAGCGGTGTTGAACAATGACATGATTGGCAATATTGCTGGCATTAACGGGGTTATTAACAATTCTACTGTAAGAGTATTTTCTGAAGGGGTCAGAATTGCAGAAACTCCTGAGGAAGCCAAACAGCGTTATTTCAGCGGTGGCGAAAATGATTCCGCTTCACGTAATCTGGCACGAAAAATTAAATCCTTAGTTGATCAATACATGACTAACCTTGATGTGATGTTGGTATATCGTCTCGATCGCTTTGGCCGTGGCGGCCATCATTTACCGTTTAATAAAGCAGGTATGCCTGCCGTTAGAGTGATGGAAGCTAATGAGCATTATGATCGTCAGCATCAAGATATTCGCACTGAAAATGCTATTGAATATGGTGATGTGCTTGCTGGGGTGGATTTTGACTTTAATGCCAAACTCACCGCACTTAATGCCATTAGTTTGGCTTCAATGGCGTGGGCACCAGAGCCGCCAAAAGGGGTGAACATCGAAGGTATTATGCAACCCGATACCAAACTGCAATGGCAGCCACAACCGAATAAGAATATATTAGGTTATCGGGTCTATTGGCGCTCAACCACAGAATCTGAATGGAGTCATAGTCGTTATGTTGGTAACGTGAATGAATTTATTATGAAAAATATGGTCATAGATAATTATGTCTACGGTGTTGCCAGTGTCGGCGACAACGGTAATACCAGTCCAGTGGTATTCCCTGGAGCGGCGGGCGCGTTCAATTAATAGATTTTTTTGATGTAAAAAAGGATTAGGGTGAAGAAAAGGATTTTACTGGCAAGTTTATTGCTGCCAATGATGTTGAACACGGCTTGCTCATCATCAAGTGCCACCAATGCAGGCTGTGATTTTGTTCGCGGCACGGCAGAAAGTAATTCAGATAGACGTGAACGTGACTCGAGCCCGGGAGCAACTAGCAGTGATTCACATGATGGTGATATTTTAGTTGGTATTTTTACCGCCCTAATTGGGCTGGTTGTAAGACCTTTCAGCGACGATGGCGATGAGTGCATATAGTTTATATTGCATCAGTATTGGTATTACAAAAAAGCCCATGTAATTTTCATTACATGGGCTTTTTAGTGGCATTTCTTTACTAAAATTATCGCTAAAGATACCAGCTAAAAGCACCGAGAGAAATAAATTATTCAGCCACTTCTAACTTAACCACGGTTTTACCACCGCTTTGGCCAAGACAGCGCTCTAGGTAATCTAATGTCTCTTTCGCGGTAGTATCTAGCTTCCATGGTGGGTTTATCACCCATAAGCCTGCTGCAGTCATACCAAATACATTGTTGTCAGGGGTAATTGATTGTTCAATCCGCAGCTGATTTTTTATACCACTATCAGCCAGTATTTTTAACATGGACTCAGTTTGAGCTCTATCAACCACCGGATACCACAGCATATAAACACCAGTAGCAAAGCGTTTGTGTGCTTTGATAATGGCATGGGCAACATCTTGATAATCGGTTTTCATTTCATAACTTGGATCAATCAAGGCAACCGCGCGGCGCTCAAGGGGAGGCACTGCAGCTATCAAACCTTTTAAGCCGTCACCTTTAACGACACGAACATGTCTGTCATCAGCAAACTGTTCATCAAGTGAAGCAAAATCAGTACCGTGTAACTCATGTAAAACCATGCGATCTTTTTCACGCATGTTCATATCAACAAAAGCAGGTGAACCCGGGTAAAAAGACAGTTCTTCCTCACCTTGGTTGAAGTGTTTTACATCGTCAATATACAGCTGCAATGATTCTGGTAAATCATCTTTACCCCAAAGCTTAGCTACGCCATCTAAATATTCGCCAGTTTTCTTTGAAAACTCATCTGTTAGTGAGTAACCGCCTGCACCCGCATGGCTATCGATATAGGCCATAGGCTTATCTTTTTTGTGCATCAATTTAAGTACTTGCAGCAACATAGTGTGCTTAAGTACATCGGCATAATTGCCAGCATGAAAACCGTGGCGGTAACTTAACATGAGAGTGTCCGAAAATTAATAAGCAGTCTAAGCTGCAAGATAGCTACATTATAGGGGCTAAGTCTAAGCAGGTATAGGTATTCACTCTGGCGGGCTTTTGGCATAATAGCCTTGAGTCTACTAAATATCTGGAAATACTTTTGCAAATACCGATTTTTTTTAATCAGCAATATCCGTCACTGGTTGATATCAGTGAGCGTTGGGGTTTTGAGTGGAGCAAAGAGGCGCAGTTTGAATTGCGTTTTGAGCACAACACCTTAAGCCTGCACAAACGTGATGAACCTAAATTAGATGGTATAAGTGTCGATTTTGTTTCAGGTGCTGTTGCTCACCGTCGTAAATTTGGTGGCGGCCGCGGCCAATCAATCGCCAAAGCGGTAGGCCTTAAACAAGGAGTAACCCCAACAGTGGTTGATGGCACCGCAGGTTTAGGCCGCGATGCTTTTGTGTTGGCTAGCCTAGGTTGCAAAGTGATTATGGTTGAGCGCCATCCTGTAGTAGCAGCGTTACTTGAAGATGGACTGCGCCGTGCTTATGAAGACGCTGAAATTGGTGAGTGGATGCGTGAGCGCATGAGTTTATTTCATGGCTCGAGCCTTAGTGCCTTAGCTGATGCTGCTAAAACGACCGCGACAGAAATTGATGTGGTGTATTTAGACCCCATGTATCCCCACCGCGAAAAGTCAGCCTTGGTAAAAAAAGAAATGCGCGTATTCCAAACATTAGTGGGCGCCGATCTTGATGCCGATGGCCTATTGGCGCCAGCAATGGCATTAGCCACTAAGCGAGTGGCAGTAAAACGCCCTGATTACGCTGAAGATCTTGATGGAGTAAAACCGAGTATGGTTATTGCGACTAAGAAAAACCGCTTTGATGTGTATGTGAAAGCGGCAATGAAGTAGGGCTTCACATTTTTTAGCTATAGTTTGATTTTTTAGTTAGTAGTCGATACCAACACAGCTATTTTATCAAATCCCATACTTAGATTAAGTATGGGGTTTACGATTGAAATTATCGCTTCTCATATAGTTGCTGAGCCATTTTTCTTTCATTATAACCTCTGATAATGGTGCCATTAATATCCAGTAATGGAATGCTATCCCCACCTAGATTTTCATAACGACGCCGACCTTCAGCTGACTTTTCAATATCAAATTCAGTATAGGCAATATTATTTTTATCAAAGAATACTCGCGCTTTTTCACAATATCCACACCAGTCAGTGGCATATAACACCACCTCGTTAGTTTGGTCGTACTTCTTAGGAAATAATGGCCAATTTTGATAGATGGCGAATAGAACGCATAAAATAAAAATTTTCTTCACATTATCTTCCTTGATAACTAAAAATGCATCTCACTCTCATACTTTACATAGCATGGTCATCGATTTTAAGTTGTAAAAGCCGATAACTCTTCGAGAGTAATATTTAAAATAGAGGTTAAAAAATAAGCTGAGGATATTAGCATTAATTTTACAGACTTTAAAATTTGCTTTTATACAGTGTGTTACTCATTAACTGAATAGATGATATATGGCATGCTTTTGCTGTACGCGGGGTTTTGTCGCACTTGAATATTAAAAATATCTCAATATAGGCAGTTAAAAACGCTATAATGTGCACAGCAGTTCAAAACCCGCTTCATTCCCTTTAAATACTATCCTTTATTAGAGTCTCACATGATTGAAAAGCAACAGAATAACCCACTTCACGGCCTGAGTTTAGACATCATGATGACTGAGCTGGTTGATTTTTATGATTGGAAAGTACTTTATGCGGCACTGAGGTTGGAGTGCTTTAACCTTAATCCAAGTATGGAAGCGAGTATCAAGTTTCTTAAAAAAACCGAATGGGCTAGAGAGCGAGTTGAGTCTTTCTATCTTTATCGTTTTAAGCAAATGCCAAAAGGTACTGCTGAACAGTTTGAACTAAAGCCAAGAGCTCGCGGGTTTGCTGATGGTATCGTGCCACGTAAGCCACAAGAGTTAACGGTTGAGTTGTTAGATGAACAGCGCGCTAAAGCGACTGAGAATTACGAAGCGATGAAGGCTAAAAATCAGCGTCCTCGTTATGGTAGCGATAAGCCAAGACAACAAGATGCTTATGCGCAAAATCGTAGCTCAGATAAGTCGGGCGCCAAAAGACCTGCGCCATCACAAGACCCAACTAACCCTTGGGGTAAGTAACTCTCTGAGTTAATGGGTTTGAGATAAAACCCATCATTGATAATAAATGTCGCTATTATTGCAACGATAGCGGCATTTTTTATTGCTCAAACTCTGTTAAAATGCACTCGGCAAGTCAATTGGCTGCATACAAGGTGTTTATTAACTCCCCATTCCCATCATTAATTAGAGTTGTTATGAAACGGTTTTTATTCCTAGTATTTATGGCGTTTTCTAACGCAAGCGTCGCAGTAGAACCTTTATTTGAAACGCCAGAAGATATGCAGCCGACATGGGTTGATGATATTTTGTCAGTCTTTGGCGCCGATGGTGAGTTTGATGACACTAAAGCCATCGATATGAGCTATTTACCCACCGCTTATTACACCCCCGAGAAAAAGTTTGGCTTAGGTTTGTTAATGGTGGGGTTATATAAAACTGATGGCGCAGCGGCAGAGGAGCAGCCGTCATCGTTAGTACTGAACTCATTTGTATCGATGAATAATTCTTACGGCGTTGAAGTGGAAAACATGACGTTTTTCAATCAAGGAAAGCAACGTTTATTGCTGCAATTAGAATTGCATAACGAAGCGGCGGTTTATTATGGCCAAGGTATCGAGCAAGGTAATATCGATGCAAATCACCATGAGTTTGAAGAGCAGCTTTATAGTTTTAAGCCACGGTGGATGACCGAAGTTGCCAGCAACTATTTTATTGGTGTTGGCGCAGATTTTATCTATGCCAGTGCTGAAAACTTAGCCTTAGTTGAGCCTGAAATGGCCGTAGATGCGACTGAAACATTGCCGAATAATTTTAGTTCAGGCGTGGTCGTCACCAGTATTTACGACTCGCGGGATTACCGTTTAAATGCCACTAAAGGTTGGTTGTTTCAAGTGGATGCCGGCCTGTATCAAAACGATCAATCATCGTCATTTTCAACTTACAATGTCGAGTTAGCCAATTACATTGATTTAAGCTCTATGTCTGCGCCAGGATTAATCGCTTGGCAACTGCAAGGGCACTTTACTGATGGCGATGTACCTTGGAATTTACTGCCAGATCTAGGTGGCTCTAACGCCATGCGCGGTTATATCAAAGGGCGTTACCGTGACGAGCAAATGATGATGGGCCAAGTTGAGTATCGATTACCGATTTTTCAGCGTTATGGCATGGTTTTTTGGGGCGCGGTGGGCAGCGTTGCGCCTAAAGTGAGCCAATTATCTGATGAGTTAATGACATCCTATGGCACCGGTTTTCGCTTCAATATAAAAGACAATATTAATCTGCGTTTTGATGTCGGTGTGGGTGAAAATGAAACTAACTTCTATCTTAATGTGAATGAAGTTTTTTAATTTACTGTTTGACGTATCAATAACAGGCGAGCATGAATAACACAATTTCTGAATTGCATATAAGCACCACAAGATGGCGAACTTTGGCTAACTCATTGGCCATGTCATTGGCGCTGTCATCTAAGTCAGTGGCTATGTCATTGGTGATGCTCGCCATACTGTATGCGGCAGCTGCTAGTGATGCATTGGCCAATGAAGCCATCGTCAAAGATGCCCTTGCTAGTGAATCTCTTGCTAATGAAACAGACCAGCAATGCAGCCGTAATGCTCATTACAGCATTTATCTTAATGGGATACACACTGGCGAAATGACCAGAACTGAGCATTGGCAAGGCAAATCAGCGGTAGTAACGTCAAACAGTGAAGCCAGTATTTTAGGCATTGGCACCCAATATCAGCAGCGGGCAGAACTGTCTTGGTCTGATGCAACTAATGAATGGTTAACGGATGAGTTTCATCAACAAGTGTCAGGATTTCGCTCACGGGATATGCAAGTCACTTTTGATGACGCAGGGCGACAGTCGCGGGTCGATATTGATGGCGATGTGGATACCTATGTGTCAAAAGAACTCCCTTTGCGCGATGTGGATACCTTGGCGATTCAAATTCGGGAGCATTTATTACAAGGTCGGCAGCAATTCGCCTTAGTAAGGCAAGCCTCTGATGGCATCGAGCCCTACCAGTTTTATGTGCAGCAAAAGCAAACGGTTACACTTGCACCTTGGGGGGAGTTAACCTTGATCCCCGTGGAGCAAACTGGCGATGAAGATGTCACCTACTATTTTGCTGCAGATATGGATTATCAACTGATTAAAGCCCGCTATCACGGCATTATCCTCAAAGGGTTAATTGAACTCGACAGCTACTCTTCATCGTGCGAACCAAGCTCTGTTAAATAACGCCAATTTACAGCATTAAAATCGTTATTTTTGACTATTTTTATGGCAAAAAATAATTTGTGATGGCTGTTATCGGCCTCACAAAACGATTCTCGCAAACTCAGATAATTCATCTCAAGCATTAGCCAATGCTAAGTAAACCCAGACTCTATTCATCGTTAACTCTTGCTGTTATGCCTAGTGCATTTTTTTAGGGCTTATCAGGTTTAAGTTACTTGTGTATCAGTTCTGTCAGTCTATTTGTGTCAATTTGTAGGTAGTTGTGAGTTTTGTTGCGAAGCCATTCCATATTACGCCTAAGTCGATATACTACAAAAGTGCTATTTAGCTAACGAAAAATGGATTGTTTGTAGATGAGAAGATTTATCCCATGGCTGTGCAGTATGCTTTTTTTAGCAAGCTTGAGTGCTGTTGCCAATGATGCTTTCCTCAAATTAGAACAATCAATTAAAGGGCTTTCTGCTGCAGAATCGATTGCGTTATTAGACCAATTTGATCTTACAGGCAGCAACTTTGATGCTGAATCTCAAGCAAAGTATTATTTTGTTTATGGCCAGCAGTACGAAAAAACTCGCCAGTTGGAATTAGCTATAGCCAGTTATGATAAAGGTATCGCGCTGGTTAGCTCTTTGGCGGTGACTGATATCTTAATTGATAGCTACTTAGAGCGCTCCTTTGCTAAATATCTCCAAACTAACGATCCTGCGGTTTACTGTGAAGATAGAACACTCGCGCTCCATTATGCTCGTCAGCATAACAACTCAGAATTACTCGCTAAGACATTAACTCAAAATGCTTTTTGTTATACAGAGCCTACTACGGTTCAACAGGGCATTGATTTATTAAGCGAAGCGCTGACAGTCGTTGATAAAAGTAGTGCGCTAAACTTAAACCGTAAAGCTTTGATTTATAATGCGACAGGTAATCTTTATCGGCGTGTGGGATTACATCAACAAGGGTATGAAAACTTTGAAAAAGCCTACCTGACTTGGCAGCGTATTAATGACAAAGAAGACATGTTCAATATGCAACACAATATGCTTAGCGAGGCATTAAAGCTAGGGGATTGGGATAAAGCTCAGAAAAGCCTGACGGTGCAGTTCACTTTGGCCAATGAAGCTAAAGATTACAAAGATTTATTATTTTTCGCGCATCTAAATAGCGGCCGCGTGGCGCTAAGAATGAATGATTTTCCCCTTGCTATTGAGCATTTAGAAAAAGCGGTTGCATTACACCACACTTCCAAAGAAAGTTATTTTAAAACCAGCAATTACTTATATCTGGCGTTAGCTTATTTAAGAATTGGTGATGCAGTAAAAGCGGCTGAAATGGCGCGCGCATTCAAACAAGATAAACACTTTAGTCAAAACCAGCAAAGCATGATTTTACAGGCCGATGCCATAATTGCGATGGATGAGGCTAAGCCCATTGAGGCCGTTAATACGCTGCTTGATGTCATTGATTTAGAAAGGGAGGCGCACCAAAGCGTCATTAGCAACCAAGTTATCATTTCTGCGCTTGGTCATAATGACCAATTGGTCAATTTTGAAAATCAATTACTGGCGAATAGGCTTGCTATTAATGAATTAAACTTGGTAGCAGTTGAAGATAAAGAGCGTATTTATCAGCTTAATCTGATGCTACTTTTTGTTTCTGCTGTGGTGTTATTAACCTTGATTATTTTCCTATTGCTCTCGCGGCGATCGTTAAAATTTCGTGCAGAAATTGACTTTCTTACCGGGCTTTATAATCGTGGCCAAACCTTTACCCAAGGTCAGAGCCTCGTTGAAAAAGCGGCAAAAAAACAGCAACCTTTGGCAGTGATCCTGTTTGATATTGATAACTTCAAAACCATTAATGACACTTATGGGCATCATGTGGGCGATCTTGCGCTAAAATCGCTGTCAAAAAGAGTAAAAGCCTTATTAAAAAACAGTGACTTGATAGGTAGGATCGGCGGTGAAGAGTTTTTGATAGTGTTACCCAATACTAATATGGATCAAGCCTTTGCGATATCAGAGCGTTTGCGTCACGGCATAGCATCTCGAGCGTTTCACTTTGACGATATTAGTCTTGATTTAACGGTGAGCATGGGAGTGGTAAATAATATTGATAGCACTAAGTCATTATTTGATTTAGCAAAAATAGCAGATGAAGCACTGTACCGAGCTAAATATGCAGGTAAAAATAAAGTGCACCTTGCTGCTGAGTGCGCATAACCCTTACCAAAAACAGCTTGGCTAATGCAGTCCTATTAGCAAGTGTAATTAGCTAACCTTTAACGCTCTCTTTGCACCGTAATGGTGCAAAGTTTGTTTCAAAATCCTGCATTTATGATCCATTTCTGTGTTTTTTTTAATGTGTTCTTTCCCTTCGGATAAATTATTTAATCAATAAATTCAGTGTCTAATGTTTAGTTTCTAACCATTTTAGTGCAAAGCGCCAAAAGCTGGCATGTAACCTGAAACATTTTTAGGCAGTTGAATAATTGTTTAGGTAATGGAAGGGAATAAATATGACCACAAGACCGCTAATATTTACAGACATGGACGGTACTTTACTTGATCACTTTGATTACAGTTTCTCCAGCGCAATAGCGGTAATTGAAGGATTAAATGAAAAGCAAATTCCTATTATCCCTAATACCAGTAAAACGTTTGCCGAAATGGAAAAGTTTCAGCAAACCATTGGTTTTAACTCACCGTTTATTTCAGAAAATGGCGCAGTGATCTACATTCCCATTGGTTACTTTGACACTCAGCCTCAAGACACCTTTACCCAAGGGTATTATTGGGTAAAAGAATTTTGTGAGCCAAGAAGCCATTGGTTAACCTTACTGGAAACCGAGGCCAAAGCATTTGCAGAAGATTACCTTGGTTTTTCATCTCTGACAGCCGAAGAGCTTTGTGAGCTAACGGATTTAACCCCAGAAAAAGCCACACTGGCCTTGGTAAGGCATTACTCTGAGCCGTTATTGTGGACCGGTGATGACACTCGAAAGCAAGCCTTTATGGCCCATATGAATAGCCTAGGCGCGAATATGCTCCAAGGCGGGCGTTTCTTACATGTTGGCGGCCATACAGATAAAGGCTGCGCCATGGACTGGTTAGCCCAGCAATATGCCAATGCTTATCAAACCAGCGTGCAAACCATTGCCCTCGGTGACAGTGGTAACGACAGCGCCATGCTAGAGGCGGCTGATATTGCCATTCAAATTAAATCTCCCACTCATACTTTTCCAAAAATCGATACCACATCAACACCGATTCAAAGTAGCCAATACGGCCCTAAAGGCTGGGCAGAATGCCTAGAAGCTTTGTTTTTAAACCCAAATTCTTCAACATCATTGAAGCTTGAGGAGGCATAACATGGCTGATTTTTACCAAAATGGCATAGTGACTACCCTACATAATCTGACCCAGCGTACCCATGAAGAGATGGAGCAGGACTTACTTAAATTTGCTAAAACGCGGCCGTTAGGGCTGATTTTACCTTCGCTGTATTCAGAGCTAGAGGGTGAAGCCTTACCTGCAATTATTAGTAAATTAAAAGACGTGCCTTACTTAAATGAAATTGTGATTGGGCTTGATAGGGCCGATAAAGAGCAATATAAACAGGCGCTGGGTTTTTTTAATCAGCTGCCACAACACCATAGAGTACTTTGGAATGACGGCCCCAGACTGCAAGCCCTTGATGCTAAATTAAGTGAGTTGGGCCTTGCGCCGAAAGAGCTCGGTAAAGGCCGTAACGTTTGGTACTGCATGGGTTATATTTTGGCGTCCGGCAAAACGGAATCAGTGGCACTGCATGATTGCGATATTGTCACCTATGAAAAATCCCTGCTGGCAAGATTGTTATATCCGGTGGCCAATCCACAGTTTAATTACGAGTTCAGTAAAGGTTTTTATGCCCGCATGTCCAACGGCAAAATTAATGGCCGCGTGTCTCGACTATTGGTCACGCCATTGATTAAAGCCTTACAAAGAGTGGTGGGTCATAATGATTATTTAGAATATATGGACAGCTTTCGTTATCCATTAGCCGGTGAGTTTTCATTTAGACGTGATGTGTTAAACGATTTACGTATTCCCAGTGATTGGGGCTTAGAGATTGGGGTGCTGAGTGAGATGCATCGTAACTATGCTCATAACCGTATTTGTCAGGTGGACATTGCGGATAATTACGATCACAAACATCAGGATTTATCCCTAGATAATGCGGAAGCGGGCTTATCAAAAATGTCGATTGATATCACCAAGGCGTTTTATCGTAAATTGGCTACCCAAGGGGAAACCTTTAGTACCGAAGCCTTTAGAACCCTAAAAGCGACCTATTATCGTATCGCCCTCGATTATGTGGAAACTTACCATAATGATGCGCTTATGAATGGGCTCACCACCGATATCCATACTGAAGAAAAAGCCGTAGAAATGTTTGCCCAAAATATTGTGACCGCTGGGCAGCGTTTTCTTGATAACCCAATGGAAACCCCTTTTATGCCAACATGGAGCCGGGTGATCAGCGCTATGCCTGATGTGCTTGAGCAGCTCAAAGAAGCGGTAGAGGCTGATAATGCAGAGTTTATGTAATTATGAGTGAGATTTTAGGATACCCGCGAGCAGGGCAAGCTCGCAGGTTTGAAGAGGTCAAAATGGCAGACATTAATGCACTTAAGCAAAAGCTAATTCAGCAGTTAGGTTGTATTTATCAAGATATCACACTAGATGTGTCAGTGGATGATCTTGCTGAGCAATTGATTAACACCATGAATATTAGTGTCGATTGTGATGAGCCACATCCCTATGCCAATCATTGGTCGCAGCACGATGTCATCATGATCACCTATGGTGATAGCATTATTCAAGAGGGGCAAAAGCCGTTATCCATTCTTGCAGAATTTATGGATAACTACCTTGAGTGCATCAATGGGGTGCATATCTTGCCATTCTTTCCTTATAGTTCGGATGATGGCTTTGCTGTAATTGATTACTCAAGTGTCAATGATGCCTTAGGTGATTGGTCGGATATTGAGTTAATTGCCAACAAACGCAGATTAATGTCTGATTTAGTGATTAATCACTGCTCTAGCCGTAGCGCGTGGTTTCAAAACTTCATTAAAGGTGAGGGCCTAGGTCATGATTACTTTTTTACCGCTAAGCCTGAGGATGATTTATCTGCGGTAGTGCGGCCACGGACATCTGATTTACTAAGGCCCACAGATACCGCTAAAGGTCTGCAGCATGTGTGGTGCACCTTTAGTCATGACCAAGTGGATTTTGACTTTAGAAACCCGCAAGTGCTGCTGGAGTTTGTGAAGATCATCAGACAATACCTTGATGCAGGCGTGAATATTTTCCGTTTAGATGCAGTGGCGTTTTTATGGAAAATCGTCGGCACTAAATCGATTAATCTAGTGCAAACCCATGAAGTGATTAGATTACTACGCACCCTTATTGAGCATGCGCAACATAATGCGGTGGTGATCACCGAAACCAACATACCCAATACCCAAAACCTAACCTATTTTGGTAATGCTAACGAAGCCCATTGTATTTATAACTTTTCATTGCCGCCGTTATTGATTAATACCTTGATCACTGGCAGTTGTTTATACCTTAAACGTTGGCAGATGAGTATGCCGCCCGCGCAGGACGGCACCACTTACTTTAACTTTATTGCCTCCCACGATGGTGTAGGGCTAAGACCTGCTGAAGGCTTATTAGATGAGGATGAAATTAACACCCTAGTGGAAACCATGGTGTCATTTGGCGGCAAAATATCTAGCCGCACCTCTGAAGAGGGGGAGCAAAAGCCCTATGAAATGAACATTGCTTTAATTGACGCCTTACAAGGCACAGTGAAAGGTAAAGATGAGTTTGGTTTAGCTCGCTTTAGCTGCGCCCACGCGATTATGCTGGGGCTTGAGGGCATACCAGGTATTTATATTCATAGCTTGTTAGGCACTGGTAATGATTATGAAAAGCTAGCCAATACCTCCCATAACCGGGCTATTAACCGTCATCGCTGGGACTATGAAGAGCTAAGTCGATTACTAGCCGATGATAATAATCATCACAGTAAAGTGCTGGCATCATTAACTAAGCTAATTAGTATTCGTACACGGCAGCGAGCATTTAACCCTAATGCGACCCAGTTTACGTTGCATTTAGGTTTACAGTTATTTGGTTTCTGGCGCCAAAGCCGTGATAGACGACAAAGTATTTTTTGTATCAGTAATATTACCGATCAAGTGATGGAGCTGCCGTTGGCTGAACTGAATTTAATTGGCACTGAAACCTGGTTTGATCTCATTGATGGTGAGGTGATTGCAGACATTAACGCAGTGATGTTACTTGAGCCCTATCAAACGGTGTGGATCAGTAACGTGGCTTAGTGAAAAAAACAATAGTTTAAAAATAAAACAACTTAAAACCAGCAACCTAAAGCAAAGGGCTAACTTTGCTTTAGGTTAGCTGTTTATATCGTTATTTTTTAGCTAAAGTGCTGTTACTTAGCTAAAGTATATTGCTTTAAAATACCTTCTAAACCATTCGAAGATTCATTTAAATTGGTGGCGATATTAACTGATCGCTGCGCACTATCCTTGATGCTTTCTGCTTGACCGCGAATATCTTTAAGCTGGCCGGCAATATCCCGCGCTGCCGCACTTTGCTCCTCTGATGAGGTTGCTATTTGGCTACTCATATCAAACACATGGCTAATAGAGCCAACCATTTGATCCACATCGTTACCGACAGACTCAATGGCATTACGGCCTTTATCTGCCTGCGCCACAATATCGGTGGTGATGTGCGAAAGAGTATTAGTGTCTTGCTGTAGTCCCTCAATCATGGTTTGAATTTCAACCGTGGCTTGCTGGGTGCGACTGGCTAAGGTGCGCACTTCATCAGCAACCACGGCAAAGCCTCGACCTTGCTCACCGGCGCGAGCCGCTTCAATAGCAGCATTTAGGGCTAACAGGTTGGTTTGTTCTGAAATGCTGTTAATGGTGGTGACCACAGCGCCGATATTAGCGGCGGCGGTAGATAACTCAGCGACAGAGCTTGAGGCTTCTGAAATTCTGCCTGTTAAGGTGCTAATACGGGTAACGGCTTCAGTAATTTGCACCTGGCTGTTATTAGCTTGGGCTGAGTTGAGCTGAGTCTGCTCAGAGGTATTCGAGGCATTGTGGGATACTTCCTCAATGGCTGCGGTCATTTGCGCCATAGCAACTGATACCGTATCTAAAAAATCATGTTGGTACTGGGTTAACTGCTCACTTTGTTGCGCCTGTTGATTAAACTCAACCGCAGCACCAGCTAGTGTTTCAGCATTAACTGCAATGGCTGACACCATTTCACTCATATTATCGGCGCTGCGATCAATTTCACGGGCAATAACACTGAAATCATCGCTACCAAAAAAATTCAGTCGCTGGCTTAAATCACCGTCTGCAAGGCGCTTAATGGCAATATACATATCCCACAGGCCGCCACCAAGGGAGGTCGAGATCCAATAGCAAACCAGATATAAGGGCAATAAGCTCAATAAGGCTATCATCATTATGTTTTTAGTAGCTGATTTTGCTGCCATTTCAATTTGGGTGACATTAATAGTGGTTACAAGTGCTTGATTGCCAACCGCAGCACTGACGGTAATGTTATCGCCGCTACGTTTGGCGGCGCTCATATAACCCACAGACGCATTTATTTGTCGGGCAAAGTCAGCAAGTGCATCGTCTGATAAGTTTTGAGCCTTGGCACTGTTCGCGTAAGCATCAATGGTTGTTTGGGCAAATTGCTGTGATGACTGGCTTATTTGGCTATTGCTATTAAGGTAATTTGTCAGTGCTATAGCTGCGGTAAAAAAGGTGACTAGGGTACAAATAACCCAAAATTTACCATTTAGGCTCAGCTTAATTAGTACGGCATCGACTTTGCGAAAACTAATTTGTTTCATTTGAAATCCTCGGCGTAAGCCTTAGTCTTGGTATGTAACTGATATAAAAGGAATAGCTTTAAAATAAATTGACGCTAATCCCAGTGTTGAATGATTGGCGTTATTTGCCTTATTGTTAAAAGACCGCCGCATACAAACATATCGGCAATTGGCGGTAAAAGTTTAATGGTAATCTTGTTTATATCCGAGGCAAAACAGAGGGCAAAATTGGCGAGACAATTAGCTTTAAAGATAAATTAAGCGCTTATATTTAGGGCGTTTATTTTATTATGTTGGGTTAAATTTGCTAGTTTGACTTATTGTTAGTGGCGCTGCTTATATTTTAAACAGAGTTTATTAGCTACTTTGTCGCAAGCTGTCATTAGGCCGCAAAAATAATTATAAATACAGGTACAGGTGAAAGTACAAATAGTGAAGGATAACTATTCTAAGCCAGGTATGGATATCGATGACATCCTGTCAGACCTTCATTGCTGTTTTCATGCACTTTTTTTAATTTTTTAAATACCATTAAACTCATACACCAATCATGTAGCCAGCTTCACAGTGCTCATTGAATGTGTATAAAGGAATTATCCATGAGCCAAGACACGGAATTAGTCATCAATGAAATTACCCAAGATGCGAAAAATATGGCGCGACTATGTTGGGTTGGCACCTTGTTTTTCGGCTTCATTCCGGCGCTGGTATTGTTGTTTGTGAAACAAGATGATGACTATATCCAAGCACAATCAAAAGAGGCGTTGAATTGGTTTCTCACTGGTGTCATTGGTTATAGCATTGGGTTTATGCTTTTCTTTAGCTTAATGGGAGTCATGCTTACTTTAGTATTGGCTATCAGTCATTTGGTCTTTTGTACCATAGGCGCTTTAGCCACCTCCAAAGGCGACAGTTTCCGCGTGCCCTTAGCCTGCGATTAATTAAGTAAACTGAAGTCAAATCCCATGGTGACAGTTTTAGGGGCTGAAAAATGTATATAGCAGCCACTAGGGCCTTTATCGCGTGTCAGTAATGGGCTTTTTCAGTAATTTACGTTGCAGCGTTCTTCTGTGCATCCCCAATAGCCTTGCCGTGGCAGAAATGTTGCCATTATTGGCGGTCAGAACCTGTTGAATATGCTCCCACTCTAGTAGCTTGGGCGAAATCGGCTGCTCAGACAATAACGGCTCATTTTGCTCATTGGGGCTAACATTGAGGGCGTTTAATAAGGTTTGGGTATCAGCGGGTTTGGCTAAGTAATTGTCGGCACCTAATCTGATGGCTTTAACTGCAGTGGCAATACTGGCGTAGCCCGTTAGTAATACGATTAATGCGTTAGGCAGGTATTGGCGCAGCGGGGTGATTAACGCTAAACCATTCTTATCGGCCAATTTCATGTCTAATAAAATATGACTCGGTGCATGCTGGCGGGCTTTTAATAAGCTTTGCTCCGCACTGTTACATTGCACGCAGTTAAACCCATGACGGCTTAAGCGGCTGGCGAGCACGGCGGCTAAGGCGCTATCATCTTCAATAATGAGTAAGTTATTCATACCTAATAAGCCTATTTTTCTATGGGTAAGGTTACAGTGGCAATCATGCCTTGCTCTGGGTTGGGTTGTAGGGTTAGTTTGCCGCCTAAGCGCTCAAAACTGGCATGGCTTAATAACACTGCAATCCCTAAGCCTTTGGGGCTTTCAATCATTTTATGGCCAAGTTTTTCCAGCAAACTTTCAGACATACCTTCACCAAAATCGTAAATGCCAATGCTTAGCCCAACTTGTTTATCTAAGGTGATTTTTATCGCTACTTTTTGGGTTTGAATATTTTCCTGACTGGCTCTGGCGGCATTTTCAATTAATGCCAATAATGCCGGTAATAGACTCATATCGGTGAGAATTTCTACTCGGTCAGCGTTGTCAGCCAGGGTTAAAGACAGCTGAATTTCAGGCATGAGTAAATTAACTTGCTCTTGCAGGCTACTGGTTAAATTATTCACGGTTTGCGAGTGCATTTTTTCCGATCGAATAGACTCGGTGGCCTGCCTTAAATCTGTTAGGCTTTTCTCGCAGCGATTCAGCGCCTTATTCATTTCAAGCTGTAAGTGACCCGCTTGATTATCTTCGCCAAGCTCTTCTAATAATAGCCTTAAAGTGGCCAGTGGCGTAGCCAATTGGTGAGCCATTTGTGCTGATACTGTGCCCAGCGCCAATAGCTTTTCTTGGCGCATTTGCGCTTCGCGCAAGTAATGTAATTGGGCGTTTTTTTGGCGAATTTTTTTAGCAATAAACGCCACCGTGGTGGTGAGTACTAATGCTGAAATAACAAAGTTAAACCACATGCCTAAGTAGTGGGAACTCATGTCCATACCATGGTGCATGCTGTGATCGGGTTGAGTAAAAATCATCGCACTGTAGGCGGCGGTAGAAATAAGCGCCAAACACCAAGGGGCCCATTGTGGCAACATGACAGCAGCGATGGCGATAGGCAATAAAAGCAATGAAATAAAGGCATTAGCTGAGCCACCAGTACAATACAGCCATATAATCCAAAATAGGGTATCTAGCAATAAGGTGGCAAACAATAATTGGTTTTGGTTAATGGCGTAACGAACGCGAAAGCCAATAGCGACATAGACAGCTTCAACAGCAAGAATAAAGTTGAGTTCCATTGGTGGGGCGGTTAAGCCAAATAACTGAGTCGCAAATAAGATCAAGCCTATTTTTAATAGCCAATAAATGAGCCGTAATGCGGATAGTTGTGCTGTTGGCGTGCCCATTAAAGCCGCTGATTTTGCGACGTTATTATTGTGGATTTTATTATTATTGATTTGATTATTGGTCACGTTGTTATTGTTTACCTTTTTTATTTTTAGTGGGGTAAATAACTTGGTATAAGTGATGATACATTAATTGAATTATGCAGACTTTAACATCACATCTTGTTTATTTTGTGCGGAGGAGCAAAGCAAGCGTTTTAGGCGGTATTCCCTTTTGCATCAATGAAATATATTTATCTTTTTCGCCAGCTTTTTATAGTAAAAAGCCAAACTATGATGCTGTTATCCAATGCCCAGTAGTATTAAATGCCCAGTAGTATTAAATGCCCAGTATCAATTACCCAGTATCGATGACCTAGGCTGAAATTATTAACTCATAAAGCGATAATATGGTTTATATCGTTCTGTTTTAAAAGGTTAATTTGACTTGCTAATATCAATCGTGGTTATATTTTAAACCTTGAGTGCCACTGTGATGCTTTAATCAAGCTGTTATTGGGCATTAAGTATCAATATAGATAGTAAAGGACAACTATTTTAAGCCCTGATATGGATATCAATCATATCCTTTCAGATCTGCTGGATAGTGTTTATTACTTTTTCTATTTGCTACGAACTAAATACTAAATACTAAATACCGCTAAAGTCTTGCACCCAGTTTTAGTGGGTTCATTGGGTGTCTATAAAGGAATGAATAATGAGCGAAAATACCGACGTAGTGATAAATGAAATTTCACAAGATAGTAAAAATATGGCGCTGTTGTGCTGGATTGGTACCATCTTTTTTGGGTTTATCCCCTCGTTGGTGTTGTATCTAGTCAAAGAAGATGATGCATACCTTAGAGAGCAGTCTAAAGAGGCGCTGAACTGGTCAATTACTGCCACCATTGGTTATTTCATTTCGTTCATTCTTACTTTCATTTTAATTGGGGTGTTATTTACCTTGGTATTGGGCGTTTGTCATTTGGTCTTTTGCATTATGGGCGCGATTGCCACATCAAAAGGTGATAACTTTCGCGTGCCATATACTTTGCGATTAATTAAGTAAATCTGCTGTCAGTTATTGAGCCATTAATGGCTCAATAACGTCTATTAACAACGAAAGGATATTGTTGTGGAAAGTAATGTTTTTGACCGTCGCAATACAGACGACACCCTGATCAGTCCCACTTTTTATAATCTTGTTATTGGCTTAACACTCTGCTGGGGCTTTGGCGTTAATTGGTGGATGGTGACAAATATTTCACCGCAAGCAATTGCAGATATTAATTCGTGGGTGTTTTTTATCGGGTATTTTGCGTCATGCTTTTTGGGTGTTTATCTATTTTCCTCATCTGATAAACCCATTGTTAGTTTTGCTGGCTACAACTTTGTGGTGGTGCCATTTGGCTTCATTATTAATTTAGTGGTGAGCCAATATGATGCCGCATTAGTATCAGAAGCCATTCGGATTACAGGGCTAGTGACTATCGGCATGATGTGTCTAGGAACGTTATTTCCGGCGTTTTTTAGCAAAATCGCTGGTGCGCTAACCATTGCTTTATTGTTAGTGATTGTCGTTGAGCTGATTGAAATATACGTGTTTGGTATTCATCACGGCATATTAGATTGGATTGTGGTGCTGATTTTTTGTGGCTACATAGGCTATGACTGGGGCCGTGCCAATCAAATTCCGAAAACAGTAGATAATGCTATTGATAGTGCTGCAGCCCTGTATATGGATATCATTAACTTGTTCCTTAGAATTTTGCGTATTCTGGGTCGTAAGTAAAATCGAGTAAGGCAACACCAACAGAGCCATAAGGCGCTGTTGGTGTCAGTCAGATCATCCAAGGAGAAGCCTGTTGCAACTCGTAAAACCAAGTGGCTACTACCAGCAAAGCTATATTGATTATATTACCGAGCTAGGGGATGAAGAGCGCTACCCGTTTCCGCTTTATTTTGACCACAGTGATTTTGGCGCAATGCTCGAAAAAATCAGTGACTTTGCCCGAGGGCAGAATTTACCTGCAGGTTATGTGGCCAGTGAAACTTATTGGTTAGTGGAAGGTGATGAGCTCTTAGGTGTCGCCAATTTACGCTTAACTCTCAATGATAATATTCGTTATTGTGGCGGCCATATTGGACTCGGTATTCGACCGCGTTTTCGAGGTAAAGGCTTAGGGGTTGAATTGCTGGCGCAAACTATCGCATTGGCAAAGGGTAAAGGCATCAATGAGCTGCATATTCATTGTTATAAGCACAATCTTGCCTCGGCAAAAATGATCATCGCCAATGGTGGGGTGCTTGATTCTGAAATTGAATTAGATACTCAAAGCAATGAGAAAAATCAGCAAGATAACGCTGCGGCAATAATACAGCGCTATCGAGTATCTTGAATTAGAGTTAACTCGCGAGCTGGCTGACGGCTTGAGTGAGTTTTTCGGCAAGTTCTGGGTTCGTTAATGTACCTGTTTCTACATCAAAATTTTGATAAAAGCTGGGTACCGACAAAGTGCCTTTTACATCAGCGGCAAAGTAGGGCGCTGATGTGGTTGCGGCGGTTAATACCGTGTTAGCACCGCCAGGGCCTGGTGAGGTGGCTAATAATAGCGTTGGTTTATTTTGAAACAGTTTTTGATCAATACGTGATGTCCAGTCAAACAGGTTTTTGTAGGCTGCAGTGTAAGAGCCATTATGCTCTGCAAATGAAATCACTAAAGCATCTGCCTGGGTGATTTTATCAAAAAAGGCTTGTGCCAATGCAGGCTTGCCTAACTCTTTTTCTCTATCTTCGCTAAATAATGCTATTTCATAATCGTTAATATCTAACAATTCTACTTCCGCGCCATCGACTAAATTAGCGGCTAAGTTAGCGGCATAATGTGCCAAGGTTTTGTTGATTGAATGACGACTACTGCTTGCTGCAAATGCTAATATTTTCATGTTATTGCCTTATTTAAATCGCTGATATTGTAAACACCTAAAACCAAAGCGATGGATGACTAAAGTGTGTTTGCTATTAACTTATGCAGCTACTGTACGGCTTTTTTGCGGATTGATTAAGTTAGTTGTTGGATATTTATTGTTTCCATATAACTCGTAATAGTGGTTTTTTAAGCTATTTTAATCTTTATTGGAATGAATTACGCCGTTATAGTGGCACAAATACAGTAACAATGGCCGAGCGTGATGGATCAAGATACAAAGCTATTTGATGGTGTGGTGATTTTTACCCAAGTGATCGAGCTTGGGAGCTTTTCGTTAGCGGCAGAAAAAACCGGCCATTCCACTTCTTATGTCAGTAAAACTGTCACAAAATTAGAGCAGCGGCTTCATACTCGATTATTGCATCGCAGCACGCGTTCGCTGAGTTTAACCGCAGAGGGCAAGCTGTTTTATCAGCAATGTCAGCAAATGGTCGCCGATGCCCAAGCGGCAATCAATATGATCGATAGCAGCTTAATGACCCCCAACGGCACTCTAAAGATTAGCTGCCCAGTGACCTTTGGCTTGCAATATTTACAACCCATTTTGTCTTTGTATATGCGCATGTATCCCGAGGTAAAGCTAGACATTGATTTTAGCGATCGCCATGTGGACTTAGTGCAAGAGGGCTATGATTTAGCGATTCGAGCCACCGGACAATTAACTGATTCGAGTTTAATCTGTAAACGTATTGGTCAATTTCATGCGCATGTTGTGGCAACACCGCAATACCTTGCAACACACGGAACCCCGCAAGTACCCAGCGAGTTAACTGAGCACCAATGTATTTGCTATAGCAATTTAAAGCAGCCAGGTCGCTGGCTGTTTGAACATGCTGATGGTCGCTCAGAAACGGTAACTGTGGCGCAAGTGATTGGTTGTAATAATGCCGATATGGAACTGGCGATGGTGCTCGATCATCACGGTATTTGCCGCTTACCCTCATTTTACTTAACAGCAGCGCTTGAAAAGCAACAGCTCAGCATACTGTTTGAAGATTACATTCAACCTCAAATCGACATATATGCGGTTTATCCTAGCCGTAAGCATTTATCCCCAAAAGTTCGCCGCTTTATCGACTTGCTGGTGGAGCATATGTCTGTTTACTAAATATAATACTGGCTAGCTTGTGTAACTGTTGTGGACTACTTAGTTTGAAGTTTTTCATCGGCACAGCATTCATCTTGTAAAAAGCTGATTACAGCTTGCAGTTTGTCAAATTCGGCGACACAAAATAGGGTGCGTCCTTCACGGCGCTGGGTGATTAGCCCTGCAGAGGCTAAACTCGAAATGTGATGCGAGAGCGTCGAACCCGGAATGGCTAAGCTTTGTTGAAGTCCACCGACAGCAATACCTTGATACCCTGCGCGTACGACTTTATTGAAAATGGTTAATCTTGTTGGATGGCCTAATTCTTTCAATGCTTTAGCTATAATTTCGATATCCATGTCCAATCCTGTTTAAAATTATATTTCGATATTACTAGAAATATCTTGATCTCGCCAGTGCCATAATCTATATTTCGACTATTCTAGAAATATGGATTTATAAGCCATGAAAGATTTACTATTAATTAATTCAGATATGCTTAAACAAACTTTGCACATGTTTTTATTTTTGGCGGTAGAGCTGACCTTGCTGTTTCTGGCTATCAGTTACTTTGTTGGGGTGCTACAGCAATTTATTCCGCCAGCAAAAATTCAGCAAATATTGAGTGGTAAAAACGGTAAAGGTTATATCATTGCCGCTTTTTTAGGGGCGATTACCCCTTTCTGTTCTTGTTCTACCATTCCATTTTTAAAGGGCTTACTCAGAGCAAAAGCAGGCTTTGGCACCATGATGGTGTTCTTGTTTGCAAGCCCCTTACTCAATCCCATTATTATTGGTTTATTCGCAGTGACTTTTGGGCTGCAAGTGACCTTATTTTACTTTGTCATAGCAATGGGAGTGTCGGTTATTGCAGGTTACAGCCTTGAAAAATTAGGCTTTGAAAAATATGTCAAAGCTGAAGCCTATCTAACAGCTGAAGTGAAGGGTGGATGCGGTAGTTCGTGTAATGGTAAAGCGGCAAAACCTCTCAGTAAATGGGATAAAGTTTTCAGTAAAGCATTGTGGAACACCACTTGGTCTGACTTTAAAAAAGTATTGCCATATCTTATCGGTGGTATCGCTGTTGGCTCGATAATATACGGATTTATGCCTACGGAGTTTGTGGCTAGTGTGGCTAGCGAAGATAACTGGTTTGCGATTCCAATAGCGGCAGTGGTTGGCATTCCACTGTATATTCGCGCTGAAGCGGTAATCCCATTAAGCGCCGCATTGGCAGCCAAAGGGATGGGTTTAGGTGCTGTTATGGCGTTAATTATCGGCAGCGCAGGGGCGAGTTTAACTGAGGTTATTCTACTGAAATCGATATTTAAAAATCAGATGATTGCCGCATTTTTAGTGGTAATTTTATCTATGGCGATGTTGGCTGGTTTTGCTTACCAATGGATCTTTTAGTGAATTGCCAAGCATCTAAGATAAGCGCTTAAGATAAGTGCTTAAGATAAGTGCTTAAGATAAGTGCTTAAGATAAGCGTCGAGGCTAAGCTTTAGCCGTTTAGCTAACAATCAAAAAAGGAGGCAAATAATAATGCCTCCTTTGTCTTTTACCTAGATTTAGCCTTTACCGAGCTTTGGCTTTTAGCTCGATTTAGCTATAAGCACCGCTAGAATATTGTAGTTCATAGCTGTGGCTATAAATTTCGATGATATTTCCGAATGGATCTTCCATATAAATCATGCGGTATGGCTTTTCACCCGGGAAGTAATAACGTGGTGCTTTCATACGTTTTTTACCGCCAGCAGCAACAATTTTTTCCGCTAATTCTTCAACGTTTGGATCTTGAACTGAAAAGTGGAAAATACCAGTTTTCCAATATTCAAAATTATCTTCAGGGTTTTGCTGATTTTTAAATTCAAACAGTTCAAGGCCAATGCGATCGCCCGTAGACATGTGAGCGATTCTGAAGCGTTCCCAGCCTGCGCCAAATACGTCGGTACACATAACCCCGATTGCACTGTCATCTTCTTTTACTTCGGTAGGCTCCATGATCACGTACCAGCCGAGGACTTCACTATAAAACTTAACCGCTTCCTCTAGATTAGGTACTGACACCCCGATATGAGAAAAAGTACGTGGGTATGGATTATTGGTATTGAATTTATCATTACCCATAGCGCCAGCAAGCTTGGTTGGCTCAGTGCCTGTGGCTGCCATAACCGATGCGGCAGTAGTGGCGGCAACAGCGGCTGCAACGCCCACGCCCATTGTTTTTAGCATGTTTCTGCGGCCTAGGTTTAAGTCGTTACTTTTAGCATTGCTGCTGTCATCGTGGTTGCTCATGGTGCATTCCTCATTAACTGGTGTAAATTTGATGAGCGAATTGTATACAGACAAGGTTTTAATGAAAAATTATCAATATTTATAGGAACAATAAAATTATGTAATGTTGGTTTGCTTTGAGTGACGTATCAATCCTATGGGTTAAACAAAGATCATGAGCAGGTGCCTTCACGGGTAAGCTTGCGGCTGTAAACTGCTTTTAATGATAAAGCGCTTTCTATTTGTGGCTAATCTGGTAGATATAGTTTTTAGCCGTCATACTCATTTAAAGGCCGTGATCTATTATGAAATCTGTATTCGATTATTTACGCTTAATACTATTTGTCTCAGGGGTATTACTTGGCGTGCAAGTGCCTGCTTTTGTTGATCAGTATGGTCAGCGATTGCAAGCTCATACCCAAGAAGCAAAATTGAGTTTAGCCGAGTTTGAGCAAGATGCAGATCGATTTTTTGCTGGTGATATTCAACAGCTCATAGCCCATTATCAGCATAACCCTGACCAAGTTTTTAGTGCAGGTGGCGACAGTATTCAAGCCATTTATCAACGTTATCAGTTGCTAAATGGGGCACTTATGCAGTTCAATCAAACGGCTTTTAGTGGTTTTGAACAGGTGGCATTTGAGCCAATGAAAGATATACGCCAAGAGGTATGGCACAACTTTAGCCATACCATCATGCTCGATACACGGGCGATAACCATAGGTTTAGTGCTCGGTTTTTTATTATCACTGATATGTGAACTTTGTTTGCTGGGTTGTGGCAAAGGCTGTCGACATGCATATCGAGCACTAAAACCGACATCGGTTAAAGTGAACTCACAATAAGCTCAACGCGAACAACAGCTAAAGCCCATACAGTTACTCAGTGTTTGTAATGCTGCTTTAGCGCTATGCTGTTGAGCACATTATTCAATAAATAAGGATTTACCATGATTGAACAAGGACACACGTTACCTGCAGGCACCTTAGGCGAATTAACCGCAACAGGCATGGTAAGTCATGATGTTAGTACGTTATTTTCTGGTAAAAAGGTGGTGTTATTTGCTGTACCGGGTGCTTTTACACCCACTTGCTCAGAAGCGCATTTACCGGGTTTTGTGGTGCTTGCTGATCAACTTAAAGCTAAAGGGGTTGATGCCATTGCTTGTGTATCTGTCAATGATGCCTTTGTAATGAAAGCCTGGGGGGATGCGCAAAATGCCAGTGAACTCATGATGCTAGCAGATGGCGATGCAAGTTTTACCAAAGCATTAGGTTTAGATATGGATACCGCAGGCTTTGGCGGTATTCGCTCCCAGCGTTATGCGATGATTGTCGATAATGGTGTGGTAACCAGCTTAAATGTGGAAGCGCCAAAGTCTTTTGAAGTCAGTACTGCAGAAGCGATATTGAGCGCTCTGTAAAACTGCATGTAAGAATGCTTCTATCAGCTTGGCTGATTTGTATGCCTGAGTTGTAGCTATGAGTCGTCAATTAATGAAGCCAGCGCTGATGTCGCTGGTTTTTTTATTTGGCTTATACTGAATTGCTATTTTTCTAATCACTCAAGGATAAAAGAGTCGAAAAACATTGATCTAAATCAAATGCATGTTTAATATCTATCAAAACATGCATTATGAATACATATTAGAGGTTGTTTATGTTAGATCAACATACGATTGACGTTGTTAAAAGCACCATTCCCTTATTAGAGTCAGCTGGTCCTGCGCTGACGACGCATTTTTATCAACGTATGTTTGAACATAATCCCGAGTTAAAAGATGTATTTAACTTGACCCATCAGCATTCTGGCGGACAACCGCTTGCCTTATTCAGTGCGGTGGCCGCATACGCAAAAAATATCGATAATCTTGCCGTGCTAGGCTCAGCAGTGGAGCGCATTGCTCATAAGCATACGGGTTTTTTAATTAAACCTGAGCAATATGCCATTGTTGGTGGCCACTTATTAGCAACCCTAGAAGAGTTAGGTGGCGATGCCGTTACTGAAGAAGTCTTAACAGCTTGGGGTAAGGCTTATGGTTTCCTTGCTGAAATCTTCATCAACCGTGAAGCTCAGCTTTACCTGCAAACAGCACAGGCTCAAGGTGGCTGGGAAGGGACTCGCCGTTTTGTCATAAAGTCGAAAACCCCAGAGTCAACGCTGATCACTTCGTTTTTGTTAGTGCCTGAAGATGGTAAAGAAGTGATCGACTTTATTGCTGGTCAATACTTGAGTGTATCGCTTGAGCATGATGAACTTGAATTTAAAGAAATTCGTCAGTACTCGTTATCAGATGCGCCTAATCGCAATACTTATCGCATCAGTGTGAAGCGAGAAGCGGGCGGTAAAGTATCTAATCTGCTCCATGATCATTATCAGCAAGGTGATGTCATTGAGGTGGTTGCGCCAGCGGGCGATTTTTCGCTGATAGCAGAAGAAAGCCCTGTGATACTGATTTCAGCAGGTGTGGGTCAAACGCCGATGATGAGCATGTTAAACCAGCTTATTGCTCAAAAATACGCAAATAACATCACTTGGATACATGCTTGTGATAATGGCGCAGTACATGGCTTTAAAGAGGTAATTAAGGCAAAGACAATCGCTAATGAGCAGCTGCAAAGCTATGTTTGGTATCGTGAGCCAGCAGCACAGGATTTACCAGCAGAAGATTTTGATTTTGAAGGTACTGTAGAACTCGAAAAAATCGCTGAGCATATGTTACCCAATGGGCAATATTACTTCTGTGGTCCTATTGGTTTTATGAAAGCCGTTAAGCAGCAATTATTAGCGCTTAATGTGCCAGAATCACAACTGCATTATGAAGTATTTGGCCCTCATGCTGATTTATAATGGCTGAGGCTTAACTAAAAAAGCGACTCTATGAGTCGCTTTTTTTATGCTTATTTTTGGGTATTAATGACGGCTAATAGGCAGCCACACTTGGGCATGCAGCCCGCCTTCTGGGCGGTTTTTAAGGAGGATCTTACCGTGATGCCTATCGATAATACGTTTAACTATCGCTAACCCTAACCCCGAGCCCACAGAGCCTCTAGCGCTATCGCCTTGGGTAAATGGCTGGAATAGTTCATCAATTTTAGTTTCATTAATACCAGGGCCATTATCTTCAACAATAAAGCTGACGTATTTGGCTTTATGGATTGAGCTAATTTTTATCCAGCCGCCACCGTAGCGAAAGCCGTTTTCAACAAGATTACTTAATACCCGTTTAATGGCCACACTTTGAAAGGACACCATAGGGCCTTCTTGCAATTGCAGCTCGATATCACCTTGTCGATGCATTTCTTGTTGGGCGATTTCGCGAATAAGGCGGTTGATATCATTGGGTTCCCGGGCGCTTTCTTGGTCATGGCGCACATAGGCAATAAACTGATTAATGATGTCGTCCATGTCTTCAATATCGGTGATGATGCCATCTTTTAGATATTGATCTTCTTCCACCATCATTTCAGATGCTAGGCGAATACGAGTCAGTGGTGTGCGTAAATCGTGGGAAATCCCCGCCATCAATAGCGCGCGATCTTGCTCCAACTGCTTCATGCTGTGAGACATTTGATTAAAGGCGTGAGTCACTTCAACGATTTCAGAAGAGCCGCTTAAGGGCAATGGCGCAGGAAATTCCCCTTTTGATACTGTAAAGGCCGCTCGCTGTAGGCGTTTAAGTGGTTTATTAAGACGCCGAGCAAATAACCAGCCTCCAGCGACACTTAAGGCGCCAATAACCAATAAATATAAGGTCAGTGGCGATAAATCATTTTCGTTTAGGCCAGTCAGCGGTACTTTAATCCACACCGAGGTGGCTTGAGGTGGACGGATCCACACTTCTAACTGAGTCCCTTGGGAAAAGCGCACTTCTGCTTCTCCGCCTAAATACTCAGACATTTGTGCAGATAAAAATCCATAGTAGGTCGCACTGTCTACCCCAGCTTCAATGGCGCCTTGTTGGTTATAGACTTTCATCTCATCGTCACGCACTTTGGCGTTTAGGGCATCGACAATGGTGAGGTGTTCACGGCTGATCTCTACGCCATCAATAAATAATAAGTTGATTTGCCGTGCGATCAGTTGATTGATTTGTTCGTAACTGGGTTTAATGAAATAAACCGTCACCGATAAGTAAGACACCAGCTGATTAATCAGTAGCAAGCTACCAATTAATAGTACGGTTTGACTGAATGAATTACGTGGCAGGAAACGCTGCCACCATTTCAGTTTTATGGCTTGAGCTTGGCTAATAAGGCTTAACCTCGAGCGGTGCCGTCAGGCACGAACACATAACCTAAACCCCAAACCGTTTGGATATAGCGGGGATTAGCAGCATCGACTTCAATTAAGCGGCGCAGACGGGATACTTGTACGTCAATTGAGCGCTCAAGTGCAGAGTAGTCACGGCCACGGGCAAGGTTCATTAGTTTGTCCCGCGATAGTGGCTCCCTAGGGTGTGAAACCAACACTTTTAATACCGCAAACTCGCCACTGGTTAAGGCAATGCTTTTATCTTCATGAAACATCTCACGAGTGGCGAGGTTAAGGGAAAACTCACCAAAGCTAATGACTTCTTCTTGTTGCGCTGGCGCACCTGGTACTTCAGCCGTTTGACGGCGCATAACGGCTTTAATACGTGCGAGCAATTCCCGCGGATTAAACGGCTTAGGTAAGTAATCATCAGCGCCAAGCTCTAGACCAATGATACGGTCAACTTCGTCGCCTTTGGCGGTCAGCATAATAATAGGAATGGGATTTTCTTGTTGGCGTAAGCGGCGACAAATCGATAATCCATCTTCACCGGGAAGCATTAAATCTAACACTAACAGGTGGAAGTTTTCTCGCTCTAATAAGCGGTCCATTTGCTCGGCATTTGCTGCACTGCGAACTTGGTAACCTTGCTCCAGCAGATAACGTTCCAATAATGATCTGAGTCGCATGTCATCATCGACAACGAGAATTTTAGATGTTTCTTGGCCCATGACATATCCTTTGGCTAAATTTCGGCACTAAATACAGTTATTAAGCTAAATATAGCGACTTTATAAGAGTGCAAACAAGCGCTGGATGAATTGTTTGCTAATTGTGAGGGGTAATATGATCAATAACAAGGATTAAGTCTATGAAAAAAAGTGATTTTAATGGCATTAAATTGATTAAGGGAAATTGTAACTAAATCAGTTTTTACGCAATAAGGTTGAACAGGAGTCAATCACGCCATCATCATTACTGTCCAATAAAAAAATAAGCTGGTTATCGTGCAGCTTAATATTAAACGCGGCAGCGGCGATATCATTTAAGCGGTTAAAGCCGATTTGTTGGTTATCATCGTATTCAGCTTGAAAGTAGACTTCGCCTGAGTCCATTTGGTGTTGATATTGACCCCACTCCATGCCGGTATTTTCATCATCATGATCCAAGTTGATTTGTAATTGCACATACAAGCCATTATTGAGCATCAATACCGCAAATAAATCATCGAACTCCTGATTGTACCAATAACCTTCAATACTTTGAGCCTGCAGCTGATGATATTCAATAATGACATCAATTGAGCTGTCGCTTTGGGAGTCCATATTGAGCTGTAAGCGCTCGGCACTGGCATTGATATAGACATGGCTTTTACTACGGTCAGTGAGCAATGTTATCAAGCCTTCTGCAGGATTATTACTGAAGGTGGGGTTAAAACTAATGATCAGCGGTAAGTCAGCAAAGTTGCTGCTTTCAGATAAGGTATAACTGCCCCATTCGGCAAAGCTATTTTCAGGCTGGAGTAGGTCAAGCCCCAGTTGCAGGTAGGAGCCGTCTTCATTGATTTGTAATAGCTCAATGTAATCTGTTTGCTGATTGAGCCAGTTACCGACAATATTTTGCGGTACATAGCTCAGCGCCATTAGCTTAAAGCTAACAACAAGCAGTCCAACAGCCCAAAAGATTTTACTGTACATAAAAAATCCTTTTATTCATCTTATTCAAAGCTCGCTTCCATGCAGGTATTAGGGGGAGAATGGACTTTTGCTTGAAAGCTCAGCGATTTGGCTATAGACAGTACTATTATCAGCGCTTGAACCAAGATTAAAAACTAAGCGCTAAAGCACTATATATCGTTAAGGCCAGCTAAATAAATACAACTTTAAGTCTAGTTAAATATATCTATAGGGCAAATTTTAGTCGCTAAAACAGCCTTAAACTGCATGCTTTGCAGTGCAAAATTCTACTTTTGTTTGAGGCTTTGAGGTTTTCTATTAGCTAAACGGTGTAGGATATTTTATTGATATACCAATCTTGGGGGCCATTGGGGGTGGGAACAACGGCATCATCATCGATTTCTTTTTTCAATAATGCCCGCGCCATGGGTGAATCAATGGAGATATAGCCTTTGGCATCGCCATAAATTTCATCGGGACCAACTATACGAAATGCCAGTGTGTCGCCAGCATCATTTTCAATTTCGACCCAAGCGCCAAAGAACACTTTACCTTCTTGCTCAGGAGCATACTCAACCACTTTTAAGTTTTCGATACGCTTACGTAAAAACCGCACTCGGCCATCAATTTGACGTAATAAGCGCTTATTCTCTTTATAATCGGCATTTTCTGAGCGGTCTCCAAGGCTCGCCGCCCAAGCCACTTTTTTGGTGATCTCAGGACGATATTCACGCCATAAATAGTTCAGCTCAGTTTTGAGTTTAGTTATCCCTTCAGGGGTGATGAGATTGGTTTTCACGTTGCTAGCCTTGAATAAATGAATCAACGAATGGTAAATATACTGGGTATTAAGAGGATCGCCAATGGCGTAATGATGAGTTTATGAAAATAGCTTAGCAGGTGAACATTTTTACGACAGCAAACGCATTTTTACGAAGTTATACGTTACATAGCCATTTTTAGTTGTGATATGAAAGAGGGGGGGGGCTTACTGGCTGTGCATCCAGATCCAAATTGGACAGTATGCATTAGCTGATAATGGCTACAAGTCATTTCTTTTAGGTTATGTCTGGGCCACATTTGCGCAGAATGGCATGCTGTGAGCTTTGCTTTTAAAATATTAAGAGCAATCAAATTTGGTTAATTGCTCTCATGGTAGTCCTATCTGTTGGCTGTTTTTTAAGCCAATGTTTTATGACTCTGATTTATGACGCTGGTTTATGAATTTTCTGTTTGGAGTTTTATTTGTAAATCGTTCAGAGTGATACCGATTAACAGACCGACTCCGCGGTAGAACTCAGTTTGTGAATGTGTATCGACACATCGAATAAATTGAGGTAACCATGGCTTTAAGTGATCGCAGATGAGCATAGATGCCAAATCGGATCTATTTTCACTGAGCAAATTTGCAAGTACCGCAAGTATTAACCCAATATGATCACTTGGCCCTTTTTGAGGTGGTGTGACGTCGATTTTATTTCGTTTGCAAAACTGTTCAAATTCAACACAACTTTGCCCACAAACTAGGTTATCTTTATCTGTGTAAACAGAGCCCCATGGGTAAGCCGATTTAACGCCAGGACCAACAAAGAGTTGGTTAAAATCATTTCGCAATTCAGTGAAACTGTGTTTGTTCAACGAACGTTTCATTTCATCGCAAATATCTTCTGTAGGCGTGATCAGCTGAGGCCAGTTTAAGATGATTTCATCGTTAATGCGTTGATACATATTTTCAGTAGGCGTATTTAATAGCATACAAGATAGTACATTACAGATAGCAGCTGAATTTTCAAAGTCGACTTGGTTCATTTCTATCTCTGTAGTTATTTTCACTTAAAGTAAGCATGGGTGATACCCACCCATGCTTTATTACTTACAAGGCTTACACTTCGTTTATGTTTTGAATCGAACCGTCAGAGCGGTCATTATAACGATTAACGGTGATCAGTAAGTTAGGGTCAGTAATGCTACTACTTGGTAGTGGATTTGCTTCACCTCTTACAGCCTCTGGATATTTTTGCTCTAGGATGTCAATAGTGTCGAAGTCCAACGCACGTTGTGGGCATGACTCAACACAAGACGGTTTTTTACCAAGTGCAATTCTGTCTTTACAGCCGTCACATTTAGTCATTACTTTACGTCGAGTATCCAGCTGTGGTGCATCATATGGACAAGCACGTGCACAGCTAGAGCAACCAATACAAAGATCTGTTGCAATGTCGACTAAACCATCTTCACGGCGCTTATGCATCGCACCTGTTGGGCAGCTTTTTACGCAAACAGGAGTATTACAATGGTTACAGCTAATAGAAACGTAGTAAGCAAATACGTCATTAATGTATACGCCATCAGCGACTTCTTGGAAGCTACCGCCGCCATACTTATAAGTGCGGCGTAAAAGTGGCCCTATATCGATATCATTCTTATCTTTACAGCTAATTTGACATGTCTTACAACCACTACATTTTTGTGTATCTATATGAAAACCATATTGGGTAGAATTATTCATAATATCTTCTCGTTACCGTCAGTTATGCTAGGCGGATTTCAACTAAGTTAGTGTGTTGTGGGTTACATTTACCAATAGGTGTTGGGTGATATTTGGTTAATGAGTTAACGTTGCCACCAATGTCGACTTTGCCAGTCAAGTTATCGCTATTTAACCAAGCACCTTGAGCCAGCGAGGTGACACCTGGCATGATCAATGGAGTGACTTTAGCGGCAATAATGACACTGCCTCGACTATTTTTAATTTCAACTTTAGCGCCATCAGTGATACCGCGTTCAGCTGCATCTTTAGGGTTGATCCACACGGCATCTTCATAGGACTCTTGAAGCCATTTAATATTATGGAAACTAGAATGAGTGCGACTTTTGGTATGATGACCAATTAGCTGTAGCGGGTATTGCTCACGTGTTTCAGTGTCTTCGTAGCTTTCCCAAGTTTTATGATACATAGGGATAGCTGGAATAGAGTCACCTTCAGGTAGATCCCAACTCGTTGACATTTCAGCTAATGTTTCTGAGTAAATTTCAACTTTACCGCTTGGCGTGTTTAATTTATTTGCATCTGGATCCGAGAAGAATGCACTAAATGCGATGTTTTTAAATTCAGGGTTGGCTATTTTATATAAACCGCCTTCTACAAGATCTTTATAATCTGGTAGTTTGGTATTGTTAGCTTGATCGCGCTGATAAAGCTCAGTTAACCATTGGTTGTAATCTTTACCCTCAAATACAGCGCCTTCTTTACCCAAGCGTTTCGCTATTTCATAGGTCACTTCAAAGCAGCCTTTAGCATCTACAGGGCTGTCTACAGAAGTAGTCATAGGAATAACCGTCTCTTGGTTAGTCCCACCAAATGCACTGACATCGGTATGTTCTAAATCAGTGAAATCAGGTAACAGGATATCGGCGTATTTTGCACTTGGTGTCATAAAGACATCGTGTACTAAAATAAATAGCTCATCCGTTTCTCTGCTAGCTAAAAGCTCATGTGTTGCAAATGAATCTGAATGCTGATTTATCAGTGCGTTGCCTGCATAGTTCCAAATGAATTTGATATTACTATCAAGTTTATCAACGCCTTTTAAGCCATCTTTCTCAGGCGTGAACTCAGTACCACGCTCAATAGCATCACTCCAAGTGAAGAACGAAATGCTGCCAGGGTAAGGATTATTACCTTTAGGAGAAAGGCTAATTGAACTTCTTCCGTGACCAGGCCAGGTACCAGAGTTTGTACCTTGAATGCCCACCTTACCTAGTAGTAGAGGTAGCATTACAATTGAACGTACGCTTTGCTCACCAATAGCATGGCGTTGTGGACCTAAGCCTTGGCAGATAAATGGGGTTGATGCATTCATCAAATCTCGTGCTAGATCTTCTATATCACTAGCTGCAATACCGGTAATTTTTTCAGCCCAAAGTGGGGTTTTCGCAATACCATCTTCACCTAAACCTAGGATGTGTGACTTATAATCGCTCCCAGCTTTTGCAGTTGCAGGTAAGGTATCGCTATCAAAACCGATGCTGTATTTGTCTAAGAAGGCTTTATCAGCTTTGCCCTGGTTAATAATCTCATAGGCAACAGCTTCACATAGCGCTGCATCAGTACCTGGACGAATCGCCAGCCATTTGTCTTCTTTTCCCAAAGATGAGTCAGAGTAGCGAGGGTCGATCATGATGACCTTTTTACCCTTTGTACAAGTACTCCAATCATAAGTACCGCCACCGCCACTCATACGAGTTTCAGCAGGGTTAAAACCAAATGCGACCACTAAATCACTGTGGAACATTTCAGTGTAAGTACTTGAAGCATTCCCACCATAAGTATGCGACATAGCAGCTAATTGTTGTGATGAACTATAAGTACCGTAGTGGCTTAAGTAGCCGCCCATCTCACATAATAATTTAGCGCCCCATTGACCTGCCCAGCGCCAGTCACCGCCAGAATAATTAGCGTATAGGCGGCCGGTTCCGTAATGAGGATATACCGCTGAAGGGCCCGCTTCGTTGTACACTTTTTGAAGGTTTTCAGCGATGGTGCTGAAAGCTTCATCCCATGAACAAGGAACGAAACTGCTCGTATGACCACGTGGGCCAACACGTTTCATCGGACCGTTAAGTCGGTCTGGAGAGTAAACTTTTTTACGGCTTGAGCGACCTTTTAAACAGGCTCTCACTTGGTGCGTACCAAACTCATCACCACCGACATCATCGGTTTCAACACGAGTAATTTTACCGTCAACGGTAATAACTTTTAATGGACAGTTATGGCCACAGTTACAAGTGCAGCAAGACCAATCTATTTTCTCATCAACAGGTGGCGGTGTTGGGGTCACATTGGCATCATCTGAACTGGTTTTACAACCAGTTACCGTTGCTGCGCAGCTTAATGCGGCGCTGGCTTTTAAAAAACTTCTACGTTCCATTGATATATCCTCTCGTAGCATTAACGATGCGTCTTAGCGCAATTGGTAGGT
>NZ_JAUOSH010000089.1:0-563 GCF_030548765.1 Shewanella sp. 3_MG-2023 | reverse complement strand
AGCCTTTTTAGTTCACTCGTATCCCAACGGTCTCTTTCTTGGTTGGCTTTAACTTTGGGCTTTTGCCCTACTGTCACGTTTTCAAAAGGGTTATGGCTGCAGTAGTTCATTAACTTGCACCACTTAAAAAACTGAAATACGGCCGCTAAGTATTCTTTATTACTTTTATAGCTTCTGCCCTGTGTAAGCAGTTCATCACGGTACTTCATCGCATCAGCCGAGGTGATATCGTTAACGCAAATAGCTTGGGTGCTTTTTGGTGACCGGTTACCGATTGTTGGCAGTAACTTAATGAAGTGAAAGGTTCGCTGTTCAAGTTGTTTAATAGAGAGTGGTCTAATACCTGACTTCTCTTTTGAAGCTACAAAATCAGCAAGTGCATCATGTAACGTCACCACGGGCATTGCTTGGGCGACAGCCGTGCTTTCACGGTGTTGTGACAGCTTAGTGTCTCTGATGGGGATGCTATACCTTGATGGCTTTGTACTGATGGTTGACTTGTTTTTCTCAAATTCACTGCGAAGACTGTTAATCACTTCATCAACATAACGAATAAAGTCATT
>NZ_JAUOSH010000088.1:0-645 GCF_030548765.1 Shewanella sp. 3_MG-2023 | reverse complement strand
GCTTTTAAAAAACTTCTACGTTCCATTGATATATCCTCTCGTAGCATTAACGATGCGTCTTAGCGCAATTGGTAGGTAAACGACAACATCACTTGGTGCGCGTTGTAGTTATGGTTGATATCGCCCAGAGTAATCATCCCCGGAATATCATTGACCCCTACGTTGGCTGCATCGGTATCGAAATAGCGTTCATAGCGGTAAGTTAATTTCAGTGCCATTTGCTCGCTCAAGGCGTAATCGGCGTACATACTGGCACTGTGGTTGTATGAGTAATAATCCCCATACGGATTCATGGTTTCGGCGGTGACATCAGTGTTACTGACAGAGTTACTAAATAAGTAATCCACCCCTAAGGTGAGCTTGTCTTGCATTAAACCGCTATAGCTTGCGCCTGCGCCTAAGTTGATAAATTCATCTTCAATATCAGCCATCCAATCTGCTGCGCCAAAGCTTTGGCTGCCTGCTTGATTGGAGTTAATCCATTGCTGTCCAGCAAACACGTAACCATCAACATGCTGATTAAAGGCGATGTTAAGGTTAGCGTCATAACCGTAATCTTCTGATTCAGTCAGGCCGATTTGGGTATCGTCATACTCGTCTTGGGCATAACGGCTGCTGATGTCCAGACTCATCCAGTTGATAGGG
>NZ_JAUOSH010000087.1:0-696 GCF_030548765.1 Shewanella sp. 3_MG-2023 | reverse complement strand
AGCTGAAGATTTACTTCGACCTTGATATATACCACTTTTTCTTTCAATCACAGTAATTCTCCGTTAACTGCTAACAGTATATTGGGCAGAATTCCGACTAAGAACAAAGCCCACTTTAAATTTAACATTTAATCTACAGTTTTTATCCCACCACATCAATTAGCTACAGTCAGTTTTTCACACTTAGTTCTAATCTACTGCGTAGAAACTAAGAAACGTTCTTATGACGACCTTTTTTGAATCATTCATAATAAAAAAGGACTATTTATCATAAGCTTAATTTTAATCAGTCTATTTTATGTTCTTAGTTTGCCCAACATTCCCTTTGAAATAGTCTACACCTCATTATAACTGTATATTTATACAGTATGGAGTTAACTGTAAAATTAACTGTGACACCCATAATTAATTTTCTGGGGTGATCTAAGTAAATGAGCAGCTTCCTCCTTCTTGGACTTACGTGGAAGCACCACAACTTTAGAATACTCAAGATCAGCTAATTCTAAATAGCAAAAAGCCCGTTACTTTCGTAACGGGCTTTTCTAAATATGACGGAGAGATAGTAAAATTAAAAAGCCACCCATTATTTTGAAGTTATAACATATCGCCTTTCGATTTGAGTTGCTAACACCTACATTCATTAACTGATGGGATTATTCCAGCCAAAGGACTGAATATTTCATCATTAATCACCAA
>NZ_JAUOSH010000086.1:0-845 GCF_030548765.1 Shewanella sp. 3_MG-2023 | reverse complement strand
AACCAGAAAGTAAGTTAGGTGTTCTAAATGAACCGCCCTGTGCGGAGCCGCATGCAGGGTGGTGTGGGGGCTGGAGGCTAGATACCTCCGGCTACCCGATTAGGTTGTTTTAAGGCTTTCTCTTATAAAGTCAGCGATATGCTGCTCAACTTTATACTCGAAGTCGTGTTGAAAATTTGCAACTACAATGACATGGAAATTAAAAACATCTGGCTTTACCTCTACAGGTATAATTTTCGTGAGCATAGGTGTTTTTTCAATTCCAGGTATAGCTTTAGATAAGCGCTCTCGGAGTTTTTGCATATTAAGGCTTTGTAATAACTGTTGAGCTGATTGTATTGAATGACCTTGAGGAACCTTTACAAATACCATAGGAGGCATTTTTTCAGGCTCAACTAAAAGCTCTTTGATATAGTTTGCAATAAAGTTTTCAAATTCTTTCGACTTACCCCAAGACTTATTTGAAATAGCTCTAATTTCGTATTTGTAATTTTTTTCATCTCCAACAGGAGAGAATACCAATGGCATAATATTAAAAGTAACTTGATTCGTTATCGCTTCAGGGAATTTTTTATAAACAATATATTGGAGTTTTCGTAAATCCATTTTTTCAATGAACTCTTGACCATGTTCATCTGTCCAGCCTTTAGGTAGTTCAACAAGTGTCATCACTCTTGCGTCGCCGCAAGAAATTAAGAAAGTAGTTAAAATTATTATTATTATTATTTTCACGGATATATCCTTTATATGCAGGCTGAACTAACAACCTAACAGCTTATTCAATAGCAGCACAATAATGTTCCAGGCTGCTCAATTCAAACTTCAAAGATACCATCGCTAAGTTA
>NZ_JAUOSH010000085.1:0-856 GCF_030548765.1 Shewanella sp. 3_MG-2023 | reverse complement strand
AGTAGCCCAACGCCCATCGTAATGGATGGTACATGGTGAAGGCCTGAACATTTAGAAGAAGGAGGAGTCTTGTCAAACTTGTCGATACCCACTACGTCGCCAGACGATTACTATCAGCAGCGTATTGATCTGCAACCGGCCTTCAACAGCGATTTATTCCAGCAACTACTCGAACCTGAGAATTTACATCGAGCTTGGCGGCAAGTTAAAGCCAATAAAGGCGCGGCTGGTATCGATGGTATGACTATCGAAGCCTTCCCGATTTGGATGCAACAAGGCGGTTGGCAACAGTGTAAAACTCAACTTGAGCAAGGTAAATATCTACCCTCAGCGGTCAGGCGTGTAGAGATCGATAAACCCGATGGCGGTAAACGCAAATTGGGGATCCCGAACGTCATTGACCGTGTCATACAGCAAGCGATAGCCCAAATACTCACTCCACTGTTTGACCCATTTTTCTCGGATAATAGCTTTGGCTTTAGGCCGAATAGAAATGCCAAACAAGCGGTACTGCAAGTTAAGGGTATCATCAAACAGAAACGTAAATTTGCCGTTGATGTTGATCTGTCCAAGTTCTTTGACCGAGTTAATCATGATTTACTCATGACTCAAATAAAGAGCAAGGTACAGGATAAGCGCCTTTTGGCGCTTATTGGTAAATACCTACGTGCAGGGGTGATGGTCAACGACCAATTTGAAGCAAGCTTTGAAGGAGTACCTCAAGGCGGTCCACTCTCGCCTTTACTATCAAACATTATGTTGGATAGTTTGGATAAAGAGCTGGAAAGCCGAGGGCATAAATTCGCCCGCTACGCGGACGACTTTATCATATTGGTTAAATCTCAACGAGCAGGTG
>NZ_JAUOSH010000084.1:0-893 GCF_030548765.1 Shewanella sp. 3_MG-2023 | reverse complement strand
CAAGGGCTAGATTTGCGCTCAGTGCAAAGCCTGCTCGGTCACAACAGCCTTAATACCACTGCCCGCTATACCCGCCTCACCACTATCACTCGAAAAAATACTGCCCTATCTGTTAACCAACTGACTGATAATTTGGTGCTCAAGTGGGAGTGTAACCTATGAAGTTCATTGAACTTTTACGCGACCACCTCGATGCCTTTAATCAGGCTTATGATGGTCAAATAACATCATCCATGCGCCAAGCTATTTTCGCCATGCTTAATTGTCGCAGCAATACTGAGCGAACCAGCCAGTGGGCATGCCGCAGCTGCACTCATACTGCTGATTTCCCGCTGTCATGTGGTCATCGCAGTTGCCCGCAATGCCAGCACAACACCACGACAGAGTGGCTCAACAAACAGCAAGCTAAACTCCTGCCCGTGGAGTATTACATGGTGACGTTTACCTTGCCTTATGAGTTGCGAGCAACGGCTAAACATCAATCCGAGTTGATGTATCAAACCATGTTTACCGTTGCAGCCAGCATACTGAAAGACTTTGCTAAAAACTCAAAGCAACTCGGTGGTGATATTGGATTTACGGGCGTGCTGCATACCCATAACCGAAGGCGTGACCCTTGTGTTATAAGAAGCATCCTCATATCCACTTCATCATTCCGGCAGGCAGCTTTAATAAGCACAAAAAACAGTGGAAAAAGAACAAGGGTAAATACCTGTTCAACGCCTTTAACCTTGCCACCGTGTGGCGAGCAAGACTGCTGGCGCAACTGGCAAAACTGAGTCTCAAACTCCCTAGCTCAATACCCCAAAAGTGGGTGGTAGACTGCCAACATGTGGGTAAAGGACTGCCAGCGTTAAAGTACCTGTCGCGATACCTTTATCGCGGCGTGTTAC
>NZ_JAUOSH010000083.1:0-1038 GCF_030548765.1 Shewanella sp. 3_MG-2023 | reverse complement strand
GGCTGATTGATGTTGGTTTTTCATACTGGGGTAAGATATCCACAGGTATAGATATTCAGCACTTCATTATTAATTCTGTTGATGGTGCTACTAACCAGGCTAGATACGCATATGCGATTAATGGTTATGAGCGCCGTTATATTAAAGATTGGAATCACAAGTACGGCCTTGGAGATATGTCTAAGCCTGAAGACACGCCACCGGCAACATTCTGTGATGGCATTGCCCTTGATGGCTCAGCCACTGGCACATCAAACGGTCAAATTGATCAAGAATGTGGCGAATACTTTGCAAGTAAAGGCATAGAAATTGACCTTACTGATTGGTATGGCTACAGAAATATGCACACCTTTGCAGATGTTTGGCCTATGTATTACCCCGTTGATTATACCGCGGTAATGGCTAGACAGTTGATGTTTGCTGCACCAGAAAGCCATCGAGTTGGCGGGGATAATCAATATCCAATTTACGATATTGACGAGGCAATTCGTCCATTATCAGCAGAGCATTTTGGCTGGGGCGTTGCCGATTGTGGTACTTGTCACTCGTTAGGCAGTATTCACTCTGATGGCGACCAAGGTAGTTTGGGGGTTAACCCAACGCCCGTTTATGTTATGGATCTTGCAAATGGCGTACAGTCTTATGAAGTATTAGATGAAGCGGATCGCGCCGTAGCACCTTACCAATGTGCTCAGTGTCATGGTAGTAACGGCGCACCAGCAGGTCACGGTGAAATGGGGGTATGTTTCTGGTGCCATGATAATGAGTTCCAACCTAAAAACCATGGTTCAGTAAATAAACTGTTCCCGAAAATGTACGAAGGTGGTAACTCTCCTGAAGATATGAGTTATCACCCAGCTAAACCAATCATTGATGTGCCATCAACCGATAGAGATGCTGTGAGCGTTGTTAGTGCTGAAATGTATGGTGATGCAAATCACTTATTGAACATATTACCTGCGTTGAAAGATCAAAACTTTGTTTATATGCACGGCTTATATAGCGATGATATGAAAGTTAGGGGTAATAGTGACTGGA
>NZ_JAUOSH010000082.1:0-1108 GCF_030548765.1 Shewanella sp. 3_MG-2023 | reverse complement strand
CTTACCGACAACGGTGATGGCACCCATAGCTTTGCACCAAATGAAAACTTCAATGGTGATGTGCAATTAGAGTTTGGCGTCAGTGATGGCACCGTTGTGACCCCAGCCAACATTGATATCGCAATCGCAGAGGTGAATGATGCACCAGTAGCGGGTTCTACTTCATACCAAATGAACGAAGATGGCAGTATCACGTTAAGCCCTGAGCAGTTACTTGCCAATGCAATTGATATCGAAGGTGAAGTGGCGCTAGATAGTGTCAGCTATTCAGGCACTGATGGTGTGTTAGTGACCAATCAAGATGGCACGGTTACCTTCTCACCTAATGAAAACTTCAACGGCGATATTAACTTAGATGTCTCTGTTGTGGATGAAGCTGGTGCAATCACTGTTGGTAATGCAGGCATTGAGGTTATCGCAGTCAATGATTTACCGATTGCAGGCCCTGTTTCTTACACTATCGATGAAGACAGTGTGCTGACATTTAATGAAAGCCAAATCTTAGCGAATGCATCAGATATTGAAGGTGATGTCTCATTGGTTGAGATTAGTTATACAGGCCCTGATGGTATTTTCAGTGTTAATGGTGATGGGACTTGTAGCTTTGCCCCTAATGAAAACTTCCATGGCGAAGTGACACTGGATATTGTTATTCAGGACGAAGAGGGCGCAACGGTTACTACACAAATGACAGTGGATGTGTTGCCGATTAACGATGCCCCTGTGTCAGGTAATTTAGCGTATTCGGTTGACGAAGATGGCTCAATCACCTTATCGCAAGAACAACTATTAACTAATGCATCTGACATCGACGGTGACAGCCTAAGCGCTGAAAACCTATCAGTAGGTGATAATGCCACCGTTGTGGCTAACCCAGATGGCAGCTTTACGATTACCCCAGATGCGGACTTTAATGGCGACTTAGACTTAAGCTTTGATGTCTCTGATGGCACCACTACCGTGGCGACAGGTGTTGATTTAACTGTTAACCCAGTTAACGATGCCGCGGTTGCGCCAGACGTTGAATTCACCATGAATGAAGACGGCGTTATCATCATTACCGATGAGCAGCTGCTGGCGAATGCGAGCGACATCGATGGTGATAACC
>NZ_JAUOSH010000081.1:0-1128 GCF_030548765.1 Shewanella sp. 3_MG-2023 | reverse complement strand
TGTAGTGGCATAGTTAATTTGGCCACCTAGTTAGAGGTGATATCATCACCTCATAAGTTAACAGGTGACACTATGAAAAAACGTACAAGAAGACTTTTTAGTGCAGAGTTCAAACTTGAATCTGCACAACTCGTGCTAGATCAGAATTACTCAATTGTTGAAGCTGCTCAAGCTATGAATGTGGGCAAATCAACCATGGATAAGTGGGTACGACAATTAAGAGAAGAGCGACAAGGTAAGCAGCATAAAGCATCACCTATATCACCAGAACAAGTTGAAATTCGAGAGTTAAAAAAGCAACTAGCTCGCCTCCAGGAGCACAACGAAATATTAAAAAAGGCCACAGCTCTGTTGATGTCGGACTCACTGAACAATTCTTAATAATTGAGAAACTCAGGCAGAGCTATAGCATAAAAACATTATGCGAAGTGTTCAGTATTCATCGTAGTAGTTACAAGTATTGGAGAAAGAGACCAATAACCATTAACGCAGATAAGGTTAAGCTTCGCAGCCTAGTCAGCGAAGTACACACTGCAAGTAATGGATCGGCAGGTGCTAGAACGATTGCAGATATGGTTAGCCAGCAGGGTGTCTCGCTAAGCCGTTATCGTGCCACTAAGTTGATGAAAGAGCTTGGTATAGTTAGCTGCCAGGTACCTAGGCACAAATACCGAAAAGCGACACTAGAACATATTGAAATCCCTAATCACCTAGGTCGACAATTCGCTGTCACAGCTCCGAATGAAGTCTGGGTTGGTGATGTTACCTACGTGTGGGCTGGTAACCGTTGGATGTACTTAGCTGTGGTGATTGATCTATTTGCACGTAAAGTGATTGGCTGGGCTATGTCGTTATCACCTGATAGTCGTTTAACTGGCAAAGCGCTTTCGATGGCCTATGAAGGTCGTGGTAAACCTAAAGATGTTATGTTCCATAGCGATCAAGGGACTCACTATACAAGCAGAAGATATCGGCAACTATTATGGCGATACCAGCTCAAACAAAGTTTATCTCGACGTGGGAATTGTTGGGATAATAGTCCTATGGAACGTTTTTTTAGGAGCCTTAAGACAGAATGGATACCAACTACAGGGTATCGTAATTTTACTGAAGCGCAGAATGAAATTA
>NZ_JAUOSH010000080.1:0-1130 GCF_030548765.1 Shewanella sp. 3_MG-2023 | reverse complement strand
GAGTAAGCGATATTACCATCAACTACAGGTGCGTCATTAACCGCCAGTGTAGTAATGCCTGCGGTGGTTTCAGCAGTGGCGCCATCATCATCGATAACCACCACATCAAGACTGATGTCACCGTTAAAGTTCGCGTTTGGCGAGAAGGTCACTGAGCCATCTTGGTTTTGAACCAGGATACCGTCGGTACCAGAATATGACACTGAGTCTAGGCTGACGGTGCCATCCACATCGCTTGAGTTCGCTAATAACTGCTCAGCGCTAATGGTGATTTGGCCGTCTTCGTTGACTGTGTATGAGGTTGAACCCGCTACCGGTGCATCGTTGACATCCGCAACCGCGATATCGATGTTAGCTGGGGTCACAACGGTGCCATCACTGACACCAAACTCTAATTGCACATCACCATTGAAGTTTTCATTTGGCGCAAAGCTATGGGTACCATCACCGTTGTCGGTAAGCACACCGTCAGTGCCGCTGTACGTCACCGTATCAACAGATAGGTTATCACCATCGATGTCGCTCGCATTCGCCAGCAGCTGCTCATCGGTAATGATGATAATGCCGTCTTCATTCATGGTGAATTCAACGTCAGGGGCAACCGCGGCATCGTTAACGGGGTTAACGGTTAAATCAACGCCTGTCGCCACGGTAGTCGTGCCATCTGAGACATCAAAGCTTAAGTCTAAGTCGCCATTAAAGTCTGCATCAGGGGTAACCGTGAAGCTGCCATCGGGGTTAGCCACCACGGTAGCATTATCGCCTACGCTGAGGTTTTCAGCGCTTAGGCTGTCACCATCGATGTCAGTTGCATTCGCCAGCAGTTGCTCTTGGCTGAGGGTGATTGAGCCATCTTCGTCAACTGAGTAAGCGACATTGCCATCAACTACAGGTGCGTCATTAACCGCCAGTGTAGTAATGCCTGCGGTGGTTTCAGCAGTGGCGCCATCGTCATCGATAACCACCACATCCAGGCTGATGTCACCGTTGAAGTTCTCATTTGGCGAGAAGGTCACTGAGCCATCTTGGTTTTGAACCAGGATACCGTCGGTACCAGAATATGACACTGAGTCTAGGCTGACGGTGCCATCCACATCGCTTGAGTTCGCTAATAGCTGCTCAGCGCTAAT
>NZ_JAUOSH010000008.1:0-153058 GCF_030548765.1 Shewanella sp. 3_MG-2023 | reverse complement strand
TTAGAGCTTATCCATACTTTGGGTAATCTGAAATGCCATGATTACCCAAAGTCCTAACACGAAAATGTCCAAAAGTGATTTAGGCGCTTAAATAATACTTGCCTACAAACTTCTCTAATACAAAAAAAGCAGCTAACCACGGTTAGCTGCTTTTTAAAATTCTTTAATTCTTATGTGTATTCAGAAGAATAAGTTTCTGAATAAGAATGAGAATATAGTTCAAATAAGTTTCCAAATGGGTCTTCTAAATAGACCATTTTGTAAGGCTTATTATCATCTTCTGGATGATAGCGCATGATGTCCATTCTGACTTTACCGCCGAATTTTTCAACTCGCTCGATAACGCCTTCAAAGTCATCTGTTTCTAACGAGTAATGGAAGATACCGATTTTAGTGAAGTCGACATGATGTCTTTCTTCGCGGTCTTTCATTTCAAATAACTCAAAGCCGATGCCATCAGAAGTGACGAGGTGGGCGATGTTAAAACCTTTAAAACCATCACCAAATACCGCAATACACATTCTACCAATGGCAGTTTGTTTTTCTTCGATGACTGCTGAATTGCCCATGACAATTTCAAGACCTAATGCTTGGGTATAAAACTCGACGGCTTTATCCATGTCACCAACCATAATACCTACATGACTCATTTTCATAATAATCTCGCTTTATACGTTAATTGCTAAGTTGTTGCTTGTTCGTTTTGATGGAAGAAGTATAGGGCGAAGTAATGATTTAATAAAATTATCAAATTTTATAAAGATAATAATATTTTGTTATTAAATGTATAGTTGGATCTAGTGCATGCTTGGGTCAATTGTATGCTTGGGTCAATTGTATGGTTGGAGCCGAAAGAGATTTGCTGAAGCGGTTCGTGGTTAAGGCTTAGCACCTTTCGCCAGTCATCAGCTAACTGGCTTTAAAGGAGGTTTTGAATATAAAAGTAGATTACTGAGCTTTCATTGAGCGCCAAAATAATTCAAAGCTTGCTTGGCGCTGGCTTGGGTCATTGCCCCATTGCGGGTTGTCAGTAAAATAGCGAATAGCGGCAAGGTATTGGCCGTGACAGTTTTCAAGCATTAGCGCAACTGGAAAATCAGCAATAATCTTTTGTTGCTGGCCTTTACTAATAAGCTGCACTACAAAATGCAAAATACCGTTCATGGCTTGACCGCGAATTGCCGCATCAATGTCGCTGGACATAGAAAATTGCAAAAAGAAGCGCTGCTTAATAGGGTGCTTTAAGGCCCAATCAATCGCTTGTTGCCAAAGGTATTCGGCATCGGTTTTTAAATCTTCGCCAGCATTGTCAAAGGTGGACAATGCTTGAGTAATGTCATCAGCAAATTCTTGTTTAATTGAAACAAATAAATGATTGAGTAAATCATCTTTACTGGGAAAGTGATGAAATAATGTCCCAGTGGCGACAGCGGCTTTTTTAGCGATGGATGCGGTGGATGTGCCATGAAACCCTTGCTCAACAAATAGCTGTAAAGCGCTATCGAGTATCGCTTGTTTCTTGTCTACTTTAGGTTTTTTGTTGGCTACAGTTTGGGTCATATGCTGTTCGTATTTTCAATGAGCTATTTATTAATGGGCTCTTTATTAAAGGAGTGTTGATGAATGAGCGATTTATTAATCGGGATTTTGAGCGTGCGAGTTTATCACCAAGGCGATAATCGCACACTCAATTATTGGTATTTATCTAGCGCGTTAGCGTAAGAAAAACTTCATCAACAAGGCTTGGATTTTAGTGCCATAAGGCGGGTGCACCAGTAAACCTGAATTGAACTTGCCGCTTTTTAACACCGTTTTCGCATGGCTAAAAGTCAAAAAGCCTTCTTTACCGTGATAATGGCCCATACCTGATGGGCCAATGCCGCCAAACGGCGCGTCATCGGCTGCCACATGGAAGATAGTTTCGTTAATACATACGCCGCCAGAGTGAGTTTGTTGGATAATATTTTGCTGGGTTTGTCTGTTAAAACTCATGATATAAAGCGCTAATGGGCGCTCATTGTTATTGATATATTCAATGGCTTCATCAAGGTCTTTATACCCGATTATCGGCAGTAATGGCCCGAAGATTTCTTGTTGCATAATGGCCATATCTGCACTGACATTGGTCACTAGCTGTGTTGGTAATTTACGTATTTCGCTATCAATGTTGAACTCAGTTGCGGGGTGAATGGTCGCGCCTTTTTGTTTGGCGTCATCAAGTACCGCGAGTAAGCGACTGTATTGGCGCTGGTTAATCACATTGCCATAGTCTTCATTACTGGCAAAATCTGGGTACATGTTATTAAAACGAGTTTTGTAGGCACTGATTAGCGCATCGATTTTGTCTTCTGGACATAAAATATAATCGGGTGCGACGCAGATTTGGCCTGCATTTAAACACTTACCGTAAATAAGGCGCTCAACAGCAGTATCGATATCAATATCAGGCGCTACAATGACTGGTGACTTACCGCCTAGCTCAAGAGTCACTGGGGTGAGGTTATCAGCAGCTGCGCGCATGACATGGCGACCCACTGTTGTAGAACCTGTAAATAATAGGTGGTCAAAGGGTAGGGCTGAGAATTGCGCGGCAACATCGGCTTCGCCTTCCACTACGACCACTTCATCTTGGCTAAATATCTCTGCTAATAAGCGAATCAATACTTGGTTGGTGGCTGGGGTAAATTCTGACATTTTAAGCATGGCGCGATTACCTGCCGCAATGGCGGTAATTAACGGGCCAACAGCCAGCATGACTGGGAAATTCCACGGCACGATTATGCCAACAACGCCAAGGGGTTGGTAATGCACTGTGACCGAAGAAGGGGACAGTAATAACCCGGCATGGCGTTTATTGGGTTTCATCCATGATTTTAGATGTTTCAGACTGTAGTTGATGTTATTCACACAAGGCATGATGTCTGAAATCATGGTGTCATTGGCTGAGCGATGGCCATAATCTGTGGCTAATGCACTAACAAATTGCTCACTATAACTGAGCAACCCGGCTTTGAGTTTATTGAGTTTATCAACTCTGGATTGGTAACTAGGCGCAGGCATTGACTGATAGGCTTGGCGTTGCTGCTGAAGTAATTGTTGTAATGGACTTTGCTGAACATTGTTAGCGGCCATATTCATAAAGCGCTCCTAGAGTGATATTGATACTGACATCATTTCAATAAATTAAAAAAAACCGACTGATTAGTCGGTTTAGTATGTGCTGAGTTAGGTCTAATTGCAAGCCTTTGGATTCTTGAGCTGGGTCAAGGTGGTTTTTTACTATTTGCACTACACTTTAATTAGGAGGATATTTAAGTAGTTTGTATCTGAAACTATCATGCTATCTTTGATGCTAACTATCATGCTAACTATCATGCTAACTATCATGCTAACTATCATGCTAACTATCATGCTAACTATGATTGTTATTTATCACTATAGCCATGATTACATTGGTGATGCTTACTTTATAGCGTGAGCTATATTCAGCTAACGATATTCACATCGGTAAGTTGGATAAGTTAGTTTAATGCTCAAGCTTAGTTATTTTATCTACAGGAGGAACTCACATGCGTTCACGTTCAATATTATGGCCAACAGATTTTTCTGAAACGGCATCCCATGCGCTGCGATATGCCATTGAAATGGCCAATTTATATGAAGTGGGTATTCGTATTTTACATGTGGTTTCTCAGCCCCTTGGTGACGAGAACTACATGATTTTGGCTATTACTCCTGAGGAACTCGCTAAAAGCATGGAAGAGGCTGCAGCCACCAAAATGCAAAATTTACTTGCTGATTTAAATACTGACTTGAAGGTCGAAACCGTAATTAGGCGTGGTGATGCCATTGAAGAAATTGTCGATGAGGCCAACAAAGGCGACATTGGTATGGTGGTGATTGCCAGCCATGGACGCAGTGGTCTAGCGCATTTTCTGCACAGTAATGTTGCTGAAGAGGTGGCTAATCAGGCCAGTTGTCCTGTGCTTGTGGTTAAGTAGCGCTAGTTAACAAGTGCTAACTAGCGCTAACTCGCATTGGTTGATCATTTAGTGCCCGCTATTAGTTATTCTTCATTAGCCAATATGCCATTAAGATAAGCGTTTATATCCAATTACGGTAATCTTGCTTAATGGTTTGCATGGCTTTTTCGGCAATGAATAAGGCGTCTTTTTCAGCGATATAGGGCAGAGTTAAGCTGCCGCTAGCTAGGCCAATTTCGATATAGGCATGACCGCTGCGTTGTTGCCCTTTTGTTTGGGTGATAGATACGTGCTGTATTTTTTCATAAGGGATCCGTTTCCAATGATGGCCAAATAAGCCGCTATGTTGCCATAACACTTCATCTTCAATCACATAGCCCCACTGCTTGTACCGCAAAAATGTTAGTCCCATAACCGCAGTAGCAATCAATAAAGCCACTTCAGAGATCGGATTTAAGCCGGTAAAGATTAAAATTAATAGCGCTGGAATGTACATTAACAAGCCGCGTCTTAAAAACCATGCCAAAGCAATAGCTTGGTATCGCGCTGGGATATTAGTTGTCCCGCCTGCTAATTGCGGTATTTGCGCCAATATTGCAGCAATCTCTGCAGTTTTAACGCTGGGCAGTAACATATGCTCAGTAGTTTTTTGCTCAACCTCTTGGCCTTTAACCTGCTTAAAATACAGTGTCCATAAGCCTAATAATTTAGCTAAAAATGGCTGACTAAAGTGCACTAGCTGCACTCGGCGAATAGCTAATGCGTCTTGCTGGTGGGAGATCACCCCGCCGCTGCGCTGCAGGGTTTGTTGCTGTTTTTCTAATGTATAAGGATGATATTTAAGTACTGCCGCCACAATAGAAATTATTGAAAACAGGCAATATACCAACAACAATGTCAGCATAATGGCAATGGCTTGTAGAGCAATACTTGGGCCGCTATAGCTGACAACAGCGCTCCAAAATTGTTGAATAATAGGAAGCTCGACTATCTGCTCCCATTTAATTTGTCCCATAATGGGGCCTGCTATCACCGCAAACCAAATCAAATTATTTTGATAAAAACCAAATTGGATTAGCTGCTTTAAATTACGCACTACAATCGTGTTGTGGGTTTTATTGCTAGGTGTGTTAACACTATCGGCAGTGTTTTCAGTGCTGATTTCATCGATAGCGTCATTAGTTGCAAGTTGATGCTGGGGAGCGAGTTGCAGTAATTGCTGTTTAAGCTTGCTGGCTTGGGTTGAGTCAAGCGCCGATAAATGCGCTTCGTCATCTTTTGAGCCTGCAGTTTCAACGATTAAGGTGCCGAGCTTAAATGGCTTGAAATAAAATGGCTGGCTGTAACGAATATTTTGAATTTTGTTGAGTGGGATTTCATCTTTGCGGGTAAAAAACAGCCCACGTTTAATATTGAGTTGTTGCCCTGAAAGCTTAAAGCGGTAGGTTCGCCATTGAATGAATGAGAATATTGTCAGTAAAAGTATTGCTACAACAAAGCCGAGTAGACCCATTTGTAAATCAAAACCACTCTGCCAACCGGCATACACAACTGGAATGATGGCGTAACCATTAGATAAAATGGCTTTTGCGCTGCCAAAAATAAAGCTTAGCATTGACCAAGGAGACAGCGATTGCCACTGGGTTAAGGCATTGACATTTTTGTCAGCTGTAGTGGATTTTGAGCTTGACGTTGAAGTCGCTTTTTTTGCTTGTGATGAAGGATTCTCAGAGGTTTGCAGTGAAGAATGCGCTACTGAAATCTTGTTATCTTTTTGAGGCTCATTTGGCTGGTTACTCATCAGCGGCCTCTTTTGTTAGCGGCTTTTCAGTGTTTATTGCAGGGCTTATATTTGAGCTTGTATCTGAACTTATGTCAGAGCCTATATTAGAGCTTATGTCGGAGCCTAAATTAGAGCTTATATTAGAGCTTGTATCTGAGTTTATGCCAGATCCTATATTAGAGCTTATGTCAGAGCTTATATCTGAGGAGAGCGGTTGTTGATGATAAGAGGCTTTATTCAGTAAGTGCTGCCTTAACTTTTCTGCCAAGGTAAAGCTCAGTCCCGGGAGGAAAATCTCTGCTGCGCCACTGCCAGCACTGAAGCACTTTATGGTGGCTAAGTTGAAGCGCCTTTGCAATGGGTTTTGCGACAAACTCACATGCTGCAAGCGGCTATAAGGTAAAGCTGTGGTCTTTATCCACCATAAGCCTTGGCGTATTAATATTTCATGTTCAAGTACGCCGTAGCGCAACTTTTTAGCCGCCAAAAAGCGGATCAATGTCAGCACGACTCCGGCAATCAATACTCCACTAATGATGAGGTATTCATTACGCCCTAAGGCTTGGTTTAATGTCATGACGACAACTAACGCGGCTAATATTAACAGTAACAGCCCAATGCTTTGGCTGAATATTTGCTTCGGGTAGTTTTTATCTACCTTGGTTAATGTCACTTCTGTATAGCTCTGCCACTTTGCCTCAGCTATGAGCAGTTTTTCTGAGGTGCTAGCTACTGTCACATCTGATTCTGGTGTGGCCGACATATATAAATCCTTTTGCTAAGTTAGTCGCAACTGTTTGCTAAAAGCTTGTTTACTAAAAGCTTGATTGGTAGAGATTGATGAATAATAAGTGTCGATTAGTCTTTCTTAACCACTCATAATCCATTACTTTAAGCTTATATAGTATATGGGATTGAGTAATATGGAAAAAGTAACTGCTGCAGCGGCTAATAATGGATTTTTAGTGCGACCTGTCTCTAAAGCGCAAAAAGCGTTTTTACGTAAAATCTATCTGGCGGGACTCATTGAGCAGCAACAGCATAATTTGTTGTCATTACAAAAGCAGACCCAAATGCCAAGACGCACCTTGCAAGACAACATAGCAGCTTTCACTGACATAGGCATTGATGTGCAATTTGTACAGCAGGGGCAAAGACACAATGCGGGTTTTTATCAGCTGCTGGATTGGGGGCCGATTAATGGAGCTTGGGTAAACAGTCATTTTGATAAAATTACATTAGCACTTGAGCTATCTTTAACTGGCGACGCTATGGGTTAATGCCTGTTCACTATTACATATTCTGTTTCTGCCGGCTCGTTTAGCTTGATATAGGTGTTTATCGGCTTGTTCAATTAAGGCTGGTAATTGATAGATTTCAGCATTACTGGTCACTATGCCAATACTGGCTGTAACCTGCACTTTAACGTGTTGGTGCTGCAAATTGAGTTTGGCAATATTTTCACAAATCCGCATTGCTAAACTATCGGCCTCTTTTGCAGCCGTTTGCGGTAAAAAAACAATAAACTCTTCGCCACCCCAGCGCGCCACAATATCATTTTTTCGTAGGGTATCTCTAATGATAGATGCGACTTTAACCAAGACTAAATCACCAAAAATATGCCCATATTTATCATTAATATCTTTAAACTTATCGATATCAATCATTACGATAGAAGGGGTATTACTCGGCGATTCCATAGTGCCATTGGCTTGATTAAATTGCGGCTCCACTAATTGGTAAAAAGCGCGGCGATTATTAAGCAGGGTTAACGGATCCATTTGAGCCATCTTTTCTGCGATCAGTTTTTCATTTTCGATTCGTCTAAATCGCTCAGTTAATGCTAATGCCAGTAAAAGTACATCAATACCTACCCCTATTTCAGCAGCGCGATAAGTAAAGTCATTAAATGGAATATATGACCACACCGCAAGCGCGGTTATGGCAATACCTATCATTGATGATATTGAAGCCAGTAAAAATAACCGTGCGGAAATCTTGCCGAAATTTAATGACAGCACCCCTAATACAATCATCAAGCCACTGAATAACAGCATCAAATCAAAAGCAAAAATCAACCCTAATACTCGGTCTTGCAGTATCACTGCCAACAGCATCAATATTGGAAAAAGTACGCATAAGCTTTTTAAGATCTTATGTAATAGCGGCAGTTGATATCGCAGACGTAAAAAGTGGCACGCGAATACAATGCCACTGGAGCAGAAGGTGACCATAAGGATTGGCACAGCCCATTGTTGCCAATAAGGCGAATTTGGCCAAAGCCATAACGAACCATGACCGCTATATGCCATATTTAATATTAGAAAGTTAAGCAGGTATAGGCAGTAGTAAAAGTAGCTTCTCAGACGTAAGCCTAAAAATAAAATAAAGTTATAAATCAGCAGCGCAATAATCGCGCCGTATAAAAAACCGTAACTATAGGAGTTAAATATACTGTTTTGAGCGCTTTGGCTTTCATCAAATAAATATACCGGAATGACCATGGCATCTAAGGTTTGAAGCCTAATTAATACCGTGGTTATACCTGGTGGATAGCTATATTGAAAATTATAGCTGGGTTGAAAAGTCGGTTGTTTATAAAATAGCGATAGATCACCTTGGTGCTCAAAATGAGCAATTCTATCTGAGCTTAGCCAATAAGCACTGACTTCATCGAGCCAGTAATTATCAAAGTGGATGATGCGGTTTATCAGAGTTTGAGTTGGATTATTAATGGATAGACTAATCCATACAGGGTTAGAGCCGATGCCGTAGTTGCTAATTTCCTCGCTGCCTGACTGGAAGTGGCCATTACGGAATAATTGATAAGCTTGCGATGCGTTAATACGATCTGTTTCGGTGTAATACCCTATAGATTGGCCTATTGGCGCGGTGTAAGTCTCAGTTAAGTTGAGCTTTTCAGCATGGGCATTGCTGATGTTGAACATGGCAATGCTTAAGCTGAACATAATGCTTAGATTGACAAGCAGATCCAATATCCATTTCATAAGTGCAATAAACTACCTTTATCTTTTATAGACTAACAGTGCTAAAACCGCCGATAAGATAGTGGCGGCGCTGCTGCAATGACGGTGTTGGGATAAACATTAAGGCGGTTCACCTAGCTTAATAAAACAGCTTACGTTGTAATTTTAGGCTCTCATAAAGTTTAGTGAGTTAATATTAAAAAAATGTAAAATAATGTATTGGTATACTAAAGGATTAGTCACAAAGTGTCGGTTGTCAACGTTAGCCTCTCTTTAAGAGGCAAAAGGAGGGCGGGGGTGAAACAAATCGAGTTTAAATTATCTGTTCAGCACAGCAGTGACAATCAAAATAGCCCCAGCGCTAAATCCAAGAGCCATGGCGCGCCAATAACTGCGCCAATAACGTATATAAAGGGCTTTTTATCACGCGGGGAGCAGCAACAGTTGCTAGCCGATGCCGATAGCTACCCCTTTGAAAAACCGATAATTACGCTTTTTGGTAAACAGCATCCTATCCCTCGCGCTCAAGTATGGTTTGCTGATCCTGGTTGTGAATATCAATATTCTTCTTTATTAATTTCACCGCAGCCTTGGCCACACTTATTAGCAGATTTAAGGCAGCGGCTGCGGGATGAACTGCAGTTTAATTGCAACGGGGTATTGGTTAATCGTTATCAAAACGGTTTAGATTCTATGGGCTGGCATAGTGATGATGAGCCTGAAATAGTAGCCAATAGCGCAATTGTGTCAGTCAGTATTGGCGCCAGTCGAACTTTTGCCTTACGGCATAAAAGCCTCAATATAAAACAAAACGTTGAGCTTGAAAGCGGTGATTTACTCATTATGCATCAAGGGATGCAATCACAGTGGCAGCATGCAGTACCAAAGCGTTTAAAGGTGAAAACATGCAGGCTCAATCTGACCTTTAGGCAATTGATTGTCGGCTACCATCAATAGTCGGCTATTATCAATAGCAACAAATGCTTGCTGAGATGTGCTAGCTAGCATTGTTAACTTAAATTGCCACTTAAATCAGATTGCCGGCTCGCTAGTTTGATTTCTAGGGAGTTAAGCAGTAGTCTTCAAACTTTCAAATGTAGTTATAAAGAGTTTGTTATGTCAGTTGAAAAAATCATTAGCGAAAAACTGAACCAGTCCTTTAGCCCGATACATTTAGATGTACTTAATGAAAGCAATCGCCATCATGTGCCGCCTAACTCAGAAACTCACTTTAAAGTAGTGGTTGTCAGTGAGCAGTTTGAAGCGCAGCGATTAATTGCTCGCCATCGAGCGGTTAATGCAGTGTTAGCAGATGAGTTAGCTAACGGTGTCCACGCGCTCTCAATTAATGCGTATACTCAGGCTGAGTGGCAAGCATTAGATGTCGTGCCAAAAACACCAAACTGTAAAGGCTAATTACGATAGCGATACAGATACCAGTCGTGTTTGTTTAGCCGTTTTAGTTTAAATAAGATAAAAATAAAACCTCGTCATCCCGATGAGGTTTTTTGCTTTTTATTGTTTAGGTTTGAGTGCATTCAAAATGAAACTTGTCATCACAGTGTCTTTTTAATTTGCTATTACATGAAGATAACTCCTATTTACAGAGCTGTCGGTAGTGTTTTTTGATGCTATGATGCCAAACATCTTTTACTTAGCCTTAAGGAATGAGTCATGCCTTTACTTGATAGTTTCACTGTTGATCATACACGAATGGAAGCTCCTGCTGTGCGTGTCGCAAAGCATATGAGTACACCTAAAGGTGACACCATTACGGTATTTGACTTGCGTTTTTGTACGCCAAATAAAGATATTTTAAGTGAACGTGGTATTCATACCCTTGAGCACTTATTTGCCGGTTTTATGCGTGATCATTTGAATGGTGACTCGGTAGAAATTATTGATATTTCCCCTATGGGTTGCCGCACGGGTTTTTACATGAGCCTTATTGGTCAGCCCACTGAACGCGTCGTTGCTGATTCATGGCTAGCTGCAATGGGTGATGTACTTAAAGTGGTTGAACAAAGTGAGATCCCTGAATTAAATGAGTATCAGTGTGGCACTTATGACATGCACTCACTTGATCAAGCCCAAGATATTGCTCGTGCAATCATTGCCGCTGGTGTAAGTGTCAATCGTAATGATGACCTTAAATTGAGTGACGACATTTTAGGTACGCTATAGGCTAGCTGTTAATCCTAGGTTTTAGTTTGACACCAAAGCGGCTTCGGCCGCTTTGTTTTTTTTGTGGTTAATTTTATTAAAATACTGTTTTTATTTGCATGAAAACGTTATTGTTAAAAGTTAGTAATAGGATGTTATTTATAATAATAAAGGCGTAGCGGATTGCGATGCCGATGATGTATTTTGGGAGTTAACCATGTCTAAAGGCCAATTCAGCTTGTCTGTAATTGCTTCTGCTGTGCTGTTTGTGTGTCATTCTTCAAGTTTTGCTGCAAGCTCTGTGACGGCATCCTTGGATGAATCAAATAATACTGTTGTACTCGACCAGCCTCAGACAGCTCCATTTCATTATCGCAGCAGTACAATACCCCTAGCATTGTCAGGAATGACAATCATGCCTGCTGCCATGGGGCAAACCACTGACATCAGTCATCGCGGCGCGGTCAATGGCATTGCGATTTCTCAAGATAGAGTATCCTTTTCACCGTCTCCTTATTCAGCGCCTCATTTAGTGTTACAACCGAATTTAGCCTTACAAACCCAAGTGACTACAGCCAGCATGACTGGAGTGACAAAAGGCGGTAAAGGGGCTTTTGGTAGTGTGGATTACACCACGGCGCAGATCAGCCCAACAAAATTAGATGCTCAGGCTAACATCGAAATTAATGATAATGGTGGTGGCCGCGTGGGCGCCATTGCCAGTGGCTTAAATAAAGAATACGGCATGCTGTTTGCGGTGGATTACCAAAATACCGCCGAAGAAACAGGTTTTGTGACCAACCTTGATAGCGACCACAGCCAAACCGATATCATGTTCAAAATTAATGCTGATAGTCTTGCTGGCGCTAGAAACCCACAAACGACAGAGTTTATGTACCAATACACTAACTCAGAAAATGATCACTCCAATATCGGTTTAACCAGCCAAGATTGGCAGGCTAAACCGGGTAGGGCGTATTCGGCTACCGAAAATGATAACCGTGAAGGCCAGCGCCATAAGTATCAAGTGAGCCATATTGTTAATCTTAGTGATGGCTCGGTGGTGATGTCCGATTTTTATTACCAATCCTATGATGAGCAAATCTCGCAATTAAACTCGTTATCTGGCGTGTTTATTGGTACAACAGAATTATCAGCGATTTCAGCTTTTGATAAAGCCCCGACTACAGGCGGTTTGGCTTTAGGCTCTATGCTTGAAGATAATCAATATTCGGGCTATGGCTTGCAAACGGAAGGTGTAAGTCAATATGGCGCTCATCAAGTGACCTATGGTGCGCTGTTTCATTCAGATAAAGCCAAAATGCGTTTTGGCCAGCAAGATTGGACCTGGAGCCAAGATAGAAGTCTTGCGAGCACCAATATTGATAATGCGCTGCTAGCTTATATCGACGATGTTAACGTACTCATTACCAGCGCTGACGCCAAACTCAACTATGGCGCTTTGTCGATAAACTTAGGCTTGAGCTTTGAAAGTGTCAGTACTACTCGCGAAATTGACGTTGAAGCCTATGGCATAGAGGCGGCTGATTTTTCTGATGATGGCTGGATCCCGGCAATCGAAATTGCCTATACCACAGGTGCTTGGAAAGCGGCTGTTTCAGCTAAGCAAGCTTGGACAGCTGCATCAGCGGGCAATGCATTGCAACAAGCGCAGGAGTCGCTGCAGTATCAATTAGCACTTGGCTATAGCAATGATGCACTAAATGTTGGTTTAAATGCTTACGTACAAGACTTTGATAATCAACATGTGACTTGTATGTGGAGTATGGCGTGTGATTATTCACAGCGTTATGTACAAGACAATTTTAACGATACGTCCGTTAACGGCATCGACTTGTCGGTCGATTACACTGTCGGCTTTGATAGCTTTTCAATCCCTCTTTCTGCTCAATACCAATACAGCCAAGCTGAGTTTGGAGACTCTGGTTTTAACGACTTAATCGGTCTTTATGTAAAAGGCGAACAACTTCCTTGGGTACCTGAGCAACAATTAGCTTTAAATGCGGGCTTAATAATGGGTCAATTTAGTGTCATCGCCCAAGCTTTATATCAATCAGAAATGGGTTATGCCACTACCATTAATGGCGGTGAACAAATTGATACACAATGGAAGCTAGACTTAGCAGCTAACTATCATATTTCTAATGTGCACGAAGTTTATTTGCGTATAGAAAACTTACTTGACGAGGATTTAGTCAGTCAACAGTCTAATTTAGGCATTACTTCTCAAGGCGAGATGCTGAGTTACCTTGGATATCAGGCCAGATTTTAACTGTCTCACCTCTTCTTCCTCTTGTAGGTGCTTGTTTTAATTCTGCTTTAGTATGGGCTATTTTAGCTCGTACTAAAGCGAATTTTGTTAACAAATCCGTAAATCACTTCTTATATTATTTCTTTTAAAATTAATGTTATAGTGCCTGTGTTACTGAAATATTGCATTCAATGACGTTAAATCAGACTGTTCCACACCCTATTTGAGTGAATTGTTTAAAAATGAACAATCTAAAAATTCAATCACTGGTTTTTTTCGTGGCGATAGCGCACATTTTGGGGTAAAATGCGCGCGACCAGCGTGATTGCGATCGCATTTCCGTGATAAATCTGCGCTAGCTCAACACTGAAGTGTTTGTTAACACTTTGTTTTCTTTTGGGTAGGAACGCGGCGCATTGTCTTTCCTTCAAACGTAGTGCTTGTGGATATGATTACAATAAAGAAAGGATTGGAACTACCTCTAGCAGGTGGCCCTGAGCAAGTTATCCATAATGGCCCAGCCATTAAGAACGTAGCGACTTTGGGTGAAGAGTATATTGGCTTACGTCCAACGATGAAAATCAAGGTTGGCGAAAAAGTCTTGAAAGGTCAGGTGATTTTTGAAGATAAAAAGAACCTTGGCGTTAAATATACTGCTTTAGCTAGTGGTACTGTATTAGAAATTAACCGGGGTGCGAAACGTGTACTTCAGTCAGTGGTTATTGGCGTTGAAGGTGATGATAAAGTCAGCTTTACTCAATATAGTGCTGATGAACTTAACACGTTAGATGCTAACGTTGTCAGAGAAAACTTGATTGAATCAGGTCTTTGGACAGCTTTACGAACTCGCCCTTTCAGTAAAGTACCTGCTGTTGATTCAGTCGCTGCTGGTATTTTCGTCACCGCAATTGATACTCAACCACTTGCTGCAGATCCTGCTGTAGTGATTGCTGAGCATAAAGATGATTTTGCTAACGGCTTGACGCTACTAGCGAAATTAACAGAAGGCAAACTTTTCCTTGCTAAAGCGCCTGGTGCTGATATCCCTTCTGGCAATGCTCAAGTTGAAGAGTTTGCAGGTATACATCCTGCTGGCCTAGTGGGCACTCACATTCATCATCTTCTTCCTGCTTCTGCAACACGTACGGTTTGGCATATTGGCTACCAAGACGTGATTGCTGTTGGTCAATTATTCACTCAAGGTGAACTTAACACTCAACGTGTTATTGCGATTACTGGCCCTGAAGCTAAAAACCCACGTTTAGTTCGTACAGTATTAGGTGCTAGCACTGTTGAATTAACTGCTGGAGAAATTGAAACTGACAATGTTCGAGTTATCTCAGGTTCAGTATTAAGCGGGCGCCAAGCGGCGGGTCCTCATGGCTATTTAGGTCGCTATCATCAACAACTTAGCTTGTTGAAAGAAGGCAATGAAAAAGAATTATTTGGTTGGGCTATGCCTGGTGCTGATAAGTTCTCTATCACTCGCGCATTCTTAGGTCACTTAAACCGTACAGGTCTGTTCAATATGACCACAACTACGGGTGGTTCAGATCGTGCCATGGTGCCAATTGGTAACTATGAACGTGTTGTTCCATTAGATATCTTACCGACAATGTTACTTCGCGATCTTGTTTCTGGTGATTATGACGGTGCTGCTGCACTGGGCGCACTAGAGCTAGATGAAGAAGATTTGGCATTGTGTACCTTCGTATGTCCAGGCAAGTATGACTATGCATCATATCTGCGTGATTGTTTAGATACGATCGAGAGGGAAGGCTAATGAGCTTGAAAGATTTTATCGAGCGTATTGAACCGCAATTTGAAAAAGGCGGCAAGTACGAGAAGTGGTACGCCCTTTATGAAGCGGCTGCTACTGTGTTTTACACTCCAGGTAAAGTAAACAAAGGCACCACGCACGTGCGTGACAGCCTTGATCTAAAACGTATGATGATTACGGTTTGGGCCTGTACTTTCCCGGCAATGTTCTTTGGTATGTACAACGTTGGCTTGCAAGCTCAAGATGCGCTGATGGCTGGCTTTGCAACTCCTGATGTATGGCAAGTCAGCCTATTCAGCCTATTTGGTACTGAATTAACCGCAAGTTCAGGTGTGCCTGCACTGATGTGGTATGGCGCTTGTTGGTTCCTACCTATTTATGCGGTGACTTTTGCCGTTGGTGGTTTCTGGGAAGTCTTATTCGCGTCTGTACGTGGCCATGAAGTTAACGAAGGTTTCTTTGTAACTTCCATTCTATTTGCGCTGACCTTACCAGCAACTATTCCATTATGGATGGTTGCACTGGGTATTACCTTTGGTGTTGTGGTTGCAAAAGAAGTGTTTGGCGGCACAGGTCGTAACTTCTTAAACCCAGCGTTAGCGGGTCGTGCATTCTTATTCTTTGCGTATCCGTTAAGCATGTCAGGTGACACAACATGGGTTGTGGCTGACGGTTTCTCTGGTGCTACGGCATTGAGCCAAGCTGCACAGGGCACGTTTGAATATACTAGCGCTAACTGGTGGGATGCCTTCTTAGGTTTCATTCCAGGTTCCGTGGGTGAAGTCTCTACCTTTGCTATTTTGCTAGGTGGTGCAGTTATCGTTTATACCCGTATCGCCTCATGGCGTATTATTTCAGGTGTGATGTTGGGCATGATTGCAGTTTCTTACCTACTTAACTTTATCGGTAGCGACACTAATGCAATGTTTGCAACACCTTGGTATTGGCATCTTGTTTTAGGTGGATTTGCCTTCGGTATGATGTTTATGGCGACGGACCCAGTTTCTGCGTCTTTCACTAACAATGCTAAATGGGCTTACGGTATCTTAATTGGTGCAATGGCAGTGTTTATTCGCGTCATTAACCCAGCGTTCCCTGAAGGAATGATGTTAGCCATCCTGTTTGCTAACTTATTTGCACCGTTATTTGACCATTTCGTGGTTCAAGCAAATGTGAAGCGGAGGATTGCTCGTGGCCAGTAATAAAGAATCAATCGGCAAAACATTATTTGTTGTAATCGGCCTGTGTTTTATCTGCTCAATGTTGGTATCAACTGCAGCAGTATTACTTAAGCCAATTCAGCAAGAGAATAAATTGCTAGATAAGCAAAAGTACATTCTTGAAGCGGCAGGTTTAGTGGATACTAAAGCTGGCAAAGTTGAGAAAGACGTTATTATTGCAAAGTATGGTAAGTACGTTGAAGCTCGTCTTGTTGATTTAAAAACCGGTGAGTTTGTTGAAGGTGATGCTGATACTTTTGATGTTGAAAAAGCGGCACGTACGCCTGCAACGTCTTTTAAGCCTGAAAATGACATTGCCTCTGTTAAGCGCGTTGCAAATCAAGGTGTTGTTTATCTAGTTAAAGATGACAACAATGAACTACAAACCGTGATTATTCCTGTTAAAGGCTACGGTTTATGGTCAACCATGTTTGCATTCTTAGCGGTTGAAGCGGATATGAATACCATTCGCAGCTTAGTGTATTACGACTTCACTGGTTCTGGTGAAACACCGGGCCTAGGTGGTGAAGTTCAAAACCCTCAGTGGATTGCTAAGTGGGAAGGTAAAAAACTTTATGACGACAATGGCGACTTAGCTATTCAAGTCACTAAGATCCCGACAATTGCATCTTCAGTTCACGGTGTTGATGCCTTATCTGGTGCGACGTTGACCAGTAACGGTGTTCAGTACTCGCTAACGTTTTGGTTAGGTGAAGAAGGTTTTGCACGCTTTATCGAAAAAGCACGCAATGGAGGACTAGGCTAATGGCTGACGTTAAAGAACTTAAACAGGTTCTGACTGGACCTATCATTAATAACAACCCAATTGCTCTGCAAATTCTGGGTGTATGTAGTGCACTGGCTGTTACCGCTAAAATGGAAACGGCTATTGTTATGACATTAGCATTGACTGCGGTGACCGCGTGTTCGAACTTATTTATTTCGTTACTACGTAATCATATTCCAAGCAGCGTTCGTATTATTGTGCAAATGACAATTATTGCTTCATTAGTAATTGTTGTAGACCAAGTATTGCAAGCTTACGCCTATGACGTAGCGAAGCAATTATCAGTATTTGTTGGCTTGATTATCACCAACTGTATTGTAATGGGGCGCGCAGAAGCATACGCAATGAAAACGCCGCCTCTAATGAGCTTTATGGACGGTATTGGTAATGGCTTAGGCTATGGCGCCATCCTATTATCAGTTGGTTTCTTCCGTGAACTACTCGGTAATGGTTCATTGTTCGGCGTTGAAATCCTCAGCAAAATCTCTGACGGTGGTTGGTATCAGCCTAATGGCTTGTTACTTCTTCCTCCAAGTGCGTTCTTCTTGATCGGTATGCTGATCTGGATTATCCGTACTTATAAGCCAGAGCAAGTAGAAGCAAAAGGGTAGGCGCAATGGAACATTATATTAGTCTGTTAATTCGTTCGATTTTCATTGAGAACATGGCGTTAGCCTTCTTCCTCGGTATGTGTACTTTCTTGGCGGTATCAAAGAAAGTCACCACTGCTATGGGTCTAGGTGTTGCGGTAATTGTGGTACTGGCAATTTCAGTGCCTGTTAACCAAATCATCTATCAAGGTTTACTGGCTCCTGGCGCATTAGCTTGGGCCGGTGTACCTGATGCAGATTTGAGCTTCTTGAAGTTCATTACCTTTATTGGTGTTATTGCTGCATTAGTACAGATTCTGGAAATGGCATTAGATAAGTACTTTCCACCTTTGTACAACGCATTAGGTATTTTCTTACCATTGATCACGGTTAACTGTGCAATTTTTGGTGCGGTTTCATTCATGGTTGAGCGTGATTATAACCTTGGCGAGAGCTTGGTATTCGGTATCGGCTCAGGTGTTGGTTGGGCATTAGCAATTGTATTGCTTGCCGGTCTACGTGAGAAAATGAAGTATTCTGATGTGCCTAAAGGGCTACGTGGTTTAGGTATTACCTTCATCACTTCTGGCTTAATGGCGCTAGGTTTCATGTCGTTCTCAGGTGTGTCTCTTTAAGACACCCGTACGACGTATTAATTTGAACCTTAAAGGATAAGTTAATGGATATTCTTAAAGCTACTCCGATAGATGTTTATCTAGGTGTGAGTATGTTTACCGCGATTGTACTGGTTTTAGTATTAGTGATTTTATTTGCTAAATCTAAACTAGTAGCCAGTGGTGATATCACTATCTCAATTAATGATGATAGCGAAAAAGCAATTAAAACCGGTGCTGGTAGCAAGCTGCTCGGCGCACTAGCTAACAATGGTATTTTCGTTTCAAGTGCTTGTGGTGGCGGTGGCTCATGTGGTCAGTGTCGGGTAAACATTAAGTCTGGTGGTGGTGATATTCTGCCTACTGAACTTGATCACATAAGCAAAGGTGAAGCACGTCAAGGTTGTCGTTTAGCCTGTCAGGTTAACGTTAAAACTGACATGGAAATCGAACTTGATGAAGAGATTTTCGGCATCAAAAAATGGGAATGTGAAGTTATCTCTAACGATAACAAAGCGACGTTCATTAAAGAGCTTAAGCTGCAAATCCCTGATGGTGAGTCTGTGCCGTTCCGCGCGGGTGGCTATATTCAAATTGAAGCCCCAGCTCACCACGTTAAATATGCTGACTTTGATGTACCAGCGCAATACCGTGGCGACTGGGAACACTTTGGTTTCTTCAACTTAGAATCTAAGGTTGATGAAGAAACTATTCGTGCATACTCAATGGCTAACTACCCAGAAGAGTTTGGCATCATCATGTTGAACGTGCGTATCGCTACGCCGCCGCCAAGAAACTTAACTTTACCTTGCGGTAAGATGTCATCGTTTATTTGGAGCCTCAAAGAAGGTGACAAAGTAACGATTTCTGGTCCATTTGGTGAGTTCTTTGCTAAAGATACCGATGCTGAAATGGTGTTTGTCGGTGGTGGTGCAGGTATGGCGCCAATGCGTTCACATATCTTTGACCAACTTAAGCGTTTACAGTCTAAACGTAAGATGAGTTTTTGGTATGGTGCTCGTTCTAAGCGTGAAATGTTCTACGTAGAAGATTTCGATGGCTTAGCGGCTGAGAATGAAAACTTTAAGTGGCATGTTGCGTTATCTGATCCGCAAGCGGAAGATAACTGGGATGGCTACACAGGCTTTATTCATAACGTATTGTACGAAAACTACTTACGTGACCATGACGCACCAGAAGATTGTGAGTTCTACATGTGTGGACCTCCAATGATGAATGCTGCGGTAATTGGTATGCTTAAAGACTTAGGCGTTGAAGATGAAAACATCTTACTCGATGACTTTGGTGGTTAGTGACTAACTGCTAACCCTTTGCAAAAGACATTGAACGTCATAAATTGCAGCTAGCTGACACGGTGGTCACCATTGTTAAGCTAGCTGCAATTTTTATTTTAGGGACTTTGTAGTTTAGTCGTTGTTGCTTTAGCCACTGTTGCTTTAGCTAAGAATGATTTAAACATTAACCATATAAAAATTGAGAATTTGAACATTTACATGATAAAAATTTCGATGAAGACGCTGGCAGTATTTTTTGGTTTGTTGATTTTAGTCGGCTGTGGAACTGAAGATAAGATAGTGTCACTGTCAGGCAATACCATGGGGACCACTTATCATATAAAAGTGGTACGTAATGAGCGCCTGCCAACCACTCAACTACTACAAGCTGAAATTGATATCGCTCTTGAGTTAGTTAATGATCAAATGTCCACTTACAGACCGAAGTCAGAACTATCACGTTTTAACCAGCTAGGTGTTAATCAACGCCTGAAAGTTTCAGCGGATACAGCCAAGGTTTTAAATGAAGGCTTACGCCTTTACGACACGACTCAAGGCGCGCTGGATATTACCTTAGGGCCATTAGTTAACCTATGGGGCTTTGGTCCTGATAAGCGCCCAACAGCGATCCCAAGCGCTGAAACGATTGCCGAGATGAAAGCTAAATCGGATATTCATGGTTTTAGTGTCAAAGATTTAACTGTCACCAAGTTAAGCCCTGATCTCTACATTGATTTATCTTCCCTTGCTAAAGGCTATGGTGTCGATAAAATTGCTGCACTACTCAATAAATACCAAGTAGAGGGATACTTAGTGGAAATTGGTGGTGAGATTAGCGTTAAAGGTGTTAAAAATGACGGCAGCCCATGGCGTGTTGCAGTTGAGAAACCTTCGAGCCAAGGGGCGGCTATTCAACAGGTGATAGAGCCTGGTAATATGGCGCTAGCGACATCTGGCGATTACAGAATTTATTATGAAGAAAACGGCGAGCGTTTTTCGCATTTAATTGACCCTAGAAGCGGTTATCCAATAAAGCATAAGTTAGCGTCAGTAACCGTTTTGCACCCTAGTAGTATGACTGCAGACGCTTATGCAACTGCAATGATGGTATTAGGTACGGAAGAGTCTTTAGCGTTAGCTGAGCGTGAGAAACTGCCAGTTATGCTGATTGAAAAAGACGACGATAATTATGACGTATTTTATAGTGAGTCGTTTGCACCTTACATTCGTTAATGGCATTTAAAGATTTATTTGATGACCAATTTAGCTTGGAGAATATGATGAGTACTTTTATCGCAGCATTTGTGGTGTTGTTATTATTTTTTTTATTAATGTCCGTGGGCTATATCGTGAAGCGCAAGGCGGTTGAAGGCAGTTGTGGTGGTTTAGGTGTTTTGGGTATTGAGAAAGCTTGTGATTGTGATGACCCATGCGATAAACGCAAACGCCGCATGGCTGAAGCTGAAAGAGAAGCAAAACTGAATCAAAACCGGATTATCTAGTGCGCCAGCATTAACTTTAAGCCCACTTTCAAGTGGGCTTTTTTACGACTGTTACAAAATTTACAAAACTAATTACAGCTAACATTTACCCTTACTAGTGTGATTATTGTCACTATTAAAAACCAGCAGAATTAGCTAGAGATGTGATTCTATTAAGAAATATTCAAACGTGAAAATGCTGAAGCGAGATAAGAACCTAAGTTATAATGATAATAGTTATCAATGACTAAGTTTATGATAATAAAGGGGAATTGTTTTTTGAAGTCACATGTACTATGCTGGTCGAAATTGATCCAGATCAATCTAGCATTTAAGGACTAAATCATGAAAGGCCATCCAAAAGTAATTAGTCAGCTTAATCGTGTACTGACATGTGAGCTCACTGCCATTAATCAATATTTTCTTCACGCGCGTATGTTCAAGCATTGGGGACTCGAAAACCTCAATGAGAAAGAATATAAAAAATCTATTCAAGATATGAAACATGCAGACAAGTTAATTGAGCGGGTATTGTTTTTGGAAGGTTTACCTAACCTTCAACAATTAGACAAGTTACGCATTGGTGAGCATTGCGAAGAAATGTTTGATTGTGATCAGCAAGCGGTAGTCGAGCAGTTGGTCGTTTTACGAGAGGCGATTAAGCTTTGTGAAACAGAGCGCGATTACGTTACTCGTGATTTATTAGAAGATTTACTTGAAGATGAAGAAGAGCATCTAGACTGGATTGAAACCCAAAAAGAGCTGATTAACCAAACCGGTATTCAGAACTATCTTCAATCACAAATTAAAGATTAATAGGACATTATCATGAAAGGTAATCCAGAAGTTATTGCAGCTTTAAATGCATTATTAACTGGTGAGTTGTCAGCGATGGATCAATACTTTGTACATGCACACATGTACGAAGATTGGGGATTTGATGAGCTTTATACGCGCATCTTACATGAGTCAGATGACGAAAAAGCCCATGCTGCTAAGTTAGTTCAGCGCATTCTTTTCTTGGAAGGCACGCCAGATGTTGCAAGTCGTGAAGCATTAAACATCGGTAAAGACGTAGAAGAGATGCTTAAAAATGACTTGAGCTACGAATATCAAGTTGCTGATCATTTACGTGAAGTCATCGCTTTATGCGAAGTAAAAGGCGACTTCCAAACCCGTGAAATCTTAGAAGTACTACTTGATGATACTGAATCTGATCACATGTATTGGTTAGAAAAACAAATTCGATTAATTGATCGCGTTGGTTTACAAAATTATCTGCAAACCAAAATGTAATCATTGAGTTTGCTTCAAAACAAAATGTAATCATTGAGTTTGCTACAAAACAAAAGCCTAACTGAGTTAGGCTTTTTTTATGGGATTTTTAAGCGTTATATGTATTGGTAACGCTATAGTTTGAACTGATTAATCATATTGGTTAGCTCCACATTGATTGTGGCAATATTATCCGTTTCATTTCGCTGCATAATGCCTTCATCATTTAAGGTTTCAACCATATCGTGAATTTGGTGCATGCTTCGATTAATTTCCTGAATAACAATATTTTGCTCATTTGCTGAAGTGGATATCTGGCTATTGAGGGCATTGATTTGAGCAACAATAGTACTCATGGTTTGTAAATTATCAGAAGTATTACTGACCTCAGTAACCGTGTCTGAGCAGGCTCGTTCAGTACTGCCAATGGCCGCCACCACCGCAGTGGCTTCAGCTTTTAATTTTGCCAGCGCGATTTCAATTTCACTGGTACTTGTTTGGGTGCGACTGGCAAGGGCGCGCACTTCATCTGCAACCACAGCAAAACCACGCCCTTGCTCTCCGGCCCTTGCAGCTTCAATCGAGGCATTAAGCGCTAACAGGTTGGTTTGCTCTGCAATACTCCCAATCACATCAACAATGCTTTGAATACTGCTGGTTTCATTATTCATGTGCTCGACATTACCAGCAGTTTGATGGATTTCAGCAGCTAAACCTTGGATACCCACTTGGGTTAAGTTAATGGTCTTCAGTGATTGCTCGCCAGTAATATTAGCCTCATTAGTATGCTTGGCTGCGGTTTCGGTATTCTCAACCACAGTGACAGCGGTATTTGATAGCTCTTCAATGGCGGTCACAATTTGGGTTGTTTCATTGGTATGGGCTGTCAAAATTTGTTCGCTGTTTTGGCTATAGTGCTGCAGCTTATCAATACCGGTAGATAATTTAATTGTCGATTTATTGATGGCTAACAACATGGTTTGTAGTTGTGAAATAAAGGCGTTAATTCCGAGGGAAATTTTTCCGATATCGTCATCATTTTTGACTTCCAAACGACGGGTTAAATCACCATTACCTTGAGATAAGCCAGTGACTAAGTCACGTAGTTCATTAATCGGTTGATAGAGCTTATTCAGTAGTATTAATAACGCCACAACAGATAAGCCAAGTACCAATAATATGATGCCGCTGAGTTTTAATGTGGCATTAACAAGCGGTGCGAAAGCTGTTGCTTCATCGAGGGTGACAATCACATACCATTGGTTGTTATCAATTAAAGGGATTTTTTGACTAGCAATAATCGTGCTAACGTCATTTATATCACTGAGCGCCCATGAGCTATCCTGACCGAGAATACTTTGATAGATCTCGCTTAGTTGGCTATTGCTGCTGATATTGTCTTTTTGATTAGTTAAGGCTGAATTAGAGGCTAACACTAAGCCATTTTTATCAATAATAAAGCCAGTGGCACCTTCAATATCTGCTAATGCTTGTAGTTGCAGTTGCAAGTAGTCAAAACGTAAATCCGCCATGATGATCCCGCCATCAATTGGGTGCATAACCCCGACCATAGGTATACCGTCTGTACGGGTAAAAAACACTTCGCTGAGGGACAAGGTATTTTTTTGTTTGCCGTTTTGGTACCAAGGACGAGTGCGGGGATCATATTTATCGACTACACCGACGCCGTCAGGAAAAGACTCTGAAGCAATAGAGGCAAAGGATTGGCCATCATCAAACCCCATAATGACTTTAGAGACGCCACCTAATTTCGCTGTGTATTGAGTCATGGCGACATGGCCGGCATCCACATTGTTATGACGGTATAGACTCGCGAGTTCAGTTACCGCGGAAGTGGTGCGATTAAATGAGCTTTCTATTTCACTGACTTTGGTTTTTATTTGGTGGTGGATGTCGGTTGTCAGCTTGTCTGTTATTTGTTGTTTTAATAATTGGTGAGTGACCAGCCCGCTAATGATCAAGGCGAAAGCTAATAGAATTGTTAACGCAAATAGTAAACTCGCTTTAAAGCCAAACTTGTTCATAACTCACCTAATTGTATTATTATTTTTGTTTGATTGTACCTGCTTATAAATCAAAATATACCCTAAGCTTATAAAAAAGTTAGTGATTTGCATCATGTAATGTTGATTTTGTTTTTGTGTTGTCTGATGTTTAGTGTTCTTACTGTTATTTATTTGTATTGCAAATTAGCGCTATTTTGTAATTTGAAGCTTTCAACGCGACTGGTGATAAAGGTTTAATTTGAACACTGTTTTTATATACAGTATCATGATGTCATTCAGTGACTTCTTTATGAAAACGCCATGCGTAAAATTATCCACATTGATATGGATTGCTATTATGCCGCAGTTGAAATGCGTGATTTTCCACAATTGCGTGGTAAACCTATTGCTGTAGGTGGGCGCAGCGATCGCCGTGGTGTTATCAGTACCTGTAGTTATGAGGCGCGTAAATATGGCGTTCGTTCTGCTATGTCGAGTTATCAGGCATTAAAACTCTGCCCAGATTTGATATTGGTGCCAGGCAGGATGGAGGTTTACAAAGCGGTTTCGCTGCAAATCCGTGAAATATTCCATCGTTATACAGAATTAGTTGAGCCGTTATCATTGGACGAGGCGTATCTTGATGTTACTGATTGTGATGCATGTAAAGGTAGCGCCACCTTAATTGCTGAGCAGATCAGAGCTGAAATCTTTACGGTAACCGGGCTTACTGCTTCCGCGGGAGTCGCACCGATTAAGTTTTTAGCTAAAATAGCTTCTGACTTAAATAAGCCTAATGGTCAATATGTGATCACGCCTGCTGAGATCCCTTCGTTTATAAAATCATTATCCTTAAGTAAAATCCCTGGGGTGGGAAAAGTAACCTCGGCTAAGCTTGCAGCGCTCGGGCTTGAAACCTGTGAAGACGTGCAGCGCTACCCGAGTGACAAGCTCATCAGCGGTTTTGGTAAATTTGGCCGCGTGTTAATTGAGCGCACTCAAGGTATCGATACACGTCAAATAAGCCCAAATCGTATCAGAAAGTCGGTTGGGGTTGAGACCACCTTAGCCCAAGATATTTTTACTATAGAGCAATGCAGCAATGTCATGCCGCAGTTAATCCAAGAGCTTATTAGCCGGGTGCATCGCAGTGCTAAAGACCGGCAAATTCATAAACAGGTAGTAAAACTTAAATTTAACGATTTCAAGCAAACTACCATTGAGCATCGCAGTGATGAAATGTCGCTTAACTTATTCCAGACATTGTTAACTCAAGCACTAGAGCGGGCCAATGGTCGAGGTATAAGATTAATCGGTGTCAGTGTTGGTTTAGCTGATAATAGCCAGCCAGAAGTGGTTACAGATGATAATAGCGAGCAATTAGATTTGCAGTTCTAGTGATTATCGCTAGAAACAAAAAGGCTGCCTTTTCTTATATCAAGAATAGAGCAGCCTTTTTATTAAGCGCGTAATTTAATAGAGAGTTAAAGCTCAGCCTTTTGCTGGAATACGCTCTAGTACCGCAAGCAGTAGTTCCCAATATTGGCCAACAGTGGTGATGTTCACCATTTCGTCAGGGCTATGTGGGAAACGAATGGTTGGGCCAATAGAGACCATATCCATGGTTGGGTATGGTTCTTTAAATAGTCCACATTCAAGACCGGCATGGATAACCATAATCGTCGGGTCTTTCTTATAAATATCATTATACGTTTCACGGACAATGGCCATCACTGGTGAGCTATTATCAGGCTTCCAACCAGGGTAAGCGCCTGATAGATCAATGCTAGCACCTGAAAGGTTTGCTAATGCCGTTAATTGCGTTTCAATTTGCACTCGGCCTGAGTCAATCAATGAGCGGATAAGACATAGCACTTCAACAGATTCGTTGTCAGTGTTAATCACTCCGACGTTAAGCGATGTTTCAGTCACACCTTCAACTTCATCGCTCATACGCATTACGCCGTTAGGGCAGGCGTGCAGTAAATCGATTAAGGTATTTTGCGCATCTTCACTCATGACTTTTGCTGGAGCGTCAATGGCTGCAAGTGTTAGCAACATGTCAGGGTCAGCAATTGCCAGCTCTTCACGAACAATCGCTTGATATTGAGCAATGGCTTGCTCAAGCTTGGCTTTATTTTCGCTTGGCAGCATAAAGTTGATGCTAGCTTCACGGGGGATAGCATTACGTAAAGAGCCGCCAGTGAAGTTAACTAATTCAATTTGTAAATCATCACCATAACTAAATAAGAAACGGGCTAATAATTTATTGGCATTGCCGCGACCTAAATGAATGTTGACGCCTGAATGGCCGCCCTTTAAACCTGAAAGGGTTAAGCTAAAGCTGGCATTGCTTTGCTCAGGTGCTTGCCATGACATAGGAACGCTTAGCTGTGCATCAACACCGCCAGCGCAACCCATGTAGATTTCGCCTTCTTGTTCTGAGTCAGTATTAATTAAAATATCAGCATCAAGGTAACCAGCTTCAAGGCCGAAAGCGCCAGTCATGCCCGCTTCTTCATCAATGGTAAGCAGCACTTCTAATGGACCATGTTTAATGTTGTCAGCGCCAAGAATTGCTAACGCTGAAGCCATACCAATACCGTTATCAGCACCTAAGGTGGTGCCCTTGGCTTTTAGCCATTCGCCATCTACATAGGCTTCAATAGGATCTTTTTCAAAATCATGCACTTTATCGGCATTTTTTTGTGGAACCATATCAATGTGGGCTTGTAATACCACAGTCTTGCGTTCTTCCATTCCAGCATACGCTGGCTTTTTAATGATCAAGTTACCGACTTTATCTTCGACGACAGGCAAACCTTTCGATTTAGCCCATTGCTGGATATGTTCACTAAGTGCTTGTTCAAACTTGGATGGATGCGGAATCGCACAAATTTGTTCAAACCATTGCCATAATGGCTGGGGATATAATTGATTAATGGCGGTCACGAAGACTCCCTAAATGCTATGAATGTGGGAATAGATGCGCTGAAGTTTACCATATTGTCGTTACTAAGTAGTGACCTAGAGCAAGTAGAGAGGCTGGATTAAATTAATTTTTGTAAATATATTTTAACTCTATCGTAAAGCTAAGCTTATATACTTTAACCACCATTGGTCGTTATGATTTGTGATTCAGCACCTGAAATTACTGATTAGCAAGCAATAATAACAATCTATTTAAAAAGGATGCCCCATGTTTCAAGTCAATATCGTTGATGTAGCAAATGATCAAGCCATTTTTGAAGGCCATGGCTGGGACGCCGTAGTGGTAGTCGCCACCGATTTAGCCGCCATTGCCCAAGATGAAATAAAAATACTCGCCAAGCATGCGAAACAAATCGATCAGCGCATTGGTCAGTCGGCAACATTGTTACTGGCGCCCGGACTTGCGGGTGGCAGACTGATTGTCGCCCCAGTTGTTAATGCCACTAATGAATACAGTGATGTGAGTGTGTTTGCCAAAGCAGCTAGAGAAGGCATTGTTATTGCTAAGGCTGCGGGAGCAAAACAACCGCTGTTGGTGGTAGAAACCAGCCAAGATAAGCGCTATCAATTTGCTAAACAGGTTGCTGCACTTGCCTGTGGTCAGGAACTATGGCAATCACTGGAGCTGCGAGAAGCCACAGCAATTACCCCAGCATTTAGCGCCATTGGTTTGCTTGGCAGCGACAATTGCAGTGGCCTGCTCAATGCTGTCGAAGCCGGTAAGATTTTGGCAAGGGATCTATGCGGCACTGAGCCAGAAAGAATGGCGGCGCCAGCATTTGCTGATTATTGCGTTGAGGCGCTAAAAGACAGTGGTTTAGCAATCAGAGTCATTGAAGAACGTGAAGAGTTAGAGCGCGATTACCCGCTGCTTTGCGCAGTAGGGAGAGCCTCATTTAATGTGCCTCGGCATCAACCTCGCGTGGTTAAACTGGAATATGTGGCAGAGGGCGCCATTGATCGCACCTACTTGTTTGCTGGTAAAGGAGTTATTTACGATACTGGCGGCGCAGATATTAAAGTCGCCGGTGGCATGGCGGGTATGAGCCGAGATAAAGGCGGCGCTGCAGCGGTGGCAGGCTTAATGAAAACCTTATCTATCTTAAAGCCCAAAGGCATTAGAGTGATAGCAGAGTTAGGTTTGGTGCGAAACAGTATTGGCAGCGATGCCTTTGTTCCTGATGAAATCATTACCAGCCATGGCGGTGTTAGAGTGCGTATTGGTAATACTGATGCCGAAGGGCGCTTAGTGCTGGCAGACTTATTATCTCACTTAAGACTTCAGGCAATGACAGCAATTAAGCCGCAAGTATTTTCTGTGGCAACCTTAACCGGCCATGTGGTGCGCTGTTATGGCGGCTATACCGCACTAGTCGAGAACAAAGTGGCACAACAAGCTGGTATGGGTCACACCCTAGCTGGCATTGCTGAGCAATGGGGCGAACCATTTGAGTTATCTAGCTTGCGTCATGATGATTTTGCCAAGGTACATAATATCTCTGGCCAAGGGGAGTTATTGTCATCTAATAACGGCCCTTCTGCCATTACTGCCAGAGGCCATCAATATCCCGCAGCATTTTTAATTAATGCTTCAGGCTTGGGCCAACATGGCACAGGCTCTGCCATGCCATTGCCTTTTGCGCATCTTGATATTGCCGGTAGTGCCACAGAAGGCCATAGTTTGTATGGGAAACCCACAGCCTCGCCTTTGGTAACTTTATTACAAAGCGTTTTGGGCGGCAATGTGTAGTTTGTTTTTTGCTCAACCACTATATATTGTGCTATTTAGTGGTTGATTGTTTGCTAATGAGAACTCTAAATTCTTAATTTGTCATACAAGTGTGCTTTTATTTCATTTTTTGATTGAAATATAAAATAATTAAATAAATACTTGTAATAAAATTACACTTTGGTATTATTCCTCTCGTTGGACAGCGACGGTGCTTTCCAATTCTAGTTAATCCAGGATGGATATAGTCTCCAAGGAATCGAGTGATGAGTTGTCTCAATGGATTGAGAAAAGTTTGTTCCAAGGAACCGAGCCAAGCAAGACTAGGTTTTCGCAACTTTATTTGGAGTATGATTATGTCTTCTACAGACAGCTATACTATTTATGGACAAGGCACTTGGTTAAATCCAGCTGTTCTGTCTTTTGGCATTTATGCCATGACGTTTAAGGGCTAACCCTCCTTATTCATTGATTTACCGTATCAACCCTTTTTTCTGTCGCCTTTGGGCGGTTTTAGACAACAAGTAAATTGGTTCTCTATTGCCAATTTACTTTTTAAGTTTTATCACTTAATTGTGATGCAGTTTTCCTCTCCCCATACGGAAAACTTTTAACTTGTCTGCCTACTCTTTTGAGTAGGCATTTTTTTTGCCTGAAATTTATCAACCACTGGCTTTTCATTGAGTTAAATTGTCTTTCATACGAATATAAGTGTTTAGTTATCTAACATGGCTATAAACCTTATAAGTACCTATAATCCGAACGAATTAATTCACCTCTGATTTTGACTGTAATTAGCCAGTAGCGGCTATAGCAGCCAATTACACCCCCTTTTCAAGGAACAAGGCTTCATGTTAGAGAAACTGTTTAAACTCAAAGATAATCAAACGAATTTAAAACAAGAAGTTGTCGCGGGTCTCACTACCTTTCTCACCATGGCTTACATTATTTTTGTTAACCCTATGATGTTAGCTGATGCCGGCATGGATCATGGTGCAGTGTTTGTGGCCACTTGTTTAGCCGCGGCAGTGGGCTGTTTAGTGATGGGCTTAGTGGCCAATTACCCCATCGCATTAGCGCCGGGTATGGGGCTTAATGCTTTCTTCACTTATACCGTTGTCGGCGAAATGGGCTATAGCTGGGAAACTGCACTTGGCGCAGTATTTATGTCTGGTATTTGTTTCTTAATTTTATCTTTGGTGAAAATTAGAGAATGGATAGTTAACAGTATTCCAATGAGTCTGCGATTAGGTATTGCCGCGGGTATCGGTTTGTTCTTGGCCTTTATTGGCCTTAAAAGCGCCGGTATTGTGGTGGCAAGTCCGGCAACATTAGTCACTATGGGGGATATCACTTCATTCTCAGCTGTGATGGCTGCGGTGGGGTTTTTCTTGATCATTGCTATGGTACAGCGTGGCTACAAAGCGGCGGTGATATTAAGTATTTTCATTGTCACAGCCATTGCATTGTTAGCTGGTGAAGTGAGTTATAACGGCGTTATGTCGATGCCACCATCGATAGCACCGACATTCATGAAAATGGATTTATCCGCAGTGCTTGAAATCAGTATGATTTCAGTGATATTTGCCTTCTTGTTTGTGGATTTATTTGATACCTCAGGCACCTTGGTTGCAGTCGCGCAGCGTGGCGGATTTTTAGATGAACAAGGGCGTTTACCAAGAGTGAAACGCGCCTTAAGTGCAGACAGCTTAGCCACCATCGCAGGGGCGACGTTAGGAACATCAACGACCACTAGTTATATTGAAAGCACGGCAGGCGTTAGCGCCGGTGGCCGTACTGGCTTAACCGCTGTTGTCGTCGGTTTGTTGTTTATTGCTGCATTATTTTTTGCCCCACTTGCCGGCATGGTACCCGCTTATGCTACCAGTGGCGCCTTGTTTTATGTGGCGATTTTGATGATGTCTGGCTTAGTCAATGTTGAGTGGGAAGACTTAACAGAAGCGGCGCCTGTGGTCATTGTGTGTTTATTGATGCCATTAACCTTTTCAATTGCTAATGCCATAGGGTTTGGTTTTATCTCTTATGCGGTGATTAAACTACTTACTGGCCGTTTTAAAGAGTTAAATCTTGGTATCTTGTTTATTGCGGCACTATTTTTAGCTAAGTTTATTTGGGGTTAACCTTGGCTTTGCTCGCCATAACACCTGCTGGCTAAGCTCATGTGTGGGTTATCAAGCTGTAATTAAGCAGCAATGATAAATTAGTGATTTTTGTTAAGGGTTATGCAATGCATAGCCCTTTTTTATGCTGTATAACAAATAAATATAGTATTTGTTTACTCAATTATGGGCTTTACTATGAATTATTCGCTGAATTAGGTATAAAAATATTTCAGTCAATATTTTTGAGTTTGAAAAGGCAGTCATGACTTACAAGCGGGTCGTCGTAAAATTAGGGACCAGTGTCTTAACTTCGGGCAGTAACAAGCTCGATAAAGCACATATGGTGGAACTGGCCAGACAGATGTCTGTGCTTGTGCGTTCAGGTATTGAAGTTGTATTGTGCACATCTGGCGCAATAGCGGCTGGTCGCGAACATCTGCAATACCCCGTATTGCCCGATACTATGCCCAATAAACAATTATTAGCCGCCGTGGGTCAAAGTCAGCTTATTTTAGCTTGGTCAGAACTGTTCAGTATTTATGGTTTGCACGTGGGACAGTTATTGTTAACCCGCGCCGACTTACATGATCGTGAACGCTATCTAAATGCTCGAGATACACTCAATGCATTGTTAGATAATAATATTATTCCGATTATTAATGAAAATGATGCCGTTGCCACCAATGAAATTAAAGTGGGCGACAATGACAATTTATCAGCTAGGGCCGCATTATTATGTGATGCTGACTTATTAGTGTTATTGACTGATCAAATCGGCTTATTTGATGCCGATCCACGCAATAACCCCGATGCCAAGTTAATTACTTCAGTGGTCAATATTGATGATAACTTACGCTTGTTAGCGGGTGGCGCAGTTTCAGGTTTAGGCACTGGCGGCATGGCGACTAAGTTAGAAGCGGCCGATGTGGCTAGGCGAGCAGGTGTTGAAGTGGTCATTGCTTCAGGTCATTTGCCTAATGTGATTTCACAAGTAGTCAGTAAAGAATCGGTCGGCACTCATTTTAGTGTCACTAAAAATCCCCTTGAAAGCCGAAAACAATGGATTTTAGCTGGCCCTGCAACAGAAGGGCGGCTGATATTAGATGATGGCGCCTGTAAAGCGGTCGTTGAAAATGGTCGCAGCTTATTGCCTAAAGGGATTGTCAGCGTAGAAGGGCAATTTGAACGTGGCGCAACTGTGTTGATTGCCGATAAATCAGGTCACGTGCTTGCTAAAGGCATGAGCCGTTATTGTGCTAAAGCATTAACGATAATTGCAGGAAAGCACTCCAACGAGATTGAAACATTACTTGGCTATGATTACGGCGTAGCAGCAATACATCGTAATGACATGGTGGTACTAGATAGTGAATAAATTAAAGGACGAAAACATGTCACAGCAGCAATATTTAACCACGCTAGGTAAGCAAGCAAAAGCAGCAAGCTTTGCCCTTGCTAATTTATCGAGCCAAAACAAAAACGCTTTGCTTCGTTGTATTAGCGAGCAACTAACGCTAAATACCGAAGCGATTTTAGCGGCGAACGACCAAGACGTGCAGGCAGCAAAAGCCAATGGTTTAACCGATGCGATGATCGATAGATTATTGCTAGATAGCGAGCGATTAGCTGGCATTATTGCTGATATTGAAAATGTGATTAATCTTGCCGATCCTGTGGGCAGTGAATCAGCTAGCCAGTTATTAGATAACGGTTTACGTTTAACTCAACGCAAAGTGCCACTGGGAGTTGTTGGGGTGATTTACGAAGCACGCCCTAACGTCACTGTTGATATTGCCGTACTAGCACTAAAAACCGGTAATGTAGTGATCCTTCGTGGCGGTAAAGAAACCTTAACCTCAAATAAAGTTTTAAGTGAGGTGATCCGCACAGCGCTGACATTACAAGGTTTACCTGAAGATGCTGTGCAGCTGATTAACTCTACCGATCGCGACTTAGTGACTGGCTTACTGCGCCTTGACCAATATGTGGATATGATTATTCCTCGCGGCGGCCAAACCTTACAACGCCTTTGCGCTGAAAAAGCCAGTATTCCGGTGATTTTAGGCGGCATTGGTATTTGTCATTTATACCTTGATAAATCAGCGGATTTATCTCGCAGTGCTGAGGTGATCATTAATGCAAAAGTGCAGCGTCCAACAGTGTGTAATGCCTTAGATACCTTACTGGTTCACGAAGCTGTTGCGGCTGAGTTTTTAGCAGATCTGTTTACGCAGATGTCGGCATTAGGCGTGAGTTTTTATACTTGTGAAAAAACGCAGCAGTTATTTGCAGCAAGTCAGTTTGATATTCATCCTGCAACGGATGAAACCTTCAGTACTGAGTGGTTGTCATTAACACTTGGGGTTAAGATTGTGACTGATATTGACCAAGCGATTACCCATATTCGTCAACACTCTAGCGGTCACTCTGAAGCGATTTTATCTGACGATATTAATGCGACCTGCCACTTTATGAATCAAGTAGACTCAGCAGCGGTATATGTCAATGCCAGCACCCGTTTTACGGATGGCTCGCAATTTGGTTTAGGGGCTGAAGTGGCGGTCAGTACCCAAAAGCTACATGCTCGCGGACCAATGGCTCTTGATGCACTAACGACTTATAAGTGGTTGGCAACTGGTGATTATACTTCTCGCAGCTAAAATAAACTAACCCAAGCCAGATTTGAAGCTGACGATGCTGTGAGTGACAAACTGACTTGATTTGCGCTTAAAACTTAAAAAGCACCTCGGTGCTTTTTTTGTTTTTTTGAGCACTGAAATAGCAGCAGCTTTGAAATGTGCCGCTAGAGGTTATTGTCGCCAGAGGTTATTGCCGTTATAGGATTATTGCAGGTATAGCCCATGGCTGGAAATCGCAGGAGTAGATAAACGTATATAAGTGGTGTAACACCAAATCAAAAAGCTGCTCAGCGTCATAAATATGCTTACAAGCCTAGCTGCTTGAACATACTCCATGATAAGCGGGAAGTACTTTTCTTGTATGCTATTAGTGAAGTAGACCGCAGGAAAAACAAAAATACATATATACATGGCGGGGTATTGGGTTGAGATATCACCGTTGAGATATTCATAAAGCATAATAGCCGCGGTAAGCATTAAGCTATAGCTGCGAATTTTATTTTCTGTGGTGTCACTTAAATTCCATCTCGGCATTCCCATTGCCAATCTCCTCCTTGAAGCATCCTTTGTATCTTGTACACCGTATTAACTGCACACCTTATTAATAGCAACTAACTGCCATGTTGACAATAAAGTTTAAATTTTAATCGTTTAAATATCGTAAAATGCTTTAACCACTGCTACTTATTATGCTTATGGCTGATCTTTAAACTGGATTTTCTCAACAGCTGTGGGATTACCTTTTGCAATATTAACCCCGTTAAAATAAAGCATAGACCAATATAGGTACTGCTGGCGATTTGCTCTTTTAAGATTAGCGCGATAAACCCAACAGACAGCACAGGGGTTAAAAATACAAGCGTGGTGATGTTAGAGGTTTTCTCGGTGCTTTTAAGTGCCATAAGCCATAAAACAAAGGTGATACCCATTTCAAATAGCCCCACATACACTCCAGCAGTTAGCGCTTGCCAACTAAAGTCGCTTATGGGTTGATGGATTAGCATGGCAATAGTCACTAAAGGTAAACCAATTAAAAAGCTAAGTAATAAGCTTACAGTGGCATCGCCGTCATCCTTGGTATTGGTTACCCAATATAAGCACCAAATCACCGTACTGCTTAATACAAAAGCAATCCCTTTAGGGCTATCAAAGTTAAATGCGGTGATATTGCCGCCGGTTGCGATAATGTAAACGCCGCTATAGGCAATCAGCGCGGCAATGACATCAACCTTTGTGAGCTTATGACCCAGCAAAGGGACAGCTAAAATGGGCAATAAAATCGCCCAAGTGTAATTAAGGGATAAGGCTTGTTGAGCTGGAAGCAAATCGTAAGCTTCAAACAGCACAAAGTAATAAAGAAACGGATTCAGAATACCGCTAAGCAAATAAAATCCTGGGCGACGTTTAAATTGTCGCAGCATTAATGTGTGCTTTCTTTGCCATAGGATAATCACACTCAATGCAATAATAGAGGTGAGCACTGCAACAAATACCAATTGTAAGGGTGTATAAAAACTTAGCGCGACTTTAAATGCAGTCGCGACTGTCGACCAAAGTAAAACGGCAACTAAACCATAGATATAGGCAAGAGAAGTGTTTGGCAAAATCATTCCTAATAATAGTAATTATGCATAATATCCAAGGGGTGGATTAGTAAAGCAAGCAAGTATGGACAGATTGTATGCAATATACAAAATGAGGTCACGGGATATTTACTTAAGATATTTTTAATAATTTTTTTGATCAGCCCTTGTATTTTAGTTAGCTGTCCCAATATATGCAGTAAGGCTGATATGAGAGGCAAAAATTAGGACTTGAAAAATCAATTCCTGACCCCATATCAACAAACATAATCAAATTAGTTACATTAAAATTTTATATTTCGGAGATCCTCATGGGCAAAATTATTGGTATTGACTTAGGCACAACTAACTCTTGTGTGGCTGTCCTTGATGGCGGTACTGCTCGCGTAATCGAGAATGCTGAAGGCGAACGTACAACAGCATCTATCATCGCATATACCGATGACGAAACATTAGTAGGCTCACCTGCTAAGCGTCAAGCAGTTACAAACCCAACAAATACTTTTTTCGCGATTAAGCGTTTAATCGGTCGTCGTTTTAAAGATGACGAAGTTCAACGTGATGTTGACATCATGCCTTTCAAAATCATTGGTACTGACAATGGTGACGCATGGGTTGAAGCTCACGGCAAGAAAATGGCACCACCACAAGTATCTGCTGAAATCTTGAAAAAGATGAAGAAAACAGCTGAAGATTTCTTGGGTGAAGAAGTAACAGAAGCGGTTATTACTGTTCCTGCATACTTTAATGATTCACAACGTCAAGCAACTAAAGATGCTGGTCGTATTGCTGGTCTTGATGTTAAACGTATCATCAACGAGCCAACTGCTGCTGCACTAGCTTACGGTATCGACAAAAAACAAGGCGACAACGTTGTTGCAGTATACGATTTAGGTGGTGGTACTTTTGATATCTCTATCATTGAAATTGATAGCAACGATGGTGACCAAACTTTCGAAGTACTTGCTACTAACGGTGATACTCATTTAGGTGGTGAAGATTTCGATAACCGCCTAATTAACTACTTAGCTGACGAGTTCAAAAAAGAGCAAGGTCTAGACTTACGTAACGACCCGCTAGCAATGCAACGTGTTAAAGAAGCTGCAGAAAAAGCGAAAATTGAACTTTCAAGCACAACACAAACTGAAGTTAACCTGCCTTACATCACTGCTGATGCAACAGGTCCTAAGCATTTAGTGGTTAAAATCACTCGTGCTAAGTTAGAGTCTTTAGTTGACGACTTAATCCAACGTTCTTTAGAGCCATTAAAAGTTGCGCTAGCTGATGCAGACTTATCTGTTTCAGACATCAACGAAGTGATTTTAGTTGGTGGTCAAACTCGTATGCCTAAAGTACAGGCTGCAGTAACTGACTTCTTCGGTAAAGAGCCACGTAAAGACGTTAACCCAGATGAAGCCGTAGCCGTAGGCGCAGCAATTCAAGCTGGTGTACTTTCTGGTGACGTGAAAGACGTATTGCTACTTGACGTTACACCACTATCATTTGGTATCGAAACCATGGGTAGCGTAATGACTAAGCTTATCGAGAAGAACACCACTATCCCGACTAAAGCGAGTCAAACGTTCTCAACTGCTGAAGATAACCAAAGTGCAGTAACAATTCACGTACTTCAAGGTGAGCGTAAGCAAGCTAGCTACAACAAATCTCTAGGTCAATTCAACCTAGAAGGTATTGAACCAGCGCCACGTGGCATGCCACAAGTTGAAGTATCTTTCGACATCGATGCTGATGGTATCTTAAACGTATCAGCAACTGATAAGAAAACCGGTAAAGCGCAAAACATCACTATTAAAGCTAACTCAGGTCTAAGTGACGAAGAAGTAGAGCAAATGGTTCGTGATGCAGAAGCTCACGCTGATGAAGATGCTAAATTCGAAGAGCTAGTGACTGCACGTAACCAAGCTGATGGCATGGTTCACGCAACTAAGAAGCAAATCGAAGAAGCGGGTGAAGCATTACCAGCTGAAGAAAAAGAGAAAATTGAAGCAGCAATGGCTGACGTTGATACCGCAACTAAAGGTAACGACAAAGAAGCAATTGATAAAGCGACTCAAGCATTAATGGAAGCGTCTGCTAAGTTAATGGAAATCGCTCAAGCGAAAGCACAAGCGCAACAAGGTGAAGCTCCAGCACAAGATGCGCAAGAAGCTAAGCCTGAAGATGACGTTGTTGATGCTGAGTTTGAAGAAGTAAAAGACGACAAAAAGTAAGCTAAATTAGTTAGTTAACTTTCAGGCGGGCGTTGGGAGAAATCTCTAACGCCCGTTCGTACAATACCTGCTTGAGAAAACTGAGATTATGTCAAAGCGAGATTATTACGAAGTTCTAAGTGTCGGTCGCGATGCCAGTGAACGAGAAATCAAAAAAGCCTATAAGCGTCTAGCGATGAAATATCATCCTGACCGTAACCCAGGCGACAAAGAAGCTGAAGTTAACTTTAAAGAAGCTAAAGAAGCTTATGAAATTTTAACTGACGCGAATAAGAAAGCGGCTTATGACCAATTTGGTCATGCAGGCGTTGATCCTAATCGTGGCGGCGGTCAAGGTGGCGGCGGTGATTTCGGTGATATCTTTGGTGACGTGTTTGGCGATATCTTTGGCGGCGGTCGTCGTGGCGGTGGACAACGTCAAGCGGCTCGCGGTAGTGACTTACGTTACAACTTAGACTTATCACTTGAAGAAGCGGTTCGTGGCCTTACTAAAGAGTTACGTATTCCTACCTTAGCATCGTGTGATAGCTGTGATGGCAGCGGCGCTAAGAAAGGCTCGTCAGCAACCACTTGTGGTACCTGTCATGGTCAAGGCCAAGTACAAATGCGTCAAGGCTTCTTTGCTGTTCAGCAGGCGTGTCCGACTTGTCATGGCCGCGGCAAGATCATTAAAGATCCTTGTAAGAAGTGTCATGGCGAAGGCCGTGTTGAAAAGAGCAAAACCTTATCAGTTAAAATACCAGCTGGTGTTGATACTGGCGATCGTGTTCGCTTAACCGGTGAAGGTGAAGCGGGTGAGTTTGGCGCGCCTCCGGGTGACTTATATGTACAGGTGAGCGTTCGTGAACATAATATTTTTGTTCGTGATGGTAATAACCTCTACTGCGAAGTGCCAATTTCATTCAGCAAAGCTGCATTAGGTGGCGAGATTGAAGTGCCAACACTTGATGGTAAAGTGAATTTGAAAATACCTGCAGAAAGCCAAACTGGCCGTATGTTCCGCTTGCGCGGTAAAGGTGTTAAATCGGTTCGCAGCCACGCCGTTGGTGACTTACTTTGTAAAGTCGTCATGGAAACACCAGTTAAACTTAACGAAAAGCAAAAAGAGCTACTTCGTGAGTTTGAAGCGACCTTAACCGGTGAGTCAAAGAAGCACAGCCCTAAAGCTGAAGGGTTCTTTGATGGCGTAAAAAAGTTTTTTCACGATTTAAATAGCTAAATTTATTTATTAAATTTAGCTATTAGCGAGTCGATTAAAAGGTTAATTACTGCAAAGTAATTAGCCTTTTTTATTGGCAAGTTTTTAAAGCACTTTGCAGGCTATTAAACAAACACAGCTTAAGACAATGACGTCAGTGTGCGGTAGACTGCATCTCATTGCTTCTTTGGATCACTATTTCGATGTCTTTTTTACAGTTAAACCTCAATCCAAGCCTTATCTCAGCTTTACCTAAGCAATTAACAGCGGCCACTAAAATTCAAGCGCTGGCCATTCCTGCTGTGTTATCAGGTAAAGATGTATTGGCATTAGCACAAACAGGGAGCGGTAAAACTTACGCCTTTGGTTTGCCTATGCTGCAAGCTATTGATCTAGATAAAGCTGACCCTGTTCAAGCGCTAGTAATTGCGCCGACTCGTGAGCTGGCTAATCAGGTTTATCAAACGCTTAATCAGGTTGCGAAGCCTTTAGGCATAAAGGTGCAGCTTTTATGTGGCGGCATTGATGTTGAAGCCCAAGTCGCTGATTTGAAGAGATCGCCGCAGATTATCATCGCCACCCCAGCAAGGTTAGTGCAGTTTATAAAGCTGGAACATGTGTCTTTATCAGCGCTGAAGTTGTTAGTACTTGATGAAGCAGACCGGTTATTAGATATGGGCTTTTGGGCAGACATTAAAACCATTGTGCAGCAAACGCCGGTAAATAAGCAGACACTATTATTTTCAGCCACCATAGATGACACAGTAGCTAAACAAGTTAGTGTGATTTTGAAACATGATCTGATCCGTATTGAAGCTGATAAAGCCAATTCAGTGGTAGATCACATTGAAGAGCAGCTTTATTTGGTCAATAAAGGCAGTAAAGCACAAGCACTGATTGCGCTAATAAAGCAGCATCAATGGCAGCAAGTGTTGGTGTTTAGCAATACTAAAGATAGCGCAGATGCACTAACCAAAAAGCTGGTAAAAGCTGGAGTTAATGCGGCAGCATTGCATGGCGATAAAGAGCAAGCGATACGCACTAAAACCTTAAAGGACTTCAAATCAAAGGCGTTAACCGTATTAGTGGCAACTGATGTGTTAGCCCGCGGTATAGACATTGATGCATTACCTGTGATTATTAATGTGGATTTACCCGCAAGCGCAGCAGTGTATGTGCACCGCATTGGCCGCACGGCAAGGGCGGGTGCTAATGGTTTGGCGCTATCGTTAGTGTGTCATGGTGAATCTGATGCACTACAAGCTATCAGAACCTTAACTGAGCGCGCGCTGCCAACACTCGTCTTAGCAGATTTCCCGGTGACGGATAAACCGAGTTCGGGTAACAGTCAACGGCCAAAAAAAGATAAGCAAGCAAATCGCCGCAGTCAGAAAAAGCGCAGTATTAAGGACTTTAAAGGTAAATAAACACCAAGGTAAGCTGCTGTTTTTAGTGATTGCTGAGCTAAAAATGACTTACAATAGCGCGCAATAGGTTCATTTGTAATCAATCTATTGAGTACTAAATTTATGATGAACTATTGCCAACGCTCACAAAATAATAAAAGGATAATTATTATGAAAGCCGTTTTTTGGGGGCTATTTGCCACCATTTTTATCTCAGGTTGCGCAACCCACAAATCCCCAACTGGCCGCAGCCAAATGCTGTTATTTGATGAGTCTCAAATGTCACAAATGGGGGCGCAATCATTCGATGCGATGAAAAAAACGGAAAAAATCAGTACCGATAAACAGCAAACCGCCTATGTGAACTGTGTTGCCAATCGCATTACTGCAGTATTACCTGATCAAAGCTTAAACTGGGAAGTTGTGTTATTTGATTCAGATCAGATAAATGCTTTTGCACTGCCTGGTGGACATATTGGCGTGTACACAGGATTACTTAAGGTGGCGAGCGATCAAGACCAGTTAGCGACAGTAATAGGTCATGAAGTAGCCCATGTGCTAGCAAGGCATGGTAATGAGCAAGTTTCGCGTTCACAAATGACCAATGCAGGTATGCAAATGGCTGATATAGCCCTAGGTGCTGGCGGCGTGGCCAATAAAGATCTTTATATGGCGGGCTTAGGCTTAGGTGCGCAAGTCGGTATTTTATTACCCTTTGGCCGCGATCAAGAAAGTGAATCCGATGAGCTTGGTTTAGAGTTAATGGCTAAAGCGGGTTTTAATCCTGCTAAAAGCGTTACGCTTTGGCAAAATATGGCCAAAGCCGGTGGTGAACAAGGCCCTGAGCTATTTTCAACCCATCCATCTCATTCGACACGTATTGCCGATTTAAAAGCCCTTCAAGCTAAAGTGACACCAGTGTATCAAGCAGCTCTAAAGAAGACGCTTGCCAAGTGTCATTAAGGCTACTGAAAAATAGTCATAATCGAGGTAGATTAGCACCCATCAGCAACGAAAGTGTGGTAAACTGCCCCGCAAATTTTAACCGATGAATTAAGAGTAAATACGATATGTCAGAGTTCAACACAATGGAACAGCAAGCAAGTTACGGTGTAGGTCGTCAAATGGGTGAGCAATTAGCAGCTAACCCTTTCGAAGGCATCGATATCCCTGCTGTACAAGCTGGTCTAGCTGATGCATTCGCTGGTAAAGAAAGTGCTGTAGCGATGGAAGACTTACAAGTTGCTTTCACTGAAATCAGCCGTCGTTTACAAGCTGTTCAAGAAGAAGCTGCTGCTGCTGCATCTGCTGAAGGTGAAACATTCCTAGCTGAAAATGCTAAGCGTGAAGACATTATTGTTACTGAGTCAGGACTTCAATACGAAGTTATCACTCAAGGTGAAGGCGAAAAGCCAACGCTTGAATCAACTATTCGTGCACATTACCACGGTACTTTCATCAACGGTGAAGTATTCGATAGCTCTGTAGCTCGTGGCGAGCCTGCTGAATTCCCAGTTTCTGGTGTTATCGCTGGTTGGACTGAAGCATTACAACTAATGCCTGTTGGCACTAAGCTTAAACTATTCGTTCCACAACACTTAGCTTATGGCGAACGTGGTGCTGGCGCTTCTATCCCGCCATTCTCGGCGTTGGTATTTGAAGTCGAATTATTAGCAATCGTTTAATGAAAAGCGCCTAAGTTTACTTAGGCGTTTTTGTATCACTGGGAGAAGTAAATGACTGCAAAAGTAAGAGTCGCTGTTGTTGGTGCCAGTGGCCGTATGGGTCGCACACTGATTGAAGCTGCAAAGCAACATGAGGTCATATATTTGGGTGCTGCTATTGAGCGTACAGGTTCAACACTGATTGGTGTTGATGCTGGTGAGCTTGCTGGTGTTGGTACTATGAATGTCGCGATTACAGATTCATTAGATATTGCATCAGAACATTTTGATGTATTAATTGATTTTACCTCTCCAGAGTCGTCGTTAGTTCACCTTGATTGGTGCGCTAAAAACCATAAGGCGATTGTGATTGGTACTACTGGGTTCAATCATGCTCAAAAAGAGTTGATTGGTGCTTATGCTGAGCAAACACCGGTTGTGTTTGCACCGAATATGTCAGTAGGCGTTAACTTAACGCTGAAACTATTAGAGTTAACGGCAAAAGTAATGGGTGATTACACCGATATCGAAATCACCGAAGGCCATCATCGCTTTAAGAAAGACGCCCCTTCAGGGACGGCATTAAAGATGGGCGAAGTTATCGCTGAAACTTTAGGTCGTGATCTTGAAGAGTGCGCTGTATATGGTCGTGAAGGTATGACAGGCGAACGTGATAGAAATACCATTGGTTTTTCTACTATTCGTGCCGGTGATATTGTTGGCGACCATACCGTGATGTTTGCCGATATTGGTGAGCGAGTTGAAATAACGCATAAAGCCACCAGTCGCATGACCTTTGCAAATGGCGCAATGCGCGCCGCCTATTGGCTGTCCGATCAAGATGCTGGTCTTTATGACATGCAGCAAGTATTGGGACTCAATTAATATTTAAAGAAAACCACCGTTGGTGGTTTTTTTTTGGGAAAATATTGTTCCCAAAAAAACATAAATCAAGCATAGACGCTTATACATAATTCATATAGAATCGCCGGAATTTGCCAAATTTTCGTAATTTTGTAAATCTGTAGAAATTAAAAATAAATAATTTCAGTGGTTTGACTCTTATTTTTGGAGGTCACGTTGACACAGTCTGCCTTACTTGTACTCGAAGATGGAACCGTATTCTCTGGCACAGCAATTGGTGCCGATGGACTAACTGTTGGTGAAGTTGTATTTAATACTTCAATGACAGGTTATCAAGAGATTTTAACGGATCCGTCATATTCTCGCCAGATTGTCACTTTGACTTACCCGCACATTGGTAACACCGGAACAAACGATGAAGATACCGAATCTGATTCAGTTCATGCCTGTGGTCTAATCATCCGAGATCTCCCTCTATTAGCTAGCAACTTCCGTAATCAACAATCCTTAAGCGATTATTTAAAAGCGAATAATGTTGTTGGTATCGCTGATATCGATACCCGTAAATTAACTCGTATTTTACGTGAAAAGGGTGCCCAAGCCGGTTGTATTATGGTCGGCGATATCGATGAAGCTAAAGCATTAGCAGCAGCCAAAGCATTCCCTGGTTTGAAAGGCATGGATTTGGCTAAAGAAGTGACCACAGAGTCGACCTACCAATGGCGCAAAGGCACTTGGCGCTTAGTGGGTGGTTTACCGGACGAAACTCCAGCGTCAGAGCTTAAGTTTAAAATTGTTGCTTTTGATTATGGTATCAAGCGCAATATTTTACGCATGCTAGTTGACCGCGGTTGTGATGTTACTGTTGTCCCTGCACAAACACCGGCAGCTGAAGTATTAGCAATGAATCCTGATGGGATTTTCCTATCAAATGGCCCAGGCGACCCAGAGCCATGTGATTATGCGATTACGGCTATCCAAGAAATTTTAAAAACTGAAATCCCAGTATTTGGTATTTGTCTTGGTCACCAATTACTTGCATTAGCATCTGGGGCAAAAACTTTGAAAATGAAGTTTGGTCATCATGGCGCTAACCACCCGGTAAGTAATATTGAAAAAGGTAATGTGATGATCACCAGTCAAAACCACGGTTTTGCTGCTGATGAAGCGACGTTGCCTGCGAACATCAAAGTGACTCACAAATCGTTATTTGATGGGTCTTTGCAAGGTATTCACCTTACTGATAAACCAGCGTTTAGTTTCCAAGGTCACCCAGAAGCAAGCCCTGGACCGACCGATGCGTCACCACTGTTTGATCACTTTATTGAGTTGATTGAACAATATCGTCAAAACGCTAAATAGTTAGGTCATTCGGAGAATAGATAAGCAATGCCAAAACGTACTGATATTAAAAGTATTCTGATCCTAGGCGCTGGCCCAATTGTGATTGGTCAAGCCTGTGAATTTGACTATTCTGGCGCACAAGCGTGTAAAGCGCTGCGTGAAGAAGGTTATCGAGTTATCTTAGTTAACTCTAACCCTGCAACCATTATGACTGATCCAGAAATGGCTGATGCGACATACATCGAGCCAATTCACTGGGAAGTTGTGCGTAACATTATCGCTAAAGAAAAACCTGATGCGATTTTGCCAACTATGGGTGGCCAAACCGCACTTAACTGTGCACTGCAGCTAGAAGCTGAAGGTGTACTAGAAGAGTTTAACGTTGAAATGATTGGCGCGACAGCTGACGCAATTGATAAAGCTGAAGACCGTAGTCGTTTTGATACAGCAATGAAGTCAATTGGACTTGACTGTCCTCGTGCTGGTATTGCCCATACAATGGAAGAAGCTTACGGTGTTTTAGACCAAGTTGGCTTTCCGTGTATTATTCGTCCATCTTTCACCATGGGTGGCAGTGGCGGTGGTATTGCGTATAACAAAGAAGAGTTTGAAGACATTTGTTCTCAAGGCCTTGAGTTATCGCCAACTAGCGAGCTGCTAATCGATGAGTCACTAATCGGTTGGAAAGAGTACGAAATGGAAGTGGTTCGTGACCGCAATGATAACTGCATCATTGTGTGTGCCATTGAAAACTTCGATGCCATGGGCGTGCATACCGGTGATTCAATCACTGTTGCACCAGCGCAAACACTGACCGATAAAGAATACCAATTAATGCGTAACGCTTCTTTAGCGGTACTGCGTGAAATTGGTGTTGAAACCGGTGGTTCAAACGTTCAGTTTGGTATTTGTCCAAACACTGGCCGTATGGTCATTATTGAAATGAACCCGCGTGTTTCTCGCTCTTCTGCGTTAGCTTCTAAAGCAACCGGTTTCCCGATTGCTAAAATCGCCGCGAAATTAGCGGTAGGTTTCACCTTAGATGAGCTAATGAATGATATTACTGGTGGTCGCACCCCAGCATCATTCGAGCCTGCAATTGATTACGTTGTGACTAAAGTACCGCGCTTTAACTTTGAAAAATTTGCTGGCGCTAATGACCGTTTGACGACGCAAATGAAGTCAGTGGGTGAAGTCATGGCCATTGGCCGTACTTTCCAAGAGTCATTACAAAAAGCATTACGTGGACTTGAAGTTAACCGTAACGGTTTTGACCCGATTGTTGACCTTGCATCGCCTGAAGCAATGCAAACAATTCGTCATGAGTTAAAAGAGCCTGGTTGTGACCGTATTTGGTACATTGCTGATGCCTTCCGCGCTGGTCTAAGTCGTGATGATATCTTCAAGCTAACTAATGTTGATCATTGGTTCTTAGTCCAAATTGAAGATCTTATCGCCCAAGAAGCTAAAGTGGCTGAAGTGGGGATGTCAGGTCTTAACGAAGCCTTCTTACTGCAACTTAAGCGTAAAGGTTTCTCTGATGCACGTTTAGCACACATCTTAGGTGTCAGTGATAGCGAAGTGCGTAAAATTCGTGACCGCTTTGATATGCACCCAGTGTATAAGCGTGTCGATACCTGTGCGGCAGAATTTGCCACAGACACTGCTTACATGTACTCAACTTACGAAGAAGAATGTGAAGCCGCGCCATCAACCCGTGAAAAAATCATGATTCTTGGTGGCGGCCCTAACCGTATTGGTCAAGGTATTGAGTTTGATTACTGTTGTGTTCATGCGGCATTAGCATTGCGTGAAGACGGTTACGAGACCATTATGGTTAACTGTAACCCTGAGACAGTTTCGACCGATTATGACACCTCAGATCGCTTGTACTTTGAGCCAGTGACCTTTGAAGATGTGCTTGAAATCGTTCGTATTGAGAAGCCAAAAGGCGTTATCGTACAGTACGGTGGTCAAACACCGCTAAAACTGGCACGTGAACTAGAAGCGGCAGGTGTACCGATTATTGGTACAAGCCCCGATGCCATTGACCGCGCTGAAGACCGTGAGCGTTTCCAGCAAGCGATTCAACGTCTTGAAATGAAGCAACCTGAAAACGATACCGTAACAACGGTTGAAGGTGCGGTACTTTCTGCTGCCCGTATCGGTTACCCGTTAGTGGTTCGTCCATCTTATGTATTAGGTGGACGCGCAATGGAAATCGTTTATGACGAGCAAGACTTACGTCGCTACTTCAATGAAGCAGTAAGCGTATCTAACTCATCACCAGTATTGCTTGACCGTTTCCTCGATAATGCCATTGAAATCGATATCGATGCAGTTTGTGACGGCGAAATCGTGGTTGTGGGTTCTATCATGGAGCACATTGAACAAGCGGGGGTTCACTCAGGTGACTCAGGTTGTTCGTTGCCGCCATACAGCTTAAGCGAAGATGTTCAAAACCGTATGCGTGAGCAAGTGGCTAAATTAGCCATGGAGCTGGGCGTAATTGGTTTGATGAACGTTCAGTTTGCGGTTAAAGATGACGAAATCTACATGATTGAAGTCAATCCACGTGCTGCGCGTACAGTGCCATTTGTCTCTAAAGCAACCGGTATCCCGCTAGCGAAGATTGCTGCACGTGTAATGGCTGGTCAAAGCTTAGCATCGCAGAACTTCACTAAAGAAGTGATCCCACCATACTTCTCAGTAAAAGAAGTGGTATTGCCGTTTAACAAGTTCCCAGGTGTTGACCCAATGCTTGGCCCTGAAATGCGCTCTACAGGTGAAGTAATGGGTGTGGGTGAAACCTTTGCTGAAGCTTATGCTAAAGCCCAGCTTGGTGCCACAGCTGAAGTACCTAAGTCTGGCCGTGCATTAATTTCTGTGCGTAACAGTGATAAAGCGCGTGTGGCTGAACTTGCAGCTGAACTGATTGAGCTAGGTTATCAAATTGATGCAACTCATGGCACTGCAGTTATTCTAGGTGAAGCAGGTATTAATCCGCGCCTAGTTAACAAGGTACATGAAGGCCGTCCACATATTCTCGACCGTATTAAAAATGGTGAATACACTTACATCATTAATACCACTGAGGGGCGTCAAGCGATTGAAGATTCTCGTCAAATTCGTCGTGGTGCACTGCGTTATAAAGTGAACTACACCACAACATTGAATGCTGCATTTGCTACCTGTATGGCGCATTCAGCAGATGACCGTAATAACGTCAATTCAGTACAAGAATTGCATGAACGAATCGCTAAAAGTTAATAATATTTAATTTAACGTCGATTCGGTTAAAAAGGCTGCAGTCATGCAGCCTTTTTTATTACTATTTTTTGACACTCACTAGTAACTACTCGCAAGCTTATGTAAGCTTAGCTATCATCATTTGCTAGCCCTTCAGCGCGCGAGACTGTTTTGTTGCCACATGTCGCTATAAGTGAATGTGAGCATGACGACTCGACGTTTAATAATATAGATTTTACTGTGTTGATATGCGTGTCGACACGGGGTGCTTTTGTTTTTAAAGGAGACATAAGACATTATGAATACCGTCCCTATGACGATCATCGGAGCTGAACAGCTGCGTAAAGAATTAGATGAATTAAAATTTGTGCGTCGTCCAAGCATTACTGAAGCTATTGCTTCTGCACGTGAATTAGGCGACTTGAAAGAAAATGCTGAATATCATGCAGCCCGTGAAGAACAAGGTATTTGTGAAGCACGTATTCGTGATATTGAAGGCAAGTTATCAAATGCACAAATCATTGATGTGACATCAATGCCAAACAATGGCCGAGTGATTTTTGGCACAACAGTGACCATTGTCAATGTTGATACCGATGCAGAGTCAACTTACCGTATCGTCGGTGATGATGAAGCAAACATTAAAGAAAATCTTATTTCAGTGAATTCACCGATAGCGCGGGGATTAATTGGTAAGAACCTTGATGATGAAGTTGCCATTACCACACCTGGTGGCACCGCAGAATATGAAATTATCGCTGTAGAATACGTTTAATAAGTTACGACTTAAGACTGGTTTGCTATAGCGATAAAAAAACCACTGCATGGCAGTGGTTTTTTTAGGTCATATTCAATACCAGTTAATCAACAATCGACTAATATTAAGTAACCAGATGTTTGACGAAATTATTTTGCTTTTGGAACGGCAATTTTCATTTCAGCAGACTGACGGAAAATAACTAAGGTGTGACCGATAAGCTGTACTTTGGTAGATTGAGTTTCGCGAATAATCGCGTCAACTACAGCATTTTTAAGCTCTCTATCAGAAGAGCCTACTTTCACTTTAATTAGTTCATGATGAGTGAGTGCACTATCAATTTCAGCCAGTACACCTTCGGTCAAACCATTAGCACCAAGCAGCACTACAGGCTTTAAATTATGCGCCAGGCCTTTTAAATGCTGTTTTTGTTTGGTTGTTAAGTTCATTTGTACCAACTTTTTAAATGTTACTGTTGAAAAACGGCTATTCTACCCTTATATAAGCATGATGTAACTCCAAATCGTTACGGAATTTAAATGGCAACGAAGAAACGCTCGGCAAGTTCAAGCCGATGGATGCAAGAACATTTTGATGATCACTATGTAAAACTGTCTCAAAAGCGAGGTTTACGCTCTCGAGCTGCATTCAAGTTGGAAGAAATCCAACAAAAAGACAAATTAATTAAACCTGGTATGACAGTAGTAGACTTAGGCGCAGCGCCTGGCGGTTGGTCTCAAATTGCAGTTAAACTAGTGGGAGAAAAAGGTAAATTAGTCGCATGTGATATTTTACCTATGGACCCCATCGTGGGCGTCGACTTTTTACAGGGCGATTTCCGTGAAGAAAAAGTACTTGATGCTTTACTTGACCGCGTTGGTGAAGATAAAGTTGATGTAGTACTATCAGATATGGCGCCTAATATGAGTGGTTCAGATGGTGTGGATCAACCAAGGGCAATGTATTTAGTAGAATTAGCATTAGATATGTGCCATCAAGTTTTGGCATCTAATGGTAGTTTTGCAGTCAAAGTTTTTCAGGGGGAAGGCTTTGACGAATATATGAAAGCAGTGCGACAAGCTTTTACAACAGTGAAAACACGCAAACCAGATTCATCACGACCACGTTCACGTGAAGTTTATATAGTGGCGACTGGTTACAAGTTATAGTAGTCTAACGATTAATTATCGTGGGTCTTCAAGAGGTCTAACAATTTGAGTGACATGGCAAAAAATTTAATTCTCTGGGTTGTCATCGCCGTCGTGTTGATGTCAGTGTTTCAGGGCTATTCCCCCTCTTCTTCGTCAACGCAGAAGATGGATTATTCCGTATTCTTAGATAGTGTCCGAAACGGCAATATCAATTCGGTAGAAATTAAAAGTGATCAACGTACCATTGAAGGAGTAAGACGCTCTGGAGAGAAGTTCACTACAATCATGCCAATGTATGACCAAGATTTAATCAATGATCTTGATCGTAAAGGGATTTCAATGAAGGGCCAAGAAGCTGAAGAGTCAGGCTTCCTAACCCAAATCTTTATCTCTTGGTTCCCGATGCTGTTATTAATTGGTGTGTGGATATTCTTCATGCGCCAAATGCAAGGCGGTGGCGGTAAAGGCGCGATGTCATTTGGTAAGAGTAAAGCCAAATTGATGAGCGAAGACCAAATTAAAACCACTTTTGGTGATGTTGCAGGTTGTGACGAAGCAAAAGAAGACGTAAAAGAATTGGTTGATTACCTAAAAGAGCCAACCCGTTTCCAAAAGCTTGGTGGCCGCATTCCTACCGGTGTTCTTTTAGTTGGCCCACCGGGTACGGGTAAAACCTTACTTGCAAAAGCCATTGCTGGTGAAGCTAAAGTTCCGTTTTTCACTATTTCTGGTTCTGACTTTGTTGAAATGTTTGTCGGTGTCGGTGCATCACGTGTACGTGACATGTTTGAGCAAGCTAAAAAGTCTGCACCATGTATCATCTTTATCGATGAAATTGATGCTGTAGGTCGCCAACGTGGCGCTGGTGTTGGTGGCGGTCACGATGAGCGTGAGCAAACCTTGAACCAAATGCTGGTTGAAATGGATGGTTTTGAAGGTAACGAAGGTATTATTGTTATTGCTGCGACCAACAGACCAGATGTGTTGGATGCTGCATTGCTACGTCCAGGTCGTTTTGACCGTCAAGTGGTTGTTGGCTTACCGGATGTTCGTGGTCGTGAACAAATTTTAAAAGTTCATATGCGTAAAGTACCGTTAGCAGATGGTGTCAAAGCCAGCGTTATTGCTCGTGGTACCCCAGGGTTCTCAGGTGCTGATTTAGCAAACTTGGTGAATGAAGCTGCGCTATTTGCTGCTCGGGGTAATCGCCGCGTAGTGAGCATGGAAGAGTTTGAAAGTGCTAAAGACAAAATCATGATGGGTGCTGAGCGCCGCACGATGGTGATGTCTGAAGATGAAAAAGAAATGACCGCATACCATGAAGCAGGTCATGCGATTGTTGGTTGTTTAGTGCCTGAGCATGATCCTGTGCATAAGGTTACTATTATTCCACGCGGCCGTGCATTAGGTGTGACTTTCTTCTTACCTGAAGCTGATGCAATTAGTCAAAGTCGCCGTAAACTTGAAAGCCAAATTTCAGTTGCCTACGGCGGACGTTTAGCGGAAGAGATGATCTACGGTACAGAGCGCGTATCGACAGGTGCTTCACAAGACATTAAATATGCAACGTCAATTGCACGTAACATGGTGACCCAGTGGGGCTTCTCTGAAAAATTAGGCCCGGTACTTTATGCTGAAGATGAAAACGAAGTATTCCTAGGACGCAGTATGGGTAAAACCCAACATATGTCCGACGATACCGCCCGTATCATCGATGCCGAAGTAAAACACTTAATTGATTCAAATTACGATCGTGCGCATACTTACTTAAGTGACAACATGGATATCCTCCATGCCATGAAAGATGCGTTAATGAAATTTGAAACCATCGATGCCGATCAAATTGATGATTTAATGAATCGTCGCGAAGTTCGTCAGCCAGCCGATTGGGATGCTGATGACTCAATTGATGATAAAGATAAAGGCACGCCTGCAAACACGACAGAGACTAAAGCTGACTCTGAAGCTGCAGACGCAGATAAAGCAGATGATAAACCAGAATCGACACCAGATACTGATGCGCCTGCTAAATAACGCTGAGTTAAATTAACGTAAAAAACCCCGAAAGGGGTTTTTTTATATTTATTGCTTTGTGAACAAAAGTATTTTAATTCAGCTAATAGAGTTAAATATTATCTAACTCATTAAATTGAGTATAAGTGAGGTTGTGTGTTTGAACTTAAATCGGGAGATAAAACCCTCTCGCTAGCCAGTCCGATTGTTATGGCTATCATTAATGTAACCCCAGATTCTTTTTCTGATGGCGGTCAACATGCCACGTTTGAAAGTGCTTGTCAGCAAGTTGATAAAGTCATCAGTCAAGGGGCTAAAATAGTTGATATTGGCGGCGAGTCAACCAGACCAGGTGCTACAGCAGTTACTTTAGAAGAAGAGCTCGCTAGAGTTATTCCTGTCATCGAATATACTGCCCAAAACCATGATGTGTGGATTTCAATCGATACCAGTAAGCCGCAAGTCATGGAAAAAGCAGTTGCTGCAGGCGCCCATATTATTAATGATGTTCGTGCGCTACAAGAGCCCGGCGCGCTGGCAATGGCAACTATGCTCGATGTGCCCGTATGTTTAATGCATATGCAAGGGCAACCAAAAGATATGCAAGACTCACCAGAATACGACGATGTTATCCAACAAGTTAATGACTTTTTGTCGCTAAGGGTAGATTATTGTTTAGCAGCAGGTATGTCTCGAGAAAATATCATTTTAGATCCAGGCTTTGGCTTTGGTAAAACTCTTGAGCATAATTATCAGCTGTTAGCCAAGTTACCGGAACTACATAGTTTGCATTTTCCCGTGCTGGTAGGTTTATCAAGAAAAAGCATGATCGGGGATTTATTACAGCGTGATATTAATAATCGCTTAGCGGGTAGTCTTGCTGGGGCGATGATTGCGGCGCAGCAAGGGGCGCAAATTATACGGGTACATGATGTTGAAGAAACCGTGGATGCACTCACTGTGATGTCAGCGACAATGGCAAGTTTACATAACTAACCTTTTCAGTCATTTTAAACATGCATTTTTTGCCTAGGTTACGTTATCAAGTGGTATGAATTCACTTTGAGAGGTACACATGCAGCAAAGACAATTTTTTGGAACTGATGGTATTAGGGGCAAGGTCGGCGCGGGTAAAATGACCCCCGAGCTTGCTCTTAAGCTTGGCTGGGCAGCGGGAAGGGTGCTTTCACGCAGTGGCACCAAGAAAGTGATTATCGGTAAAGACACACGGATTTCGGGTTACCTGTTTGAATCCGTACTGGAAGCCGGCTTATCTGCCGCTGGCTTAAATGTATTATTGGTTGGGCCTATGCCGACGCCAGCTATTGCTTATTTAACCCGAACTTTTAGGGCCGAAGCTGGCATTGTTATTAGTGCCTCCCATAATCCCTATTACGATAATGGTATTAAGTTTTTTTCAGCTGACGGCAGTAAGTTAGATGATGCGCTTGAATTAGAAATAGAGCATGAACTTACCAAAGACTTAGTTTGTGTTGAGTCTCATTTATTGGGCAAAGCGGCAAGAATTGATGATGCAGCAGGGCGCTACATTGAATATTGTAAAGGTCATTTCCCTGCTGAGCTGACTTTAGCTGGGCTTAAAATTGTGGTTGATTGCGCTCACGGCGCAACATATCACATTGCTCCTAGTGTTTTTAAAGAGCTTGGCGCAGAAGTGATCACCATTGGTGATAAACCTAATGGATTAAATATTAATGACAATGTTGGCGCGACATCCATGGCGTCAATATGCGAGCAAGTGCTGCTAGAACAGGCTGATGTCGGCATTGCCTTAGATGGCGATGGTGATAGGATCATGATGGTGGATCACCAAGGTAATGTGATTGATGGCGATCAAATTCTTTATGTGCTTGCCGCTAATGCGCTTAATAATGGCACTTTGAAGGGCGGGGTTGTTGGCACCTTGATGTCAAATTTAGGCTTGGAGTTGGCACTTAAGAGATTGAATATCCCCTTTATGCGCTCAAAAGTAGGTGACCGTTATGTCATGGCGTTGATGCGTCAACACCACTGGCGTATTGGCGGCGAAAGCTCTGGACATATACTCGATTTAGATCACGGCACGACAGGGGACGGTATCGTGGCGGGAATTTTAGTGTTAGCGGCAATGCAGCAGCAACAATTATCGTTAGCACAGTTGGTTAAACCGCTAAAAATGTTGCCTCAAGTATTAATTAATGTCACTTTTAATAGTGAGACTGATCCATTATCAGCGTCAGCGGTCATCACTACCCTGCAGCATGTAGAGCAGCTATTAGGTAAAACCGGTCGAGTTTTACTTAGAAAATCCGGCACTGAGCCCTTAATAAGGGTGATGGTTGAAGGTGAAGATGTGGCATTGGTCACATCTTTTGCACAACAGATTGCTGATGCAGTGCAACGCGTTAGTAAATCCTAAATGTTATATATTAATTGTTTATTTATTAATACTTAATCGTACCGAGTAAAAAAACAACACTCTGACACGTTATAGTAATTATTCCTAACTTAGGTATTGTAACTTGTTTGGTGGTTCGTTATTATTCACGCCGCTTTGAAAGGAGACAGTAATGGCACTCAGACGTCCTATGGTAGCTGGCAACTGGAAAATGAATGGCAGTTCGGCTTTAGCCCAAGAGTTATTCAGCAAGTTCGCTACAAAGCTCCAAAATGATTCTGCTGAAGTAGTTTTGTGTCCACCTTCAATTTACCTTGAAAGTGTAAGACAACTACTTGAAGCAAATAAGCAAACCTTAGATGGCGCGCTTGTAAGAATGGGCGCACAAAACCTTAGTCAGCATGACTTTGGAGCCTACACTGGTGAAGTTTCCGGTAAAATGCTAAAAGATTCAGGATGTCGATATGTGATTATCGGCCATTCCGAACGCCGTCGTATGTATGGCGAAACAAGTAATATCGTTGCAGAGAAATTTGCTGCAGCACAGAAACATGGTTTAACGCCGATTCTTTGTGTTGGTGAATCTGGTCCAGCTCGTGAAGCAAGACGTACTTTTGAAGTGATTGCCGAAGAGTTAGACATTGTGATTGAAAAGAATGGCACCATGGCTTTTGATAATGCCATTATTGCTTACGAGCCTTTATGGGCTGTAGGTACTGGTAAGAGTGCAACTCCAGAGCAGGCACAAGAAGTCCATGCGTTTATTCGTCAAAGACTTTCTGAAGTGTCGCCGTTCATCGGAGAAAATATTCGTATTTTGTACGGTGGTAGTGTTACGCCTTCAAATGCAGCCGATATTTTTGCACAGCCAGATGTTGATGGTGGACTGATTGGCGGTGCTAGCTTAAACTCTAGCGAGTTTTTAAGTTTATGTTCCATAGCGATGAGCGCTTAATATTATGTATGAAGTTTTAATTGTAGTTTACTTGGTTGTTGCGATTGGTCTTGTTGGCCTAATCCTTCTTCAGCAAGGTAAAGGAGCTGATATGGGGTCTTCTTTTGGTGCTGGTGCATCAGGAACTCTATTTGGCTCAGGCGGTTCAGGTAATTTCCTGACACGTAGCACAGCAGTGCTAGCGATTGGTTTTTTCACTTTAAGCCTAGTATTAGGTAACTTAAGTGCTAACCATTCAAAGCAAGATGATGCATGGAATGATTTAGGTTCTGCAGTAGAGCAAGTTGAACAAGCTCCTACTCAAACTGAAACAAAGATTCCAGACTAAACAACAAATTGAGGCAACATAGTTTGTTGCTTCCATTAAGTCTTGTCTCTATTAGCTAAGTTAAGTTTCCCTCTCTCAAACTTAACCTCAGATTAGCTAATAGAAAATAGTAACAGTTACATATGCGGATGTGGCGGAATTGGTAGACGCGCCATCTTGAGGGGGTGGTGAGCTATGCTCGTGTGGGTTCAAGTCCCACCATCCGCACCAAATTTGATTAATCAAAGTTAATTGGATTAATCATTGCAAGAGAAGACGTAAGTTAATATAATTGCGCAAGTTGACGCGGGGTGGAGCAGTTTGGTAGCTCGTCGGGCTCATAACCCGAAGGTCGTCGGTTCAAATCCGGCCCCCGCAACCAGCTTATTGTCGATTGATTTTACGAAATTGCGTAAAACATTCTTCAATTAAAAGGTTCTATATTAAGACCTCGTCATTACGGGGTTTTTTGTTATATGGAGCTTGGTAACTCCGTGATTATACGGACTTTTTTGGGGCTTATGCCCTTTTTTTCGTTTTTGGGGGTCATTTTTGGCAACATTAGAAACTAAACTGACAGAAATGCTGACAGTACCTGTTGAGGCTATTGGTTTTCAACTTTGGGGTATTGAGTTTGTCCATGCTGGGCGTCATTCAATATTACGTGTATTTATTGATGGTGAAAGTGGTGTCAATATCGAAGATTGTGCCGAAGCCAGCCGTCAAGTTAGTGCTGTTCTAGATGTTGAAGACCCAATCTCGACAGAATACACATTAGAAGTTTCTTCGCCTGGGGTTGATAGACCTTTATTTACTGCAGCGCAATACGCTGCATATATTGGCGAAGATGCAAAAGTACAATTGACGATGCCAGTAGCGGGTAGTCGTAATTTAAAAGGTGTCATCACGGCAATCGAAGGGCAAATGCTAACGATAAACGTAGATGGTGAAGATTTGATAGTGGCTTTAGATAATGTACGCAAAGGCAACATTATTGCGAAGTTTTGATAGTTTCAAGGTGAACGAGGCAAGACATAATGAATAAAGAGATTCTGCTAGTCGCAGAGGCGGTATCAAATGAAAAAGCCGTCCCGCGTGAAAAAATATTCGAAGCGCTAGAAATTGCTCTAGCCACTGCAACTAAGAAAAAGTATGAAGGCGAAATTGAAGTTCGCGTTGCTATCGACCGTAAAACTGGCCACTACGACACTTTCCGTCGTTGGATGGTTGTCGATGATCAAGGTGAAGCTTTAGAAAACCCTTACAGCGAAATCACACTTGAAGCTGCGCGATATGAAAATCCAGAAATTCAACCTGGTGAGTTCATCGAAGATGAAATCGATTCAGTTGTGTTTGACCGTATTACGACGCAAACCGCGAAGCAAGTTATCGTACAAAAAGTACGTGAAGCTGAACGCGCTCAAATCGTTGAACAGTTCATTGAACGTGAAGGCGAGATTGTTACTGGTGTCGTTAAGAAAAGCACCCGTGAAAGCGTTGTTGTTGATCTAGGTAATAATGCTGATGGTGTTATTTACAAAGAAGACATCATTAGCCGTGAATCATTCCGTCCTGGTGACCGTGTACGTGCTTTACTTTATGCAGTTCGCCCAGAAGCTCGCGGTGCGCAGTTATTTTTAACGCGTAGCAAGCCTGAAATGATCATTGAGTTATTCAGAGTAGAAGTACCTGAAATCTTAGATGAAGTGATTGAAATCATGGGTGCAGCACGTGACCCAGGCGCTCGCGCTAAAATCGCCGTGAAAACCAATGACAAACGTATCGATCCTATCGGTGCTTGTGTTGGTATGCGTGGCGCACGTGTTCAAGCTGTTTCAAATGAGTTAAGTGGTGAGCGTGTTGATATCGTTATGTGGGATGACAATCCAGCACAATACGTTATTAACGCAATGGCACCTGCTGATGTTGCTTCAATTATTGTTGATGAAGACAACCACTCAATGGACATTGCTGTTGAAGCAGACAGCCTAGCACAAGCGATTGGTCGTAATGGTCAAAACGTACGTTTAGCGACTCAGTTAACAGGCTGGGAATTAAACGTAATGACTGTTGAAGACCTTAACAAGAAGCATCAGGCTGAAAGCGCTAAAATCGTTAACTTATTTGTTGAAACACTTGAAGTTGACGAAGATTTTGCAACAGTACTTGCAGAAGAAGGCTTTACGTCTTTAGAAGAAATTGTTTACGTACCTGAAACAGAATTATTAGACATTGATGGTTTTGACGAAGACATCGTAACTGCGCTACGCGAACGTGCAAAAGCGGCGATTTCAACTAGAGCATTAGCGTCAGAAGAAGCACTTGATGGTGCTGAACCGGCTGCAGATTTATTAGCGTTAGATGGTTTAGAAAAGCATTTAGCATATGTTCTTGCAAGTAAGGGTGTAATTACCTTAGAAGACTTAGCGGAACAAGGCATTGACGATTTAATTGATATTGAAGAATTGACAGAAGAAAAAGCAGGTGAGCTCATCATGGCTGCCCGTAATATCTGTTGGTTTGGCGAAGAAGCATAAGTCGATCAACAGGGGGATTTAATTGATGGCAGATACAAGTATAGATAAATTGGCCGCGGAAGTGGGCAAAAATGTAGACAGACTGATTGAACAGTTTGCCGACGCAGGGATCAAGAAAACCAAAGCTGATTCAGTTTCAGAAGCTGAAAAGCAAACATTGCTTGATCACTTGAAAAAGCAACACGGTGGCGATCAAGCGCCGCAAAAAATGACATTACAACGCAAAACCGTTTCAACACTCAGTGTTAATGCCGGTGGCGGGCAATCTAAAGACGTTAAAGTTGAAGTACGTAAAAAACGTACTTTTGTTAAACGTGACGATAGCGATGCAGCGAAAGAAGCTGAACTAGCAGCGCAAAAGCAGCAAGAAGCAGAAGCTGCGGCGAAAGCTGCTGCAGAAGCTAAGGCTAAAGCGGACGCAGAAGCGAAAGCGAAAAAAGATGCAGAAGCTAAAGCGAAGAAAGAAGCTGAAGCGGCTAAAGCCAAAGCAGCTAAAGCTGAAGATCCTGAGTCTGCTGCTGCGCAAGTAGAAGCTGATCGCCTTAAAGCGGTTCAAGAAGCGACATTAAAGAAAAAGCAAGAAGAAGAAGCGGCATTAGCTGCTGAAACTGCTCGCAAGTTAGCTGAAGAAAACTCAAAGCGTTGGGCTGAAGAAGAGCGTCAACGTATTGAAGCTGAAAAGAACGGTGATCACCATGTGACTACCTCTAAAGCGGCGCGTGCTGCTGAAGATACTTCAGATGCTAACGATGAAAAACGTGGCCGTCGTGCACGTAACAAGAATGCTAACAAGAAACGTGGTGGCAAAGGCGGTCGTGATAACCGTAGCAATGCTGCACGTAACAAGAGCACTGCTCCTGAATCTATGGCACATGGTTTCAACAAACCTGTTGCTGTGGTTAAAGGCGAAGTACGTATCGGTGAAACAGTATCTGTTGCTGAACTTGCTCAACGTATGTCTCTTAAAGCCACTGAAATCATCAAGCAGATGATGAAAATGGGCTCTATGGTTACCATTAACCAAATCTTAGACCAAGAAACAGCACAAATGGTTGCTGAAGAAATGGGTCATAAGGTTATTCTTCTTCGTGAAAACGAATTAGAGCATCAAGTACTTGGTGATCGTGATGAAGAAAATGTGGTACTAGAGACTCGTGCTCCAGTCGTTACCATCATGGGTCACGTTGACCACGGTAAGACTTCATTACTTGATTACATTCGTCGTGCCAAAGTTGCTGACGGTGAAGCCGGTGGTATTACCCAGCATATTGGTGCATACCATGTAGAAACTGAAAATGGCATGATCACTTTCTTAGATACTCCTGGTCACGCGGCGTTTACGTCAATGCGTGCTCGTGGTGCTAAAGCAACTGATATTGTTATTTTGGTTGTGGCTGCAGACGATGGTGCTATGCCGCAAACTATCGAAGCGATTCAACATGCTAAAGCTGGTAACGTGCCGTTAATCGTTGCAGTGAACAAAATGGATAAGCCAGAAGCTGACCCAGAGCGTGTTAAGAGTGAATTAGCTCAACACGGTGTTATGTCTGAAGATTGGGGCGGCGAACACATGTTCGTAAACGTTTCGGCTAAAGCGGGTACCGGTATTGACGAATTACTTGAAGGCATTTTACTTCAGTCTGAAGTATTAGAGCTTAAAGCTGACCGTTCAGGTATGGCTGCTGGTGTTGTTATTGAATCTAAATTGGATAAAGGTCGTGGCCCAGTTGCTACTGTACTTGTTCAAGAAGGTACTTTACGCCAAGGCGATATCGTTCTATGTGGTCTTGAGTACGGTAAAATCCGTGCAATGAAAGACGAGAACGGTAAAGCAATTACTGAAGCTGGTCCATCAATCCCTGTAGAGATCTTAGGTCTTTCAGGTGTACCTTCAGCTGGTGATGAAGCAACAGTTGTTCGTGATGAGCGTAAAGCACGTGAAGTTGCACTTTATCGTCAAGGTAAATTCCGTGATGTTAAACTAGCACGTCAGCAAAAATCTAAGCTTGAAAACATGTTCGCGAACATGACCGAAGGCGAAGTGCAAGAACTTAACATCGTTCTTAAAGCAGACGTTCAAGGCTCACTTGAAGCAATTTGTGAATCATTAGCTAAACTGTCTACTGATGAAGTTAAAGTTAATATCATCGCTCGTGGCGTTGGTGCATTAACTGAAACTGATGCTACGCTAGCTGCAGCTTCAAATGCCATCATGGTTGGTTTCAACGTGCGTGCTGATGCACAAGCGCGTAAGACTATCGATTCTGAAAGTGTTGATTTACGCTACTACAGCGTTATCTACGACTTGATTGATGAAGTTAAAGCGGCGATGACGGGCATGCTTGCTCCTGAATTCAAGCAACAAATCATTGGTCTGGCAGAAGTTCGTGATGTATTTAAGTCGCCTAAGATTGGTGCAATTGCCGGTTGTATGGTTACCGAAGGTACCATCAAGCGTAGCGCTCCTATCCGTGTACTACGTGACAACGTGGTTATCTACGAAGGTGAGCTAGAATCATTACGACGCTTTAAAGATGACGTTGCTGATGTTCGTAACGGCATGGAATGTGGTATCGGTGTGAAGAACTACAATGACGTCCGAGTGGGCGATCAGATTGAAGTCTTCGAGACGGTCGAAGTGGCCCGAACGCTGTAACACAGAAAGGGCGGCGTAAGCCGCCTTTTTTATTTATATAAGGCTATGGTAACAATATTATGGCAAAAGAATTTAGTCGTACTCGTCGAATCGCGCAGCAGCTGCAACAAGAGCTTGCTATGGTGTTACAGCGCGATATGAAAGACCCTCGCATCGGTTTTGTTACAGTAAACGATGTTGATGTGTCACGAGATTTAAGCTATGCAAAAGTATTTGTGACCTTCTTTGAAGAAGATCGTGAATTAGTCGATCAAAAAGTCGAAGCACTTGCTGCAGCAGCTCCTTACATCAGAACACTAATTGCTGGCCGCATGAAGCTACGTGTTATGCCTGAACTACGTTTTGTCTATGACAGTTCATTAGTTGAAGGTATGCGTATGTCTAACTTAGTAAGCCAAGTGATTACGAGTGATAAGGCAAAGCAAGAAAAGTTTGGTTCTGAAGAATCAACTGACGCTGAAGAAAATACAGAAGGAAAAGACTAATGGCTCGTCGTCGCAAAGGGCGTTTTATTGATGGCATAGTGCTATTAGATAAAGGAACTGGCATCAGTTCTAACCATGCTTTGCAACGTGTCAAACGTCTCTACCAAGCTAACAAAGCCGGCCATACTGGCGCTTTGGATCCATTGGCAACCGGGATGCTACCTATTTGTTTAGGTGAAGCAACCAAGTTTTCTCAACATTTACTTGATGCTGATAAGCGTTATTTAGTGACGGCCAAGTTAGGTGAAAGAACTGATACCAGTGATTCTGACGGTGAAGTTGTGCAGATAAGACCTGTCAATTTTACCCAAGAAAAGCTTGAAGTGTCACTTGAACACTTTCGTGGTAAAACCATGCAAGTTCCTTCTATGTATTCGGCATTAAAGTATCAAGGTCAGCCTTTATACAAATATGCACGTGAAGGCATTGAAGTCCCCCGTGAAGCCCGACCAATTAATGTGTTTGAGTTGCTATACGTCGGCTTAGAAGGTGATGAGTTAACCTTAGACATTCATTGTTCTAAAGGTACTTATATTCGCACCATCGTTGATGATTTAGGGGAAATGCTAGGCTGTGGGGCTCATGTCATTATGCTTAGACGTACTCAAGTTGCTGACTATCCATATGAAAAAATGGTGACCTTAGAGCAATTGATGGCGATGGTAGGTGAGGCTGAAAAGTCTGAAATACCTTCAAGTAATGTATTAGACCCATTACTATTACCAATGGATACCGCGGTCGCGAACTTTGCTGAAGTAAATTTACCTGAGACCAGTGCTCATTATATTTTACAAGGCCAACCTGTTCAGGCTGAAGGTGTGCTAGATGATCAACTTCTACGGATCACTTTAGGTGAGTCAAGAAAGTTTATTGGCATTGGCTTTAAAAATGATGATGGCTTACTCGCACCCAAAAGATTAGTGGTTGACCACAGTCAAGAGTAGTGGCTCTAACTTGTTAGTTTAATCTATATCAATCTGTATATTTTACTGTGGCAAGATTGCCGCAGTCGGATATGCAGATTTTTTATTGCGGTAAGCTGCGCTTTCGGTTAATATATCGCGCCCTCAGGCTGAGTTAGTGATCGGCTTGAGATAATTTAATTTTTTCTGGAGATATTTATGTCACTAAGTAATGAACAAAAAGCTAAAATCGTAGCTGAATTCGCACGTTGTGAAAACGACACTGGTTCAACTGAAGTACAAGTAGCTTTATTGACTGCACAGATTAACCATCTACAAGGTCATTTCAAAGAGCACATCCATGATCACCATTCACGTCGTGGTCTACTACGTATGGTTAGCGCACGTCGTAAGCTTACTGCTTACCTTAAGCGTACTGACGTAGCTCGTTATACTGCTCTAATCCAGAAGTTAGGTTTACGTCGTTAATAACGACGTTTAATTTGCTTATTGCTTGCGGTAAGTAGATCAAACCGTAAAAAAGGAGGCTATGCCTCCTTTTTTATTGGCTAAAATAAATGTAGTTTAACTAGCATTCTTGTTTACGCCTGCTCTACCTTTACCTGCTGCTCACCAAAATAGCGCGCTTCAAACTCGTCTTGTGGTAAAGGTTTACTAAATAGAAACCCCTGACCAACTTGGCAATGATGTTGTTGTAGCCATGCCAGCTGCGCTTGGTTTTCAATCCCTTCTGCAACAATATCCAGATTTAGCTGTTGCCCTAGCATTAGAATAGTGGAGGCGATGGCGCCATCATGGGGTAAGTCAGAGACAAAGCAGCGGTCGATTTTCATTGTGGTAATAGGCAAACGGCGTAAATAAGACAAAGATGAATAGCCGGTACCAAAATCATCCACGGCAATACCAAAACCGGCACTTTTAAGTTGTTCGAGTTTAGCGATGGCTTGAGTGATATCATTCATCAGTGATGTTTCGGTTATTTCGATTTCCAATAACTCGGGGCGAATTTGATAACGTAGCGCCAATTGTTTGATATCGGATACCAAGCTTGCATCAGCAAACTGCTGTGAAGCGACATTTACCGCAATGGGAATGACGCGATTGTATTTTTTCTCCCACTCACGGAGCAGCTTACAACTTTGTTCAATAACCCATCTGCCGATGGGAATGATAATGCCAGTTTCTTCAGCGATAGGAATAAACGCCATGGGTGGCACAAGTTTGCCGTCTTTTTGCCAGCGGATTAAGGCTTCACAGCCGACAATTTCATTAGTTTTAAGATCTAATTTGGGCTGAAAATAAAGCCTAAATTCATTTCGCTTAAGCGCATTGTGTAAAGAGGCCTCGGTTTTTAATCTAAGAGCGGCATGTTCGGTCATTTGCTGCTTGAAAAAGGCCCACTGGTTTGAACCCGCAGCTTTAGCGCTATACATGGCAATATCGGCGTGCCGGATAAGATCCTCAGCGCCTTGGCCATCTTCAGGGTATATCGCAATACCAATCGAGGCCGCAGGGTGAATCGTATGCTCATTCAGCTGTATTGGCATATTGAGTTGCTTTAACAGCTGTTCAACGAAATCAGCGGCGTGTTGCGGGGTTTTTATATCATCTGCAACGATAACAAACTCATCACCTCCTAGGCGGGCCACGCTGCCTTTATCAGCGATGCCCGATTCTAAAATTCGGGCTATTCTTACAAGGAATTGATCACCGATAGTATGCCCTAAAGAGTCATTTACATTTTTAAATCTATCGAGGTCAATAAATAATAGTGCGAATTGGCGTTTGTGAACGCGCGCACGTTGTATGGTGACACTTAATGTTTCAAGTAGTAGGGTTCTATTGGGCAAATTAGTGAGAGGATCTCGGGTGGCCATTTTTCGTAATTTGTTTTGAGCCTGACTGAACTGCAATAAGATTTGATTTAATTTTGTGGAGACAAGTCCAAGCTCGTCATCTTTATGGGCACAGGTTATGGGAATGAGGTTTTCATCCGGTAATTCAGGATCAATGTTATCAATGGCTTCGCTGATCTGCGCGATTGGCTGAGTGAGGAATCGGTGAAACACAATCGTGAGCACTAAAGTGAGCAATAAGGCTCTGGCTAAGGTGGCGATAAAACTTAACTGAAGTCGGTTAAACAAATTATTGGTCATTGCTTGAATATCGTAATGGATAGATAAGGTGCCAATTTGTTGCTGTTTTTTATCGCCCTCAAAATAGTGCGGTCGATACAAAGGTCGTGAGATTTCCTTTAACTCATCAAAGAGCAAGTAACTCAAACTGTCATAGTAAGTTGGATATCGTTTGGCCTGATGACTTGCTTCAACATACAAGGAATTGTCATCTAAGGTGATGATAGCAGAACGAATATCATCAATTTTTATAATACCTTCTAAGTTTTGCTGGGTCTGTTTGTCATCTAAAGCCCACACCACATTAGATATGGTTTGTTCAACAGAATTGACGAGTTCTTGCTGGGAGGCCTGGATTTGCTGTTTGGTGGTAATAACAACCAGTGCAAGCTCGACAATAAAAATAGCAATAGCAAAAAATAATGCTGTGAACACCACTAAATTTGTTTGCTTCCATGTCAAAGACTTAAACTGTGGCGGCATTATTTTATTTCCATTTGCAATAACGTTGAGCTTACTTTTGTTGGCGGGCTAACAAAATCTTAAATTACCTAAAAAACCTGCTTGTTATTGTTAGGTATTTTCTACCTTTCACTGTAGATAAATTTGTTCAAAAAGTCATTAAGTATAGCGTTTAGCCCAAGGATTAAAGCCTATTTTTCGGCCAGGGCATTGTTATTATCATTTTATATTGCCATGAGATATGAATTCATATAACCATATCGACCTTAAAAGGCAAAATATAAATTATTTTTTAGACTGATATGGCGATGACCTTTAACTATTATAAAAAATTGAAGTATACTTGTGCGCGTAATTTAAAGGTCAATAATTAAGGAATGGGTCACGTGAATCCAATTGTAAAGAGTTTTGAGTATGGTCAACATACTGTCACCTTAGAAACAGGTGTTATTGCACGTCAAGCTGATGCTGCAGTACTAGCGAGCATGGGCGATACAACTGTCCTTGTTACTGTAGTTGGTAAAAAAGTTGCGGATTTAAGCCGTGATTTCTTCCCACTAACAGTTAACTACCAAGAGAAGACTTACGCTGCTGGTAAGATCCCTGGTGGTTTCTTTAAGCGTGAAGGTCGTCCAAATGAAGACGAAACGCTTATTGCTCGTTTAATCGACCGTCCAATTCGTCCTTTATTTCCTAACGGTTTTAAAAACGAAGTCCAAGTCATTATTACTGTTGTTTCTGTAGACCAACAAATTGAGCCAGACATTGTGGCTATGATTGGTACTTCAGCAGCGCTGGCTATTTCTGGTATTCCATTCAATGGACCATTAGGTGCTGCACGTGTTGGTTATATCAACGGTGAATACTTACTTAACCCATCAGTAGATCAAGTTGCTGAAAGCGACTTAAATCTTGTTGTTGCAGGTACTAAAAGCGCTGTATTGATGGTTGAATCTGAAGCTAAGTCACTTGCTGAAGAAATCATGCTAGGCGCGGTAACTTACGGTCACGATCAACAACAAGTTGTGGTTGATGCGATTGCTGAGTTTAAAGCTGAAGCGGGCAAGCCTACTTGGGATTGGACTGCTCCTGTTCAAGATCAAGACTTAGTTGCTAAAATTAAAGATTTAGCTGAAGTTGGCATGACTGAAGCTTACCAAATTGAAGTTAAGCAAGATCGTTATGCGCAAGTTGGTGTTGTTAAAGCAGCAGCAAAAGCGGCATTAGTTGCTGAAAACGCAGATGTTGATCAACGTGAAGTTGATAACTTACTTGGTAGCTTAGAGAAGAACATTGTTCGTGGTCGTATTATCAGTGGCAAGCCACGTATCGACGGTCGTGAACCAGATATGATCCGCGCATTGAATGTACTTGCTGGTGTACTTCCACGTACTCACGGTAGCTCATTATTCACTCGTGGTGAAACTCAAGCGTTAGTTACTTGTACTTTAGGTACAGAACGTGATGCACAGAAAATTGATAGCATCATGGGCGAGCGTACTAACCGCTTCATGCTTCATTACAACTTCCCTCCATACTCAGTTGGTGAAACTGGCATGGTAGGTTCACCTAAGCGTCGCGAAATCGGTCACGGTAAGCTAGCTTGGCGTGGTATGAATGCCGTTATGCCTTCAGCTGAAGAATTCCCATACAGCATCCGCGTTGTTTCAGAAATTACTGAATCAAACGGCTCAAGCTCTATGGCTTCTGTTTGTGGTACTTCATTAGCATTAATGGATGCGGGTGTACCAATCAAGAGTTCAGTTGCTGGTATCGCAATGGGTCTAGTTAAAGAAGGCGACGACTTTGTTGTTCTTTCTGACATTTTAGGTGATGAAGATCACTTAGGTGACATGGACTTTAAAGTAGCTGGTACCCGTGATGGTATTACTGCTCTGCAGATGGATATCAAGATTGAAGGTATCACTCAAGAGATCATGGATATCGCTCTGCAACAAGCATACGGCGCTCGTGTTCATATTCTTAACGTGATGGACCAAGCAATTGGTGGCGCACGTGAAGATATCTCTGATCACGCTCCACGTATTACGACTATCAAGATTAATCCTGAAAAAATTCGTGACGTTATCGGTAAAGGTGGTGCAACTATTCGTGCACTTACTGAAGAAACCGGTACAACAATTGAATTAGATGACAACGGTACTGTTAAAATTGCTTCTTCAAATGGTGAAGCAACTAAAGAAGCTATCCGTCGCATCGAAGAGATTACTGCTGAAGTTGAAGTCGGCCGTATCTACAAAGGTAAAGTTATCCGTATCGTTGATTTTGGCGCATTCGTTAACATCTTACCTGGTAAAGATGGCTTAGTTCATATTTCTCAAATCAGTGAAGAGCGTGTTGCTAACGTTTCTGACCACCTTGAGATGAACCAAGAAGTTGACGTTAAAGTGATGGAAGTTGACCGTCAAGGTCGTGTAAGACTTTCTATCAAAGAAGCTGTTACTAAAGCAGAACCTGCTGCAGAATAGTTGTTAGATTAACTCAGTTAATCTAATCGATAAAGGAGAGCTAAGGCTCTCCTTTTTTATTGGCAAAATTTAGCCAATGATAAATTTATCTTTAACTGCGTAGCCCTTGGCGCTATTGGTTGATATGATGCAAACTAACTATAGAACCTGATAAGGTATTTAAATGGAACATAAATTACGGACCACTGTGGTAGCATTATGTGTCGGTGCCAGTATGTTATTGTCAGGTTGTGCTTCACTTTCAGGCAATGATAATAGCGCAGCGTCAGGCAAAGTGATGGTTTCTCCCAAAGTGCCTGATTACAAGTTAGAAGTCACTTTAGCTAAGCTCAATGACATTTTAGCCTCTATGGAATTAACCACTGAGCAACGAGCACGCTTTCATTATGACCGTGGTGTTATCTACGATAGTGTTGGCCTACGACTACTAGCTAAAATTGATTTTCACCAAGCGATAAAATTACAACCTAATCTTGCTGATGCATATAATTTCTTAGGGATTTATTACACCCAAGAAGGCGAGTTTGAACCTGCTTATGAGTCTTTTGATGGGGTCTTAGAGTTATCCCCCCAATACGATTATGCTTATCTCAACCGTGGTATTGCTTTGTATTACGGTGAACGCTATGAGTTAGCCACTGAAGATATGCGCACATTTTTGGCCCAAGCACCTGCTGATGGTTATCGTGCTTTGTGGTTATACCTAGTGCAAGTGCCGACAGATCAGCAAGCAGCGCAAGCCGAGCTATTAACTAACCGCCAATCGCTTAACGATCAGGCGTGGTCTTCAGTCATCATTGATTATTACCTTGGTAAGCTGACTAAAGAGCAAGTTTTTGATGCAGCTAAAGTCAACCTGACTCAACCTCAGGAGTATGCTGAGCGTCTGTGTGAAGCCTATTTCTACCTAGCTAAAAAAGCGGTGGAGCAAAAAGATTATCAACTGGCAGCGGATTATTATCGCTTAAGCTTGGCAACAAATATTTATGATTTTGTTGAACATCGTTATGCCAGAATAGAGCTAGCCCAAGCGCTGCAAATACTTGAACAATCTACAGTCGCTAATTAATAATAATTGTTAGCTCAGCACAAAGGCTAATGCATCGGCATTAGCCTTTTGGGTTTTTGAGTTTTTTAAACCATCACCATTTGGGTTTAAGTGAGTTTACCTAGCCAACCTAGATGGGAAACGCTATAATTTGCGCCTTTTTATTATGCTAGGGCAAGTAAACCATGTCAGTTCAAACAGTAGAGGTCGATAAACGTCGTACCTTCGCGATTATTTCGCATCCTGATGCCGGTAAGACCACTATTACTGAGAAAGTACTTTTATTCGGACAAGCAATTCAAACTGCAGGTACCGTTAAAGGTCGTGGCTCTAAACAGCATGCAAAATCTGACTGGATGGAAATGGAAAAAGACCGTGGTATTTCTATTACTACTTCGGTAATGCAATTTCCTTACAGTGATTGCCTAGTAAACCTACTTGATACTCCAGGTCACGAAGACTTCTCTGAAGATACTTACCGTACCTTAACCGCTGTTGACTCATGTCTTATGGTGATCGACGCGGCCAAAGGTGTCGAAGACCGAACCCGTAAACTAATGGAAGTTACCCGTTTACGTGACACACCAATCGTGACATTCATGAATAAATGTGACCGTGATATTCGCGATCCTATGGAAGTGATGGACGAAGTTGAAACTGAGCTAAAAATCGCATGTGCGCCAATCACTTGGCCGATTGGCTGTGGTAAGTCGTTTAAAGGGGTTTATCATATCCATCGCGACGAAGCAATTTTATACCAGTCAGGTTTAGGGCATAAAATTCAAGAAGTGCGTACAGTGAAAGGCCTTGATAATCCTGAACTTGATGTAGCAATTGGTGCTGAACTTGCTGAGTTATTACGTGAAGAATTAGAACTTGTGATCGGTGCATCACATGAGTTCGATTTAGAGGCGTTTCTAGCCGGTAAACTTTCACCTGTCTATTTTGGTACCGCATTAGGTAACTTTGGTGTTGATCATATACTTGACGGTTTAACTGAGTGGGCACCTAAGCCTCAACCTCGCGCCACTGAAGTACGTGATATTCATGCTGAAGAAGAAAAGTTCTCTGGCTTTATCTTCAAAATCCAAGCGAACATGGATCCTAAGCATCGTGACCGCGTCGCATTTATGCGTATTGTGTCTGGTAAGTACGAGAAAGGCATGAAAATGCATCATGTACGTGTCGGTAAAGATGTGCGTATTTCTGATGCGTTAACCTTCGTTGCTGGTGATCGTGAGCAAGTTGAAGAAGCCTACCCAGGTGATATTATCGGTTTACATAACCATGGCACCATTCAAATTGGTGATACTTTCAGCCAAGGTGAAAAAGTTAAGTTTACTGGTATTCCTAACTTTGCCCCTGAAATGTTCCGCCGTATTCGCTTAAAAGATCCGTTAAAGCAAAAGCAATTGCTTAAAGGTCTCGTACAGCTTGCCGAAGAAGGCGCTGTTCAAGTCTTTAGACCGCTAGATACCAACGACTTAATTGTGGGTGCAGTTGGCGTACTGCAGTTTGAAGTGGTTGTTGGACGCCTTAAGAGTGAATATAACGTCGAAGCGATTTATGAAGGCATTAGTGTTTCAACCGCCCGCTGGGTTTACTGTAAAGATGAGCGTAAACTCGAAGAGTTCCGTCGTAAGTGCAGCAGCAATTTAGCCTTAGATGGTGGTAATAACCTAACTTATATTGCACCGACTATGGTAAATCTGAATTTATCCATGGAACGTTACCCTGATGTAGAGTTCGCTAAAACTCGCGAAAACTAATCACTGGGGTGTTTGATGTTAAAAGGCGGTCTAACCGCCTTTTTTATTGGCTGTGATTTAAGCTTGAGGCTAATTTTATTCTATAGTGGCAAGATGAGTAACGTAAAAAGTGCTAAGCAGGTTTGCTGCATTAGCTGTGATTTGCAGTAAAGTTATTTGTTTGAGGGAAAGTGATGATAGATACCCATGCCCACCTTGATCTTGTGGATTTTGACCACGATAGAGCTGCTTTGTTTGCAAAGATGCGCGCAAACGGGATCGACAACGTCATTATTCCAGGGGTGAGTGAGTCATCTTGGGCTAAACAGCTAGAGGTTACCAGCGAGTTTGACTGCTATTTTGCCTTAGGTATCCACCCTTGGTATGTACCTGCTGACATTTCTCAAGCAGTGGCGGCGTTAAATAATCTCATCGCTAAACATAGGCCTAATCCAAGGTTTGTTGCCCTGGGGGAATGTGGTTTAGATAAGCTTCGACATTGGTCTCAATCACAGTTGGATTTACTCGAGGCTCAATTAGCATCAGCAATTGATTGGCAATTACCGGTGATTTTACATGCCGTAAAAGCTCATCCACAGCTATTAGCCATGTTGAAAAAATACCCTAACCCTAAAGGTGGGGTTATTCATGGCTTTTATGGCGCCCCAGAGTTGGCAAAATCTTATATTGAACTGGGCTATAAACTGGGAATAGGTGGGTTAATCATGAACCCTAGCGCCAAAAAGTTACAAAAAACGGTTACAGAAGTTGATATTAAACACTTCCTAATAGAAACCGACTCTCCCAGCATGGCGCCCTATAATTCACCAGATAAACGAAATACTCCGCTTCAGATAATAAGTTTTGTTGAACAGATAGCAAAATTACAAAAAAAAACCACTGTTTTAATTATGGAACAGTTGGGGTTAAATGCTCGACAACTGTTTGAGCTGTAATTCTTTTTTTTTAAACACCGTAGTTGATGGGCGTTGCTGTGGGATAAGATCCTGAAATTAAACTCTAAAACTATGAACTAATCCACGATTTTCATCCGCTCGTCAGTTATAATCACTAACTGAAAATAGGTGAGTTAACAACAATTATACATATCGTTAACAAATTAAAAAAGGGTCGTGATTAATGGATATACTAATGAGTCTAGTAGGTGTGGTTACCATACTAGCAATCGGTTATGCACTATCAAATAACAGAAAAGCAATTAATGTGCGTACTGTTGGTGGTGCTTTAGCTATTCAAGCATTCTTTGCAGGTTTCGTTTTATACGTACCAGTGGGGAAAGATATCTTACAAGGTATGTCAGATGCCGTATCTAGTGTAATTAGTTATGCACAATCGGGCATTAACTTCGTATTTGGCGATTTAGCTCAATTCAAAGTTGGCTTTATTTTCGCGGTAAATGTTTTACCCGTTATCGTGTTCTTCTCTTCATTAATCGCAGTGCTTTACTACTTAGGCATTATGCAGTGGATCATCCGTCTCATCGGTGGTGGCTTGCAAAAAGCATTAGGTACTAGCCGTACTGAGTCTATGTCAGCGACAGCGAATATTTTCGTTGGTCAAACTGAAGCGCCACTAGTTGTTCGTCCATTTATTGCGACTATGACTAACTCTGAATTATTCGCAATCATGGTTGGTGGTTTAGCATCAATCGCGGGTTCAGTATTAGCCGGTTACGCGCAAATGGGTGTACCAATTGAATACTTAGTTGCTGCATCATTCATGGCGGCTCCTGGTGGTTTGATGATGGCTAAACTAATGCATCCTGAAACTGAAGAAGCTAAAAATGACATGTCAGATCTTCCTGAAGATCCTGATAAACCAGCTAACGTATTAGACGCTGCTGCTGGCGGTGCTTCATCTGGTATGCATTTAGCACTAAACGTGGGTGCAATGTTAATTGCCTTCGTTGGTTTAATTGCAATGGTCAACGGTATCATCGGTGGTGTAACTGGTTGGTTTGGTCTTGAAGGTATTACTTTAGAACTTATTCTTGGTTACATTTTCATGCCTTTAGCATTCTTAATCGGTGTACCTTGGAACGAAGCACTTGTTGCTGGTTCTTTCATCGGTCAAAAGATTGTTGTAAACGAATTCGTTGCTTATCTTAACTTTGCTCCTTACTTACTTGATGCGTCTGCAGAAGGTTTCAAGGTAGTTGCTGAGACTGGCATGATGATGTCTGATAGAACTAAAGCTATCATTTCATTCGCATTATGTGGATTCGCTAACTTATCATCTATTGCTATTCTATTAGGTGGTTTAGGTTCAATGGCGCCTAGTCGTCGTCATGACCTTGCTAAGCTTGGTATCCGTGCTGTTATTGCCGGTTCACTTGCTAACTTAATGAGTGCAACATTAGCGGGTCTATTCTTAGCGATTTAATATCTGCTATGAGTTAAGCTTGGTTAGTCAAAAGGCCGTTATTATTTATTAATAACGGCCTTTTTTGTATCTAAAAATAGTGGTTATCCTTGCATTGGCATTATGTGGCGCTGCTCACTTATCCGCTATGGCTATGGCTATGGCTATGGCTATGCTAATAGCTGGATTAGCTGGATTAGCTGGATTAGCTGGATTAGCTGGTTCAATGGTGCCTAGTGGTCACCATGAGCTTGCTGAGCTTAATATACGTGCCGTTATTGCTAGCTCGCTTGTTAACTTCTTGGGTGCAACATTTACGGGTCAATTTTTAGCGATGTTATCACTACCATGATGTAAACATTACCAATAAAAAGGTCGTTATCATTTAGTAATAACGGCTTTTTTTTGTCTTTAAAAACAGGCATTCTCAGTGAATTTTACTTAATCAACTTTTGCTACAGCTGTTTATGGTATGTTACTTGCTAAGGTTTTATATAATGATATTGGGCATATAAATAGTTTTATAGATTATTTAATTATTGGTTGTTAGTTAAAAGTAGCGACATTGTTCACATTTTGGGATTAAGTATTCGTATTTTGTCTTTTTTGTATTGAGCTTTTGGCCGAAATAGGTACAATGCGAACGTTTATAAAAAACGCCATCCATGTAGGTGGTTAAAAACAAATATCAATGGGGTTGATAATGAAAAACGTTAAAACTTTAGCTTTAGCTGCAACAACTGTTGCTGCAATGTCTGCACCAGCAATGGCTGCTGACCGTACCGATTTACGTTCTGGCGATTACAGCTGGATGCAGTTCAACGCAATGTACGCAGTAAATGAGCTTCCACGCGATGGTTCTACTGATAATGGCCATGACTACTTAGAAATGGAATTTGGTGGTCGCGCTGGTATTGTTGATCTGTATGGCTACGTGGATGTTTTTAACATCACTAACCAGAATTATGGCGACAAAGGCGCTGGTGCTAGCAAGATGTTCATGAAGTTTGCTCCACGTTTTTCTCTTGATGCAATCACTGGCAAAGACCTTTCTTTTGGCCCAGTTCAAGAAGTTTACATCTCAACTTTGTTCAACTTCGGTGGCGGCGCTATCTCTGGTACTGATAAAAATGGCAACGTTTACGACGGTGACGTAAACAACGCTTCAGTTGGTATCGGTGCTGACGTTATGGTTCCATGGTTAGGTAAAACTGGCATGAACTTATACGGTTTCTACGACCTAAATGCCAAAGAGTGGAACGGTTACCAGTTCTCAGCTAACTGGTTTAAGCCAGTGGTTAACTTTGATAACGGTACTTTTATTTCTTTCCAGGGCTATGTTGATTACCAGTTCGGTGCAGATGAAGTTAATGCGTATAATGACGATGGTTCATTCTACAACACTACTTTCACCTCTAACGGTGGCGCGGCATATTTCGGTTTACATTGGCATTCAGACAACTACGCACTAGGTTACGGCTTAAAAGCGTATAAAGACGTTTACCTTCTTAAAGATGAAGGTACATTCGGTCTAGAAACTACCGGTTTCGCACATTACTTCACAGCAACTTACAAGTTCTAAGATTGCTTGAAAGTATAGAGCCACACTTGTGTGGCTCTATTTTTTTATTAATTTATGTTAGTATTTACTTAAATATACCGTAGAATTTGCTAAAGTGTATTTAGATAAATATTAAGGTCCAAATAAGTGATATTAGCTTGTCATTAATTTGGATTGATTTGCGCGCTAAAACGGATTTTTCGCGGAATGGATGAAACAATAATCTTTGTTTCACCTCTTCCGGTCTTCAAGGATTCAAGTCGTGGTACTCGTTATCAGATTGAATACTTAGTTCAGTAATTTATGAATTTATTTACTGGCAATGCTCGAAGGCCCGGCCCCATCAACACCCTAATGCCAGCTTAATTGCATTGCCATAACAAGATTAATTTATTTTTTGTTTTGGAGAGCACACATGAGTGATTTAAAAAAAGCAGCACAACTTGGCATTTCATTAATGGATTTAACCACATTAAATGATGATGATACTGACCAAAAGGTCATTGATTTATGTCATAAAGCGAATACTGCTGCTGGACATACCGCTGCAATTTGTATTTACCCTCGTTTTATCCCTATCGCTCGTAAAACCTTAAACGAACTTGATTGTGAAGACATCAAAATCGCCACAGTGACTAACTTCCCACACGGTAATGACGATATTGCTATCGCAGTATTAGAAACCCGTGCCGCAGTCGCTTACGGCGCAGACGAAGTTGATGTGGTATTTCCATACCGCTCATTAATGGCTGGCAACGAAAGCTTAGGTTTTGAGCTAGTCAAAGCGTGTAAAGAAGCCTGTGGCGATCAAGCTATCTTAAAAGTGATTATCGAATCAGGTGAGTTAAAAGATGCAGCGTTAATTCGTAAAGCATCTGAGCTTTCAATTGATGCAGGTGCTGACTTTATCAAAACATCAACCGGTAAAGTACCGGTTAATGCCACACTTGAAGCGGCTGAAATCATGTTAACCGTGATTAGCGAAAAGAACACCAATGTTGGTTTTAAACCAGCCGGTGGTGTACGTGACGCGGCTAAAACTGCCGAGTTTTTAGGTTTAGCTGAACGCATTCTAGGTGCTGACTGGGTTACTCCGGCACACTTTAGATTCGGCGCTTCAAGCTTATTAACTAGCTTACTTCATACTCTTGAGTTAGCCGATGCGCCTGCTGGTGCACAAGGTTACTAATCAAAGTTAGTATTGTACGGTTTTGACATAACGATTTAGCATGCACCGAATGGATCATTTTAGCCCATTCGGTGCCTTATTGTTGTAGCAAGATGGCTCAATAAATTCATCTTGCTGGAGGAAGTAGCATGTTTCTCGCTCAAGAAATTATTCGTAAAAAACGTAATGGTGATGCATTAAGCGCAGCTGAAATTCAATTTTTTGTTGATGGCATTACTCAAAATACCGTTTCAGAAGGCCAAATAGCCGCTTTTGGTATGGCTGTTTATTTTCAAGATATGAACATGGATGAACGTATTGCCTTAACCACAGGTATGCGTGACTCAGGTACTGTATTAAACTGGGATGCACTGTCACTTGACGGCCCCATTATTGATAAGCACAGCACCGGCGGTGTTGGTGATGTCATTAGCCTGATGCTTGGCCCAATGGCGGCGGCATGTGGTGGTTATGTACCGATGATTTCGGGTCGCGGCCTTGGTCATACTGGCGGCACCTTAGATAAATTTGATGCCATTCCTGGTTACCAAACCGAGCCATCAAGTGAGTTGTTTCGCAAAGTAGTTAAAGAAGCTGGCGTTGCCATTATTGGCCAAACCGGTGATTTAGTCCCAGCCGATAAGCGTTTCTATTCAATCCGTGATAATACCGCAACCGTTGAGTCTATCTCGTTAATTACCGCTTCAATTCTTTCTAAAAAGCTCGCAGCTGGGCTAGATGCTTTAGCAATGGACGTCAAAGTCGGTAGCGGCGCATTCATGCCTACTTATGAAGCCTCTGAAGAACTTGCTCGCAGTATTACAGCAGTGGCAAACGGTGCTGGCACTAAAACTACCGCTTTATTAACTGACATGAACCAAGTATTGGCATCATGTGCCGGTAACGCGGTTGAAGTGCGTGAAGCGATTAACTTTTTAACTGGCGCTTACCGTAACCCACGTCTTTACGAAGTCACTATGGGCTTATGTGCTGAAATGCTCGTACTTGGCGGCATTGCGCAAAATGATGCTGACGCACGTACAAAATTAAATACTGTTTTAAATAATGGTAAAGCGGCTGAAATTTTTGGCCGTATGGTATCAGGCCTTGGCGGGCCAGCAGATTTTGTTGAGTCTTATGACAAATATTTGCCACAGGCGAAAATTATTCGTCCTGTGTATGCCAACAAACAGGGTTTTGCTCATAGCATGGATACCCGAGAGTTAGGTTTAGCGGTAGTGACCTTAGGTGGTGGCCGCAGAAAGCCTGGCGACGCATTAGATTATAGCGTTGGATTAACAGAAGTATGTGCATTAGGTGATGAGATATCAGCTGATAAGCCTATCGCCATGGTACATGCTCAATCTGAAGCCGCTTTCGAAGAAGCCTCTGCTGCCGTTCAGCAGGCGATTAACATTGAAGATTCTGCGCCAGAAAAGACGCCTGAAATCTACCGTTATATCCGCGCTTCAGATTTATAATGGAGTAAAAATTATGAAACGTACATTTATTTTAATGTTGGATTCTTTTGGTGTTGGTGCTGCCACTGATGCTGAAAAATTCGGAGATACAGGTTCAGATACCTTTGGTCATATTGCTAAAGCCTGTGCTGAAGGCCGAGCCGATATTGGCCGAAAAGGACCATTAACACTGCCAAACCTGGCAAAGCTCGGTCTAGGCCATTTAGGTTTTGAAAGTACGGGTAAATTCGCCGATGGTTTCGCTGATAATATCGACGTGATTGGCGCTTATGGCCATGCGGATGAATTAAGCTCAGGTAAAGATACGCCTAGTGGACACTGGGAAATGGCTGGCGTGCCAGTATTGTATGAATGGGGTTACTTTTCTGATTTAACCAACTCTTTTCCAAAAGAGCTTACGGATAAAATCCTCAAACGTGCGGGCTTAACCGACTTTTTGGGTAATTGCCATGCTTCAGGTACAACAATTTTAGAAGAACTTGGCGAAGAACACATGCGCAGCGGTAAGCCAATTTTTTATACTTCAGCTGATTCAGTTTTTCAAATTGCCTGTCATGAAGAATCATTTGGTTTAGAAAACCTATACCGTTTGTGCGAAATTACCCGTGAAGAGCTAGAGCCTTACAATATTGGCCGCGTGATTGCGCGTCCATTTGTGGGCTCGGGTCCTGAAGATTTTGCCCGTACAGGTAATCGACATGATTATGCGGTATTACCGCCAGCGCCAACGGTATTAGATAAGCTTAAAGATGCCGGTGGTGAAGTGGTGAGTATTGGTAAAATTGCCGATATTTATGCTAACAGCGGTATTACCCAGAAATTTAAGGCAACAGGTCTTGAAGAGTTATTCGATGCAACCCTTGAGCAAATCAAGCGTGCTGAAGATAACACCATTGTATTTACTAACTTTGTTGACTTTGATTCCCACTACGGACACCGTCGTGATATTGCCGGTTACGCCAAAGCTTTAGAATACTTTGACCAACGTTTGCCAGAGTTATTAGCCTTACTTAACCCTGATGACTTGTTATTACTGACAGCCGATCATGGTTGCGATCCAAGCTGGGTTGGCACCGAGCATACCCGCGAACGTGTTCCTGTGATTGCTTTAGGCGCGGGGTTAGCTGCCGGTTCATTAGGCCGTAGAAACAGTTTTGCCGACATTGGGCAGTCTATTGCGACGTATTTTAAGCTTGAACCTATGGATTATGGCGAATCATTCATTAATTGATGATTCAAATGCTATCTACTAAGGTTAATCTGTTAATAAATATAGTAGAATCACGTCCGGCAGCGAAGGGGATGACTTTGCTGCCCACATATAAAGATATACGATAAAAATATAGGGGTTTTTCCATGGCTACACCACATATTAATGCTGTTGACGGTGCATTTGCTGAAACAGTTTTATTCCCAGGCGATCCATTACGTGCAAAATATATTGCTGAAACATTTTTAGAAAATGTAGAGCAAGTTACTGATGTACGTAACATGCTTGGTTTTACTGGAACATATAAAGGTACTCGCGTATCTGTAATGGGTTCTGGTATGGGTATCCCATCATGTTCTATTTATGCGCATGAGCTTATTTCTGATTACGGCGTTAAAAACCTAATCCGTGTGGGTTCATGTGGTGCAATTAGCACTGACGTAAAAGTGCGTGATGTGATTATCGGAATGGGCGCTTGTACTGACTCGCAAGCAAACCGTTTACGTTTTAAAGGTCAAGATTTTGCTGCGATTGCAGATTATGGCTTAATGAATGCGGTAATTGAATCAGCTAAAACGCACGAAACTAAAGTGCGTGTAGGTAACGTTTTCTCTGCTGATTTATTCTACACTCCAGATCCTTCTATGTTCGATACCATGGAAAAAATGGGTGTACTTGGGGTCGAAATGGAAGCGGCAGGCCTTTACGGTGTTGCACACGAACTTGGCGCTAAAGCATTATGCGTAGTGACAGTTTCTGACCACATCAGAACCGGAGAAAAAACCACTTCTGATGAACGTCAAAATACTTTCAACGAAATGATTATCATGACATTAGATGCAGTAGTTACTCTGTAGTTTAACGTTTATTATTTCGTAAAAAAGCGTAACTGATTTATCAGTTACGCTTTTTTTTAATGGTTAATTGGGTTTACTTTTATCATCAAGTCTGAGGTTTTCGGCTTCTAGTATCTCTTGTTTAAAAGTCATATTTTCATCGCTATCAGACTCTGTTATCAGTGATGATTTTGGGTTAGCGCTTTGGTCATCCACATCTGCCGGTTCAGTCCGGCTATCTTCAAGTTGATGCATTTCTTCAGACAAGCTTTTTTGCACTAATTGGCTATTTTTACGTCCTTGTTTGGCGCGAGTTTTACGTCGGTCGAAATCTGCGCGTTTAAACGAAAAGACCCGCGACAGCAGCAAACCAATAATACCTGCAATAATCAGCATAATTTGTTGTTGCTTCATATTTTCTTGATAGTGGCTTTTTAATTCATCAAAGAAAATATGTAAGTTTAACCTCACCTCGATATAGCCTAAGTTATTGTCACCTTGAAGCACGTTTTCAATTAAAGGTGGGTAGGGCGATAACATCTCAGTTAGTACTTTATCATCGGCGTCAAATTCGATGTCTGATACGCTTTGGGCAAACGCCAGCCTTACCCCTTGAGTACTGTACATGTTCACTGACATCACTTTTGGGTCGAGCACGAGCGCATTGGCTAGCCATTGTAGTTGCTCATCATTTTGTAGATGCATTGCTGGGGCTGCGCCATTGGCCACTTGTTGAGCTAATAAGCGCGCCATGATTTGGGTTTGCGAACTCAGCAGTTGCTGACCGTTATTAAGGCTCGACTTCCATAAATGCACTAAAGCAAATAATAAAATTACAGCAATGCTGATTTGAATTAATCTGCTGATTTTTTGGCTTTTTTTAAGACCTTTAACAAAAATCACTTTAATCCTTGGTCATTTTTCTATTTAATTAATACTAATCGAAATAATTCATTGTAGATAGTCGCAATCATTGGGGAAATGCAGTCCATGGAAACTCAGGTAAATATTCAGCCATTAACGTGGTTATTCTCAACATTTGATGCGACGTATAGCCATAATCATGTCACTTTAACTCGTTATTTTGAAGACGAGTATCTTAACAATGTTCAGGTTAAGTACCCTTATCGTTTTAGAGTGGTATTTGAAGCGCAATCTTTTGGGGCCATTAATGACTGGCTGGCAAAGTTAACCCAAGACTGCGCGATTACGCCTTTGATGAGACATAACGATTTACAAGGTTTTGAACTTGCCTCAACCTCAGCTTTAGGGACACTGATGAGTCAATTTCCGCAGCAGGTAAAAGCAGAACTTCTCAATATAACCGCGCCGCTAGCGAGCTTATTTAAACCGGGTCTATTAGTGATGGATATGGACTCCACCGCGATTCAAATAGAATGTATTGATGAATTAGCTGTGATGGCTGGCGTGGGTGAGGCGGTATCAGAAGTCACCGAAAGGGCCATGCAAGGGGAATTAGACTTTGAAGAGAGTTTACGCTTAAGGGTCAGTAAGCTTGCAGGCGCCAATGAGAGTATTATCAGCACTTTATGTGAGCAACTTCCTTTGATGCCAGGACTTAAAAGCCTAGTGGCAGAGCTAAAGTCTAACGAGTGGAAGTTAGTGTTAGCCTCGGGCGGATTCACCCCATTTGTGGGCTATTTAAAAGATTTACTGGATTTAGATGCCGCTTACGCCAATGAGCTGGTTATTGAAGCGGGTAAGTTAACCGGTGAAGTAACAGGTGATGTGGTTGATGCCCAATATAAAGCCAATGTGATTGATAAGTGCAGTGCCACTTGGCAAATTGCTGCAGGGCAACGGCTGGCCATTGGCGATGGCGCCAACGATATTCCTATGGTTAATGCTGCTGATTTTGGTATTGCCTTCCATGCTAAGCCGAAACTGCTTGCTGCAGCCGATGCGAGTATCAATAACTTGGATTTACGCTGCTTAGTGTATTACTTGCAAGCCTAAAAACACTGCAAGCATAATGTTAAATGACGGTTTAACCTAAGTGACTAAAAGCTGCCGATACCAGTATCAATAACTTGGATTTACGCTGCTTTGTTTATTACTTTGTGTATTACTTGCAAGCCTAAAAACACTGCAAGGGTAAAGAGCTGCAAGCATCAATGGCATCGACTCTTAGCTGTTTAGATATTGGCTGAGAGCACTTTTAAATGGTTCACTTTAAGTGAGCCATTTTTTATCTTGATTAGGCTTATTACTCTAATTAACTTGTAATTAACATTTACACTGATTACCGTATTAAGTTCATACACTCAAAATAGTCATATTCATTCCCATGCAGCAGTCACATTTTATTCCCTATCGAAATGGTCGCCTTCATATTCGGCATATCAAAGCAAACCCTAGCTTGGCTAAAGGCATGCCAATTTTGATGTTACATGGCGCAATGTCAAATGGACGGGTATTTTACAGTGCCTCGGGCAAAGGCTTAGGTTGCTATCTTGCTAGGCAAGGTTTTGATGTGTATATACTCGATACGGCAGGCAGAGGCTTAAGTGAGCCTAAAATCAGCGCGGCCTATTCCTTAGGTCAAACCGAAGTGATTTTAGAGCAGCTGCCCCTTGCCAATGAGTTTATTTTATCGCATTCATCAGCAAGTAAAGTGCATTGGTGCGCGCACTCATGGGGCGGGGTGTTAATGGCGAGCTGTTATGTTCGCTTAGCTAAGGTGCGTACTCAAGTGGCTTCATTTGTCACCTTTGGTAGTAAAAGAACCATCAAAATTAAATCTCTGCGTAAAACCATGATGGTGGATTTATTTTGGAATCGGTTGGCGCCATTTTTGTCAAAAGTGGATGGCTATTTAGCGGCAGATAAATATCGAATGGGTATGGACAATGAAAGCCGGCAATCATTAAGGCAAACCATAGATTGGGTAAAAGGTGATTGGGTAGATTGCCATGATAACTTTGATTATGCCGCTGCAGCTAGGCAGGTGACTTGGCCGCCTTGTTGGTTTTTAGCCGCTAAAAAGGACCGCGTGTTAGGTAACCCTTCAGATGTGCAAGATATGATGGGTGAGTGTCAGATGGTGGCAGCTGAGTATACTTTACTGGCTAAACATCGCGGCTTTAAGCGGGACTACACCCATGCAGGCATGTTAACCGACAAATCCGCAGTAGATGATCATTTCCCGTTAGTGAAAAGCTGGTATGACAGTTTGGCTAAGTAGCAACTTAAAAATAAACTGCAGCGATAAGCGCTAGCTGAAGTAATACAAACCAAGTGATTGCAATATATACTCTATTAGCGCTGTCGAGATTAGTGTATCAATTTGGTTTAGCATTAGCGCACTTTTGGTTTAGCATTAGCGCACTTAGGCTAGGAGCCTTCAAGTTTTGAGCAACTCAGGTTTTGAGTCATTCAGGTTTTGAGTCATTCAGATTTGGGGTATTTAGACTTGGTGTAACTCTGGATATCTCATTTCAACTTCAGCACTAATCTCTAACAGTTCTCCGGCTCCTAAAACCCGCCATAACTGGGCTTCAAGCTGTTTTGCTCTGTGGGAAGCATGGGTGGCAATATATTCCATTTCGCGGCGAATATAGCTCATGTCTGGCTTTTCAGTTGCGCCATAATAAACTCGTAATGCCACAAAGCGGCCAACAGTTTTAGCGTGGCGCACAAAGGCAATTTGAGCATCTCGGCTAGCGAAGTCGTTGACTAACTGAGATTGAATGTTAATTGCTCCTCTACCTTGACGAGACACCTGCAGGAATATCTCTATATATTTCAGGCCATCAATGGGCTTCATTGCTCGAACTGGATTAATAATTAGCTGCTTAAACTGGCTTTCATTAAATAATGGCGTCAAATTATAATTTAATGGTTTAGTGGAGCCAGCGGCAAATAGATGGCTAATAGCATCAGTTTTAACGCCGATCCCTAAGCATGATAGTTGCGCCGATTTTTGCGTTTTTTCTACAAAAAAGGGCACATTAGCCAGCTGTCTTAGGAGTAAGTTTTTCATGCCATCGGCTAGCTCTTTTAACTCGCCTTCACTATCTGATAATTGCTCAAGTTTATCCCGATTATGATTAATGAGTTTATTGATAAACTCAACTCCAGCATGGGGTTCGTGACCAATGTTGGCCGACAAATGCAGGGTTTGGTCATGATTACGGCTGCGGATCAATCGATATGGCAAGTTTGACAGTGATGTCTTGCCTGCAATTTGCTGCAGTTTAGGGAAACTAAGTAACACATCTGTAGGCTTTTTGAGGTTAAGATTATCTTCTAAAGCAAGCTGCAGCCCACGGGTGGATATATCATGGCTTATCCCACGGGTTTTATGGTTGTTGTGCTCAATATCTACCAAGGTTTTAAAGGCATAGCGCGCTTCTCGTCGTCGCTCGCTAAAGGGCATTGATAGACGTTTTATGCTGTTTTGTTTGAGCTTAGTTTGGTTAAACTTTTTAAGCTTATTGACGTTATCACTTGGGTTAAACCAGGTTTGATAATCGGATTGAACCTGCTCATTGGTTAAATCGATTAACTGCAGCACGTAGCTAAAGCCTGCCAGTTGTTGCTCTACTAGCGCTGAGTAGTGGGTTTCATCCCCTGGTAGCGTCGAGGTTTTATAATTCAGTTTATGGTCAATGCTTTGTTGGCTTACTTTGAACACTCGCCAACTAGTTTTGCTTGCGCCAAAGCCAAGGAATAACCCTAAGGCATCATGTTGCTTTAACTCATAAAGCGAGGCTGAAAAGTATTGGATTGTGTCGTTTGCTTGGTAGGTGAAGCAAAAAAATAAACTATGGTCACTGTCTTGTGGGTGCTTAATGAGATTGACTAAGCGATTATTGGTCAGTAAACCGGGTAGCTGATTAATCTCTTGCTCATCTTGAAAATATTGTAATGAAGCTTGGTTGCCTTGACTTAATAGCAAATGGCTAATGGTCGGTTTACCGTCATTTAAACTGATATAAATGGGGAGGTGAGCTAATAGTGGTAAATAATGGCGTTCAAACCCAAGCCCGGTTGCATTGACAATCACATCGTTGACATCCACTTTATAGCGAAAGCGGTAACTGCGGATCAGCTGGGTTAATAAGTTATCGAGCTCGTTACTTTCTCCAATACGGCATAGGCGCAATATGGCACTATCATCTTTGTGTTGTATATCGACGATTTTATAGTCGATGCCTTTTTGGAGATCGTCAAAAAAATACTCTTCGTTTAATTCAAGTAATTTAATACGCAGCGGCTTATCTTGATCAAAGCGAATGTCAGCAGGTAAGCGAACTCTCGCGCCACCGACAGATAAATCTAAGCTGGCGCCATTAACTTCGGGGCCACCTGTTTGTGAGGCTGAAATACGAATACTGTAATTCATTCGCTCTTCGCTACGATTAAAATAGCTGCCTAAAACCACCCCAGGCACAATTAACTGGGAGGTTTGTGCTACGGGTTGCTGATTGTTTTGGCGGGCTTTTTCTTTGCGTAATTTGTGCTGGTTGAGTACATGCTCATAAACGCCAACGATATACTTATTGCGATACAGCTGCAGTGCCTCTAGCAAGGAAAGCTTTGCTGGCTCATCGAGAAAATGACGTAGTTTTCCAACCTGAACCTCTTCACATTCAAGATCGCTTTTATCACGTAAATCAATGATCCGAGTACAAATCACCGCAATGCGATTTAATTCCATTTTCAATAAAAATCGAGTCGAGTTTGATTCGTCAGCCGTAAACATTTCAAAGGCATCCTTAAAATCAGGTTCCATTAAAAGTGGCTTTAATTGCTCTATAAGCTGACTGTGCTCTTCTAAACTCATGGCTTCTTTTCTATTGAGGGCTCAGATAAAGGTGATAATTGCAGGCTCGACTGGTAATCTTATCGGCTAGCATCAGGCTTACTTTATACAAAATTAGTCTAGGTGTCTGTTAAAGCTAAGGTAATAATGCGATTTTGGCGCCATTAGCTTAACAATTGAGCTGTGTAAATTTAATAAATTAATAAGTGCTTAAATCCCATAAGCAGCAATCTGACAAAAGTGATCTATGGCAAAAAATAAAACAGCGTATGTGTGTAATGAGTGCGGACAAGATTTTCCTCGCTGGCAAGGACAGTGCAATGCCTGCCAAGAGTGGAATACCATATCAGAAGTGCGCATTTCTGCGGTTAAATCGTCGACCAATTCGGTAGCTGGTTATGCAGGCTCTGTCGGCGGCGGCTCAAAAAAACTTCATGAAGTGGAAGAGTTTGAAGCCCAAAAAATGCTTACCGGCATTGGTGAACTTGATAGGGTCTTATGCGGTGGCTTAACCACAGGCTCAGTGAATATTATTTCAGGCGATCCTGGTGCAGGTAAAACTACTTTACTGTCCGATTTAATTGCCCGCATGTCACAAGTTATGCCTTCATTATATTGTACTGCTGAAGAGTCACTATCGCAGTTCAAAAATCGTGTTAACCGCTTAAAGCTCAGTTATAACGAAGAGAACCTATATTTAATGGCTGAAACCAGCGTTGAGGCGATTATTGCTGAGCTGGACGCTAAACAGGTAAAGTTTGCTGTTATCGACTCAATCCAAGCGGTGGTGTCTGAAAGCGCCAATGGCAGCCCTGGCTCGCCTTCACAAGTCAAAAGCTGCGCGCAGGCATTAACCCAGTATTGTAAGCAAAATAATGTCACCATGTTTTTAGTGGCGCACGTTAATAAAAACAATGAAACTGCCGGCCCGCAAACGCTTATTCACATTGTCGATTGTCTGACCCATATTGAATGCAATGACGGCCAAATTAGAACTCTAAGAGCCAATAAAAACCGTTTTGGTGATGTGGATACCGTGGGCATTTTTAAGATGACCGAGCGCGGTATGATAAGTGTTGATAACCCCAGTGAGATTTTCCTTTCGGGCTCAACCACTGAATCACCCGGCGCGGCCATTACCTGTATCCGTAAAGGCAACCGTAACTTATTGCTAGAAATTCAATGTCTAACCACTGAGACTGAAGGCGAGTTTCCGCAGCGAGTTTGTGTGGGGTTAAACATGAACCGGATTAAAATGCTCACGGGGATATTACGCAAGCATACTCGCACCAAGATTTATCATGATACTTATTTTAATTTGGTGGGTGGTTTGAAGATTGATGAATCAGAAACCTGTATTGATTTAGCCTTGGTGACGGCATTACTCAGCAGTTTAAATGACTTTGTGGTGCCCAGAACCACCTGCATTATGGGAGAGCTAAGTTTAAATGGTGATGTTAGGCCGATTGATAGTGGTGTGCCGAGAGTAAAAGAAGCGGTGCAACATGGTTTTACCGAGGTGTATATTCCCCATCGTAACTACCATAAATCAATGGAAGGGCTAGGCGCTAAAATCCATCCGATTAAAACCATTCATGAGTTATTAGAACTGATTAACTAAATTGATTAATAAATGGATTAACAAAACTTGTTAAGCATTAAAAAAGGAGCCAGTGGCTCCTTTTTTGTATTTACTTTATGACTCGAATCAAGCGACTAAATCAGTAAGTGTCCGCAAAGGGCGATAACCGGTAATGTCACTAAGGTACGCAAAATGAAAATCACAAACAACTCGAAGAAGTTAACTGGGATTTTACTGCCAATAAGTAATGCGCCGACTTCACTCATATAAATTAATTGGGTTACTGATAGGGCTGCAATCACAAAGCGAGTTAAGTCTGACTCAATTGAGCTGGCTAAAATTGAAGGCAAGAACATATCAGCAAAGCCAACCACAATCGTTGTCGATGCAACATCGGCTTCTGGTATTTGCAGTAATTCGAGCAGTGGAATAAATGGCATACCTAGATAATTAAAAATCGGCGTATTTTCAGCTAATACCAATGCGATGGTACCAATGGCCATAACCACAGGAATAATACCAAACACCATATCAACCACGTTCTTAACGCCTTCAGTTAATAGCTGTTTAACCCCACCAGCGCGCGAAGCTTTATTCATCGCTTGCTCAAAGCCCCAAGACATTACGCCATGACCTTGTGGGATCATTTCATCATCTGGGTGACGTGGGGTGTTGTCGATATATAAATCTTTTTTCCATGATAGCGGTGGTAATTTAGGCACTATGATAGCGGCAACAAAACCAGCGAGACAAACGGTTAAGTAAAATGGCACAAATAAATGCTCAAGTTTGACTTGAGAAATAACCACTAAACTAAAAGTAATAGATACCGCTGAGAAGGTAGTACCAATTACGGCCGCCTCACGCTCGGTATAAAGACGGGTTTCATACTGCTTGTTGGTCATTAAAATACCAACACTGCCATCGCCTAACCATGATGCCATACAGTCAATGGCACTTCTTCCTGGAAGGTTGAAGATTGGACGCATTAATTTGGTCAGCATGGTACCGAAAAATTCTAATAGACCGAAGTTAAGCAGTAACGGCAGCAGCATGCCTGCAAAAATGAACACTGACAGTAGTACTGGTAATAGGTCATTGAGTACCAAGGCTCCGGTATCAGCTGAGTAAATCACTTCTGAACCGATCTCTAAGTAGGTTAATACAATGAATATTGCCCCTAAGACGCGTACTAATAACCAAAATGGTGAAACATTCAGCAGCGAATGCAAAAACGGGCTCTTACGAACTAACTTTGGGTTTATTAGTTTAGTAAGCACCGACACGATTGCCATAAAGACTACGATACAGGTTACGATTAAAGGTAATATATCGGCGAATTGGTTTTGTACAAATTTTGATACGATAGCAATCGGAATGGTGATTGAGCCGTCGTAGCTAATAGGTGTCATAAACAATAACAATCCGATAAGTGACGGAATGATAAAGGTAAGTATTGTTTTGAGATTATATTTTGGTTTTTCTTGAGTCACTTTGTCTATGCCTTACCAATTAACTAAATAATCATGGTTGAGTTAATCAAACCGTCTTATGGGAAATGCTGTATGTCCATTCATAGGATATCTAAGCGAGGCAAGGTTACCTGCTTATCTATTCTAAGTAAAACTATTCACTAAAACGAATAGTTATGGGCTTTTTATGCTTATCTATATTGTATCGTTTCCCAACCGAATTGCACGGATTATTTTGTTTGTAATCATAGTGTTATGTAGTTGTTGTTGCTGTGGTGTTTTGTTATTACAATGGGTGAGTAGAACGTTGTAAGGTTGTTTGGGTCGTGCCCTCTATATTGACGTGGTTAATTGACTGAATACTAAACATTAGATGTCGATAGCGTTTTTATCAAAGGCGATTAAGTATGATAGAGCCTAATTTACAAGGAACAAGATACGCTGTGATAATAAGTAAAACGGAAAAAATTGCTCGATTAGCTTACCTGTTTGGTTTATTAGGCTTGATAGGGCTTTTTATCGGCATAGGTTTATCTGTGTTTATTGAGCATATGCAGCATGGTGATAAGTATAGTTTACTGCAATTTTCAATCAGTGAACTGGGGACTTACAACCGCTCTTCTTCTGCCTTATTGATTAATGGCGGGCTATTTTTTGGTAGCTTAAGCCTGACGATGAGTGCTTTATTTGGCCTACAAATAAACCGTACCATTACTGGTCGGTTATTTTGGCTGGCTCTTATCGTGACTTTTCTTGCCCTAGCTGCCACAGGGCTGTTTCCCCTTAATGTTTACCATTTACATATTCAAGCCGTGTCTATTTTTATTTACTTTGGCTTAATCAGTGCGCTACTGGGACTGGTTAACGGGATCATTATGCGCCAAGCCCAATATATGCTGCCATTGGTGTTTGCTGGTTTGATTGCGGTGATCCACGGCGCGATTTTAACTTGGCCATATTGGGGTGGGAGTTTAGGTGAGAACCCGCTCTCTGAAGGACTACTATTTCAAGCCATTGTGTCGCAGTCTCCTAAGCCACAAACTTGGTGGTTATCCATCTTATTTTGGCTAAGCATCATAACTACATGGCTGTGGGTTTTGAGCATTTGCCGCTGCTATTTTCTGCCCCAGGGGCAAAGTAAAGCAGATAAGCCTAAGCCAAAGGTATGACTCTTGGGCAATTGTAAGTAAGAGCCTTGTAAGTAAGAGCCTTGTCAGTAGGAGACTTGTTATAAGAGCCTTGTAAGTAAAAAGACTTGTAAGCAAAGAGGCTAAAGCTTACAGCGTTATTCACTGCCTTGCATTAGCCCCGATTACTAAGGTGTTAACTAGATTTTTTGTAAACCAGCGCCGCCGAACCAATAGCCATTACAGGATTTTGTGTTAGCAAACTCGCGAGTTTCCATCGCCATATCATCTTGAGTCTCATCACTGTTTGCTAAGCGCTTTGTGAGTTCATCTGCAAGCTCAATACAGGCTAATTGGCTAGGTGATACTCTAAAGTAGTTCACCCCCATTTGCTGCATTTGCATCATTTCAGCGGTTAAATCAACAAATGAAGCCGATTGAGTTTGGATGCCATTTAATCTCAGTAAATCCTGATGCTCTTGAGTTTGCACCAAAATCCCCTTTGGGTGTTGCTGACAAATGGTCTCACAATTGTCTTTACTCAAATTAAAGTGTTTGGCAGTAAAGCAGCGCGCTGAATGCGCCAGTGGCATATAACCATGGCCCATGACTTCCACTTCAAATTGCGGCGTGTTTTCGCCCTCACCAATCACGGTTTTAAGCCATGACTTTGATAATTCAAATGGCATAGCAAAGCGTTGCATACCCATTTTATGCAAAATATCTAAGCTGGCTCTATTGTAATTATTAATGGTTGGGCCACAAATGAACGGCAGTTTGGCCTCAGAGGCCAATTGCACGCCTGCCATATCATTGGCTTCAATAATAAACTCGCCATTATCGATATACTTTTTAAGTTCGCCAAGCTCAGATTGTGCCTCGATTAATGCCATGGTTGAAAGCACCACATTTTTGCCAGACTGCTTGAGCATAGTGGCAATGTCGAAGTAATCTTTAAATTTCATTAATCGACGTCTGCTGCAGACGGTTTCACCTAAATAAATAGTATCAACTTGGCTTTGCGCTGCCCTGTCATAAAATTGTTCCGTGGTGTCTTTGTCCCAGCAATAGCTAATGGCGCCCAGTGAGATTTTCATATTGTTATTTACTGCCATTGACGCTCGTACGCTCCTAATGTGGTGACTTGTCCTTCAGATACCTTGGCTAAGGTATGATTCCATCTGGCTTGCTCTTTAAAAGCGCTAGGATTGTTTTGATAGCTATCAATCGCTTCTCGCCAAACCCGCGTTACTTGCTCTACATATGCAGGGCTGCGTTGACGGCCTTCTATTTTTAGCGATTTGATCCCAGCTTGGGCAAGTTGAGGTAATAGGCTTAAGGTATTTAAGCTGGTGGGCGACTCTAACAGGTAATCGGCTTTGGTATCCGCTTCGGCAATGTAGCGGCCTTTACAGACCACGGGGTAGCCAAGTTGTTGGTCAATACCTGTGGTATCAATCAGCACGTCATTTAGCCTAGTTAGGCATTGGTTGCCTTGCTCTTGCCATCTCACATCTTTTGCTGGCGAGCAAGACCCGCCTGTATTAGGTGATTGGCCAGTGACATAAGACGATAAATGACAACGTCCTTCAGCCATAATACACAAGCTACCAAAGGCAAATACTTCTAACTCTACCGAGCTGCATTTGGCTAGGTCACGCACTTGCTTCATTGATAACACTCTAGGTAATACCGCGCGTTCAATATTAAAATTTTGCTGATAGAAATCGAGTGCGGCTTGATTGGTGGCCGAAGCTTGCACTGAAAGGTGCAATGGCAAATGTGGATAACGGTTGCTGGCATAATGAAGCAGGGATATATCGGCGGTAATAAGTGCATCCATTTGCAGCTGGGCGGCTAAATCTATTGCCTGATACCAGCGGCTTTCCTCTCCAGGTTTTGGATAAGTATTTAAGGTTAAAAATACTTTTCTGCCTTGGGCATGGGCAAGCTTGGTGGCTTGTTTTAGTTGTTCTGGGGTGAAGTTTAAACCTGCAAATGAACGGGCATTAGTATCATCCTTTAAACCTAGATAAACGGCGTCAGCGCCCGCTCTAAAAGCGGCTTTTAATGAGGCTAAATTTCCTGCAGGGCACAAGAGTTCCATATTCTCTCTCTCAAATTTCGATTGAAAGTGAGTGTAAAGTTGAATGACATCACATGATTTGATTTGAAACAGGTTTCAATTGATAAAATGTGAGTAAACTAGCTTAAATTGGAATCTTGTCAGTGTAGGAGTATGAATGTCTTTCGGTTTTTCAGGAAAGGTTGCTAAAAATTTGCTTAATATCGCCCCTAAAGTCGCCACCCAGTCTCTTGCTGTTGTCCCTGAAAAGGTAAAGTTGGATATTCTGGCTAAGATGTTGTCACTTTCGTTAAGTGAACAAATTAAATTTGGTGAGTTAGATTTTCTGCAAGGTAAGTGGGTTGCTATTTGTGTGCAAGACATCGCGCTCAACTTTGAAATTAGTTACGATCAACAGTTATTATTACGTCCTTTGACGCAAGCCGATGTAACTTTTACTGCCAATGTGCCTGAGTTATTACTGGTTGCTGCGGCCAAAGAAGATCCTGACACGTTATTTTTTCAACGTAAGCTGCGTATTGAAGGCGATACCGAACTCGGCCTTGAAGTGAAAAACTTATTGCTCGGTATTGAGCTTGATACGTTACCAGCAGCGGTAAAGCTTAGCATTGAAAAGTTAGCTATTACGCTACAAACGTTACAAGGCTATGCTAATGAGCAGGCAGCCGCAACGGCGTAATATTCAGTCATAATGGCTCAGATGATGAGCGTTAGACATGGGATGAATATAAACATCAAAAAAGGCGCTAATTAGCGCCTTTTTTGTCATGTAGTTTAAGGGTTAAACCTTACCTGTAATGACTTCATATTTATATTGCAGCTCAGCTGGGGTTTCTGCGTGGCTGGGATCAGGATCAATGCAATCAATAGGGCAAACCGAAACACAGGTCGGTTTAGCATAGTGGCCTACGCATTCGGTACATAGCGCAGGATCAATTTCATAGATCTCTTCACCCATGGTGATGGCCTCATTAGGGCACTCAGGCTCACACATGTCGCAGTTAATGCAGCTATCGTCGATTAGTAATGCCATCTAGTTCATATACCTTATAAAATTAATCTGTAACAATTGCTTATGTATATTCCATATAATGGTAAAAATTACCCTGTCCCGACTTTCAATGATTCATACAGCGGATTTTCATGCACTTAACCATGAATAATGACCTGAATGAAGACAAAGACTTAATAAGCGTTGAATGACTGCGCTGATCTAATGCATTTAAACACGCTATAAATCTTTCAATCGATGATTATATCACACAGAGATAGCCCGCCTAGGGTTAAGCGAGAAATTCACCGGCTAGCGCATGTTTTGCAGTGGAGATTATCGCGACCACTGCTAATTCAATGAAAGGATTCATTTTTGAAGGGTTTGACCCTCTATTTCAGATTATGAAGTGAATGAGTTCGCTACTATTATGTAGCAATTATCATTTAGCTACTATGATTTAACTAAGCCCTCAGAACCACTTTTTGCTGACTTATCGAGAATAAAAAAATGGAAGATAAAAGCCCAACCCAGCAACAGTATGATGATGTTTTATCATTTTCAGATCGATTACATCAATCAGGGTGCGCACCATACTCAGTGGCGAAATATACTCAGTCTTATGCGGCTCATCACCAGATAGATATCGCCATTGATGTTACCCCAACTAAAATTGTGACCATTTTCGAGCAACCCACTCAAAAAATGGTGATGCAAACTAAAAATCCACCGTCAGTCAATTTACGCAATTTGGTGGCAACCCTAAAGGCAATACACTCAAAAGAAAACTATCAAGGGGTGCCGAGTTACTCGAATTTTACTTTAGGCATTGCCAACCTATTACTGCCGCCTTGCTATTTGATGCTGGTGGGGAGCACGTATCTTGCGGCAATGATTTCGGTTTTTTTAGGGTTAATCGCCTGGTTAGCTCAACTAATGTGCACCGGGCAGCGAGCAATGCTGGTTGAGTTCATTGTGGCGTTTATTGCCAGTTTTGTGGTGGGGATATTAGCCGCTCAATTTCCTGAGTTACCGGTGTTAGCTTTATGCATCTCATCCATTGTGCTGTTTATTCCAGGACTTACTGTCACCAATGGTTTAGCCAGTCTTGCCTTAAATGACTTTCGCTCAGGCATAGAGTTATTGGCCCAAAGTAGTTTGGTGGTAATAAAAATATTCATTGGCGTGGTGATGGGCTTAGGTTTATCAAGCTTGCTTGTCGGCCATGTAGCCGCTGCGCCATTTATTAATGAAATCCCTTTAGGTTTGCATATTCTGGCGTTAATTGGCATATCGGTTGCGATTGGACTGATTTTTAATGCCAGTTGGCAAGACATTATTATTGGCCTGCCCGCTGCTGCAGTTGGCATGTGGGGGCCACATTGGTTTACCTCTGATTGGGTTATCGGCACTTGGATTAGCACCATGATTATCACTCTTTATGGGCTGTTAGCCGGTAAAGCACGTAAAGTGCCTGCGTTAGTGTATATTATCCAAGGGGTGATCATTTTAGTGCCAGGAAGCCGGATCATCGTTGGTGCCAGTGAGTCATTCTTTGCCACTGCAATATTGCCTATCCCCAGTATTGGTATGTCAGCATTATTGATGTTTTGTTCGATTATGGCAGGGCAGATCATGGTTTATTCTATTTTCAATGACCGCTTTTTGTTTAACCATAAACGCAACTAATCGATATTAATTGAGAAAAACTAAACACATGAAAAAAGCGCCTAATGGCGCTTTTTCGTTGTCATGTTTTGTCGACGTTTTTTGATTATCGATTAGACTGTCACATCGCGACGAATTGCTCTGCCAGGCTTAGCATCCATAAGCAATTGTCCCTTATCAATAATCGATTGGCCATTGACTAGTACATGCTGCATACCCACTGAAAGCTTATTGGGCTCAGTAAATGAGGCCATATCTTTAAAGCTATTGAGATCAAATACCACTATGTCAGCATCTTTACCCACTTGCATACGGCCTTTGTTACGCATTTGCGGCACAGCATCTTCGATGATATGACACGCATTGAGGCTGGTGCGCTTCATTGCCTCGACTAAGTTGACTTCTTTATACTCAACCACGTATTTATTTACAAAGCGGGCAAAACACCCGACCGAGCGGGGGTGAGCAAAAGCATCGTTAGGCAATGGCCATACATCACCTTCAATCAATTTACCTTTGCTGTCCATCCACGGCATGGCATCAGAGGCAATAGCGGCGTTAGGAAACAACACCGAACGCTTCATCATGCGTAAGTCTTCTTTACTGTCGTCAGGCTTTAAGAAGTGAATAACGATCACTTCACCAGGGTTGGTTTTTCGTAGTTCATCGATTTTGGTTTGGGTCATAGGTACGCCATTGGCTTCCATGTAACTTGCATCGGGAACGCCAAAGCGGTCAATCCATTCTGGGCCAGCAAATAAGGCCGCGCCCACAGGTGTTGAGCCTGCGCCATAGGGGTAAGCTTCAGTGGTAATCGGCAAACCAGAATCAACAGCTTCTTGCACTAGGTCGGCGCAATCATCAATGTCTCGCACCGAGGTACTGTTGAGGTGACAAATATGCATATGTGCCCCAGTGGTGGCGGCTAAACTGATTAACTCTTGATAGGCTTCAAAGCTTGATCTGGGCTCCATGCCGTTGGCATAACGTACATGGGTGAAGGTCGGTACATCAAAACTTTTGGCCAGTTTAGCTAAGCCGTAATACTCTTTATGGCCATAGGCGGGAGCATAACCGCCATTAATACCAATCCCTAAACCACCTTCTTTTAAGCCTTGTTCAACATCAGACAATATCGTATTTAGCTGTGCGTCGGTGGCGAGATCATTTTGCCAATTTTTTAAACTAAAGGCATTCTGAAACCAAGTAATGGTGCCATCTGCGGGCGAAATTTCACTTTCAATTGCCATAATGCGGGCATAGGTCCAAGCTACTGAGGCGCCGTAGTTTATTGGGCGACCTTCTTTAGCTGTGTCATCATAATACTTACCAATGGGTAATAGGCCTGATTCCAACTCAAGGGCGGTGGTGACACCATCGAAGGCTTGAGCTCTGGCTGCGGGTAATTGTTGTCCATGGGCGTGAAGGTCGATAAAGCCAGGGGCAACCACAAGCCCGCTGGCATCAATGACTTTTTTACCTGTGAGCTTTTCTGTCGATATAGCGGCAATTTTGTCGTCTTTAATGCCTACATTGCGTACGGCATCTAAACCCGTTTCGGCATCAATGACACGGCCATTAGTAATCACTACATCAAACGGGCCTGTTTGATTTGGCATTAACTGTGGCTTTTGTGGACCCTTGTTAGTTTCTGCTGTGGCAGTCGATGAAAGTGTTATTGCAGCGGCGCCAATAGCCAGTTTTTTCATGGTATCGCGCTTGGTTTGATCAACTTCAGCGGTTAATTTGTCATCTTGATTTAACTCGGACATCATTTACTCCTTTCTCGCCAGTATCCTTGATTATCATGCTATTAATTATCAGCCAAGCATTTACAGCTTGTCATTAACAGCTTTAGTGGGCCGTTTACTGCATAGTCGTTTTATATTTAAACCACTAAGCTAGCTAACTTTTCACGCATTATTTTTTCGTCCATGCCACCTTTGGGGGCAATAAAGACTAAACGGGTTGCTCTTGCTTCATCGTGTTCCCACGGCTCGCCAACAGTGACATTGGCGCGTTGGCCAGTACATTGAAATATACAGCGATGATCAGGTCGATCAGATAAATTTAAAATACCTTTCATGCGGTAGGCATCGACTGAAAACTGCTGTAATAGCGGATAGAGGCTTTGCAAAGACAGCGGCTTGTCGGTTTCGAAGCTAAAAGTATCAAAGCTGTGGGTTACATGGTCATGATGGTTGCATTGGCTGTGGTCATGGTCTGCACCTTGGTGCAGACAAGTATGCTCATGGCTAAGTTTTACTAACCGCTCAGGTACATCAAATAAAATCGGTAGCGCGACGTTTCCAAACTCCATTTCAACCAGTTTGGCAAAAGGGGCTTGGGTTTGGCACCATGCTTTAACTTTTTCCAGCTGCTCAGTTGCCACTAAATCAACTTTATTAACTAACACGATATCGGCGACTTGTATTTGTTGCTCTGACAAGCTGGCCATTGAACCTTCTAAACTTAAAATATTCTCAGCATCGATAGTGGTGATAATCGCGTTCAATGGCGCGTGTGCTTGTAGTTCAGGATCTTCAAATTGCAATGCCACTTCTTTAGGTTCGGCAATACCTGAGGTTTCAACAATAATATGATCAGGGCGCTCTTCAAGTGCCAGTATGCGCATCACTGAGACCACTAAACCTTCGGCAAGATTGCAACACACACAGCCATTTTCGAGGCTAATCATATTGTCGCTTTGGGATTTTACTAGCTCTGCATCGACATTAATTGAACCAAAGTCATTTACGATAACGGCCATACGCATGCCATCGGCATTGGTTAGGATATGGTTTAACAGGGTGGTTTTCCCGGCACCTAAAAAACCCGCTAAAATGGTCACTGGAATAGGTTTTTTATTCATTGACGTTTCTCTATATGATTTACTTTTTAACGAAAAAGCTCGGTATTACCCGAGCTTTATGATTTTAGGCATAATGGTTATGCAACCACTGGATTACGAACTGCTAAGCCAGGATTTACATCTAAATGCAATTCACCATTTTCGATAATAGGTGTACCATTTACGATCACATGATGCATCCCTTCTGAGAGTGCATTAGGCGCATCAAAGGTCGCTAGCACTTTGATTTCGTCAAGTTTAAATAAGACTAAATCAGCATCTTTACCCACTTGAATACGGCCTTTGTTTTTCATTTGAGGAACACTGTTTTCTAATATTCGACACGCATTTAAGCTCGTACGCTCCATCGCTTCGAGTAGTGTAACTGCTTTGTATTCATTGAGGTATTTACTGATAAAGCGAGTAAAACAAGCAAGCGATCTTGGATGAGCAATAGCATCACTTGGTAATGGCCATACATTACCTTCGATTAATTGCCCCTTAGGATTCATCCATGGCATTGCATCGGATGCAATGGCTGCGCCTGGAAATAATACTGAGCGGTCCATTTTATGGCGATCGGATTTACTTTCATCAGGTTTTAAAAAGTGCATTACTACCACTGTACCTGGCGCATTTGCTTGAAGCTCAGTGACTTTTTCTTGTGTTAAGGCTTTACCATTTGCTTCCATGTAGCTTGCACTTGGCACTCCCCAGCGCTCTAGCCAGTCATCACCGCGGAAAACTTCTGCGCCGATCACTGATGAACCAGCACCGTAAGGATAAGCTTCTGTTGTCACCGATAAGCCTGCATCAACCGCATCTTGAACTAAATCAGCACAATCTTCGATATCTTGCACTGAGGTACTGTTAAGGTGACAAACATGCATGTGTGCACCGGTGGTTGCCGATAAACTGATCAGTTCTTGGTAGGCTTCAAAGCTTGATTTAGGCTCTGCGCTATTTAAGTAACGCACGTGGGTATAAGTAGGCATTTCATAGCGTTTAGCTAGCTTTGCTAATTCGTAGTACTCTTTATGGCCATAACCTGGTGCATAGCCAGCGTTAATACCAATGCCCAAACCTCCCTCTTTAAGGCCTTGCTCAACATAGTTTAAAATGGATTTAAGCTCATCTTTTGTCGCAAGGGTGTTTTGCCAGTTATTTTTAGAAAATGCTTGTTGAAACCAAACAATCGTACCGTCTGCTGGTGGCATTGTGGGCTCTTTTGCCGTGATACGAGCATAAGTCCATGCAACAGAGGCGCCGTAGTTAATAGGGCGGCCCTCTTTGGCTGTGTCATCATAGAATTTAGCAATAGGTAGCAACCCCGACTCCATTTCAAGAGCGGTGGTTACACCATCAAATGCTTGTGCTCGTGCAGCCGGAAGCTGTTGACCATGCGCGTGCATATCAATAAAGCCCGGCGCAACCACTAAGCCTGTGGCATCAATGACTTTTTTGCCTTGTAATTTATCTGTTGAAATGGCGGCAATACGATTGCCTTTAAGGCCGACGTTACGAATGGCATCTAATTTAGTTTCAGGGTCAATGACCCGGCCATTTTCAATAACAATATCAAATGGGCCCTTTTCATTGGCCATTAGCTTAATTTGCTGCTCAGTGAGTTTGTCTGATGCGGCTTGCAAAACTGAGGCAAATGGAAGCGCTGCAGTACTAACAGCCCCCGCCGCAAGCTTAGTTAGCGTAGTACGTTTTGACTGGTCGACATTGTTAGTGGTTAAATCATTTAGCTTGGTATCGTCTTTCATTTTTTATCCTCATTTATTCATGCAATAAAAATAGTAAAAACTGGCAACATGTGAAACGGCAAGCACCATAAAAGCTACTTTAAACAGCTTTGCTCTAAATTTGGATAATGTAAAGCACACTTTGATACTTTTGTTGCGCAATCGTGTCTTTGGGGCGAATAATAAATATTTCAGGGCTTAGGGTTACGGCTTTGTTAGCTTCGGTTGCTCGTATCGCTTTGAGTTTGTTACTGATATTGCGTTAATGATAAAATTTTGCCGCTGTAAAACTTATTACTGATATTAATTAATAGCATAGATTAGAGGAACTCACATTTGAAGGATCTAACCCTTCAAGTTTTGACCAACCTTGGCCAATAATAAATAAATGATAGGTGATAACTGACTAAATGATAGGTCATGAGTTTTTATATGTAGTAGGCTGGATCTTGAGTGGGCGATAGAGTTGGGTAGGTGATAGAGTTGAGTAGGTGATAGAAGTTGAGTAGGTGATAGAAGTTGAGTAGGTGATAGATGTTGAGTGGGCGATAGAGTTGGGTAGGTGATAGAGTTGAGTAGGTGATAGAAGTTGAGTGAAAGGTAGAGATTGAGTCAAAGGTAGAGATTGAGTCAAAGGTAGAGATTGAGTCAAAGTGGTGGCTTGTATTGCATTGGCGGGTAAACACTTTCTCAACAGTCACAGTTATGGCCTAAAAGGCAATAACTGCAACAGCTGAAAACGGATAACCATCCCCTGGTTAGACTGACTTATGTAGCAGGTCTAGGTAACGGGTTCAATCGCTTGATGTGGATTGCGGCTATCTTGCCCTTGAGGCAGATTGCGCATTAAAATTGCTTTATCCAGCTCGACTTCTGCCGGCACAGCTAAGAATACAAAGTGCCCTGAACCTAACCCGGCTTCTACTGATTCACCTTTGCGATTAACTAATTCTGAAATGGTTAAGGTGATATTGCCTTGCGGGGTCATCAATTCAACACTGTCACCGACAGAGAACTTGTTCTTAACGTCAATTTCAGCTGCGCCGGCATCATTGCGTTTACCGGTAAATTCACCAACAAATTGTTGGGTATCACTGATTGAGTAGCCGTAATCATAGTTCTGGTATTCGTCATGAACGTGACGACGTAAGAAGCCTTCGGTATAACCACGATGCGCCAAGCCTTCAAGGTTATGCATTAGCGTGCGGTCAAAATCTTTACCTGCCACAGCATCCTCAATGGCTTGACGATATAACTGTGCGGTTCTCGCTACGTAATAAAAAGATTTAGTACGGCCTTCAATTTTTAATGAGTCGACACCCATTTTGGTTAAACGCTCAACGTGTTGAATGGCACGTAAATCTTTTGAGTTCATAATATAAGTACCATGCTCATCTTCATAAGCAGGCATATATTCGCCTGGGCGTCCTGGTTCTTGCAATAACACCACTTCACTTGATGGCTGACCTGCGCCCAATGTTGGCGGCGTCTCTAACTGCACACCATGTTGGTCAACAAGCCCTTGTGGGTTTACCGCAATAATGTCACCGGTTTCAGTTTGCTTGGCTTCATGGACATCGTACTTCCAACGACAAGCATTGGTGCAAGTGCCTTGGTTAGGGTCGCGCTTATTGATGTAACCAGAGAGTAAGCAACGGCCTGAGTAAGCCATACATAATGCGCCATGGACAAATACTTCTAATTCAATATCAGGGCATTGCTGACGAATTTCTTCAATTTCATCTAACGACAATTCTCGAGATAAAATAACGCGTTTAATACCTTGTTGCTGCCAAAACTTCACCGAAGCCCAGTTAATGGCATTGGCTTGTACTGATAAATGCACTACTTGATCGGGAAAGGCTTCTCTCACCATCATGATAAGGCCTGGATCTGACATGATTATGGCGTCAGGTTTCATCGCCACGACAGGTTCCATATCACGAATGTAGGTTTTTAGCTTGGCATTGTGGGGCGCAATGTTGCTGACCACATATAATTTTTTATTGAGCGCATGGGCTTCCTGGATCCCCATGGCGAGGTTTTCCATTTTGAAGTCATTATTACGAACTCGAAGGCTATAACGAGGCTGACCGGCATATACAGCATCTGCACCGTAGGCAAATGCGTAGCGCATATTTTTAAGGGTTCCAGCTGGAGACAATAGCTCTGGTCTAAACATAATAACTCTCAATTTGATGAAAACTCGCACACAGCGCGGGGGCGGCATTTTACTGAAGTATGGCTGCTGAATGCAAATTTTTCCTCTGTGATTGCGGTTACAGTCAAATTTGATCATCTTTAATGGAATAAAATCCCCATAGTCGTTCTTTTTCTTTATTCAAATAAGCCACATAACTGGTACAATTGCTTACAAAGCGATAATAATAATACAACGGGCTGAATTGATGACGACTGAACACCAACTCCTAGTGGGTTTACTGAAAAAGCTTAAAGATGACGCATTGGTACTGCCAACGCTTCCTGAAGTTGCCATGAGAGTGCAAGAGGTGGTATCAAACCCTAATAGCAGCTTGAAGCAAGTGGGTGATATTATTGGCCAAGATGCGGCGATTTCGGCGCGCATTATTAAGGTGGCAAATAGTGCATTGTATAGCCGTGGTAAAAAAGCTGAAAATATCAGTGCTGCCGTTAATCGAATTGGCTTAGTGCAGATTAAAACCATTGTCACTTCAGTGGCGTTAGAGCAACTTTTTATCTCAACCAATGAAATGGTATGGGAGGTGATGGATGAAGTATGGCAAACCTCCATTGAAGTGACAGCAGCGGCAGGGGCATTACTTGCAATTTATAATAAGCGCAACCCCAGTAAAAGGTTAGATGCTGAAACATTGACCTTGGCTGGCTTAGTGCACAATATTGGCGCGCTACCTGTGTTATCAGAAGCTGAAACAAGGCCTGATACCTTTACCAGTATTGAACAATTACGCGGTCTCGTACGTAAAATGCAAGGGCCAATAGGTCGAGCTATTTTAAAAACGTGGGACTTTGCCCCTGAAGTGATGGAAGTGGTTGAGCGCTGGGCTGATTTGCATTACATCTCTGAGCTGGTCACTTATTTAGACTTTATTCGCTCAGCGGCCTATTACTCTGGTGAGTTAAGAGCAGGTCCCGAGCTTGAGCAGCGGTTAGCATTATTTGCCACAAGAGGCTTACCAGTTACCCCTGAAGATTTAGAGAGTGATGAGTTTTTAGATGTTTATCATTCGATAAAACAGAGTTATCAATAAGCATAAATTCAAGCCCGATGGCTATTGAGTTAACGCTAATAAGGCTAACGCTAATAAAGCAAGATAATAGAGGCACTCGGTTGTGTTAACTGTTGAAATAATGATCATTGTGTTTATTGGCTTAGTTTTGCTGCTCGGTATTGTACTGGGTGGCTATTTTCAGCAAGGGCGCTTTATTAATGAGTTAACCCAAACCCTTGATGTCAATAGTAGCAATAAACTACCGTTAAGTTTCAAACATACCCCTCGGGCTTTTAAACCCCTTATTCGCAATCTAAATCAACTACACAAAAATAATCCTGTTAATCTTGATCGTGACAAACTAACAGGACTGTCCAATCGAGTGGGCTTTAAACGCAAAATGTTTGCCAAAATGCCAGCGACCGAAGGTATGTTGATTTTGGTCGATATTCAACAGTTTAGATTTGTGAATGACTTATTTGGCTTTGTTTTTGGCGATCAATTATTGCAAGCATTTGCAGTGAGGATTAAAGGCTTAACTACCCCCCCTGCGTTTGTATCGCGAATGAATGGTAATGAGTTTTTGCTTTTTTATCCAAATTCATTATTGAGCCAGGATTTACAGGATATGAAGCAGCATTTACAACGACCATTTGAAATTGCTCAAACGCCAATCTGTATTAAAGTTCAACTAGGTGTATTGGAGTTAAATAAACACCATGCTGATGTCAGTTTAATGCTAAGAAGGCTGGATTTAGCCCTTAAAAAAGCTAAGCGCAGCAGTGGCTCTGTTGCTTTTTATAATCAAGATGATGATAAAGCCCAATATCGTGAATTATTAATTATCAATAGCTTACCAAAAGGTTTAAAGCAGAATCAATTGTACATGGTATATCAACCAAAGCTGGACATGAACTCAGGTGCTTGTCATCAAGTTGAAGCACTCATTCGTTGGAAACATGCTGGTCTTGGTGACATTTCTCCTTCGGAGTTTATTCCATTAGCTGAGCATACTGGCATTATCGATTTAGTTAGCCATTGGGCGCTGGATGAAGTGTTAAAACAACAGGTTAAGTGGATTAACAAAGGTTTAAATATCAAAGTGGCAGTGAATTTGTCCACCAAAGATTTAGAGAATAAACAGCTTCCGATCATCATAAGCAGTAAGTTGCTGCAATATAAAGTGCCTGCGCAAAACTTGACCATAGAAATTACTGAAAGCGCCTTGATGATTGATTTGAACAGCACCATAGAAACGCTAAATACCCTCAGAGACATCGGCGTCTCCATCGCCATTGATGATTTTGGCACCGGCCACTCTTCTCTTGCTTACCTGCGCCATCTTCCAGTGGATGAGGTAAAGATTGATAAAGCATTTTTGGACGATTTTAATTGTGATTTACAAGCTAACAAAATTGTCAAAACCAGCATAGATTTAGCTAGTAGCTTAGGGTTTAATGTCACGGTTGAAGGGGTCGAAACAAAGGCGGTATTTGATACCTTGATTGGATTTGGCGCCAATACCATCCAAGGGGATTATTTTAGTAAACCCCTTCGGCCTAGTGAGTTAGAGCATTGTTTAGCTCAGTTAACTTATCCGGTTAGCGCGACGTAATTTATTGCTAAATAGCTAATCTTGACCAAATTGTGATCGTAACTGTGCGATCAGCTCAACTGGCATCGGCGCCATTTGTCGTTGTTGATTCATACAAACCATTTCTATGGTCGCTGTCACAGCAGGCTTGTTAGCATTAGGTCGCCAAATTTCCTGTTGCCACACAGTACGATATTTACTTTCAAAATAATATCGAGTGCGAACATCAACAATATCTGCAAACTCAACCCCATCATGACAAAGCATATCGGTGCGATACACTGCAAATCCCAATTGTTGTAGCTGCCATAAGCTATTTAGTACATCGGCCCCAATAACATGCTCTCTGGCTCTTTCGAAATACTTTAAAAAGTTAGGATGATACACAACCCCAGAAAAGTCGGTGTCTTCATAATAGATTTGCACCGGAAAGTGAAATATTGGGCTATATGCTATTGTTTTTGTGCTCATTCGCTACTCAGTTAGGCTGATTTGGTTATTAAGGTAAAACGGATGCTTATTGTCACCTATTTAAACCACTTTAAACAGACTCTTGCTGTTGATATACCTCAGTTACATACTGCTCAGACCTGCAACGATATTGCATTGTGAGTAGCTTTAAGCATCACAGTCAAACTGATGCTTAATTTTTAGCTGACCTTTTGTTGCATAGACAATGGCAGTAATTGTGTTTCCCCAGTAAGCATTTGGTAAGCGCTTTGCGCGTTGACCGCTGGGCTGAAGATATAACCTTGGCCTACATGACATTGATACTGAATTAACTTTAATAATTGCAGCTCGGTTTCAATACCTTCGGCAACAATTTGCATATTCAAGTCCTTACCGAGATTAATAATGTTTTTAAGTACATTACCAGCCGCTTTGTTATCGATAAAGTTATCGATAAAGCCTTTATCAATCTTTAAGGTATCAAGCGGGAAATGGGTCAGGTAATTCAATGAAGAATAGCCTTTGCCAAAGTCATCTAAACTAATCCTGATATGCAGTTGATGCAGCTGGTTAAGTACTTTTTCAGCGACTTCCACGTTTTCAATTAATAATGATTCGGTAATCTCGAGCTCCAGTTTCTCGGCAGGAAAACCTGTTTCAACTAAAATCGCTTCAATTTGCTGGCAAATATCCGGCTGTGATAGTTGCACTGGCGAAATATTGACTGAAATATTGCCACTTAATAGCCCTTGCTGATGCCATTGATTGCCGGTTATGCAGGCTTGTCTTAATACCCAGTAGCCGATCTCAATAATTTGACCGTTACTTTCAGCTTCTGGAATAAAGCGATTAGGCGGGATCATGCCTTCTTTAGGGTGAAACCAACGCAGTAATGCTTCAAAGGAGCTGATCTCACCGCTGACTAAACAGACTTTCGGTTGATAAAATAACTCAAATTCACCATTCTCTAATGCCAGTTGCAGTTGCTGTTTGATAGTGATTTTTTCTTGCAGGGCGATGGAGAGCGCCTCATTAAAAAAGTATGCACTATTACGGCCTGCATGCTTGGCGGCATACATTGCCGTGTCGGCGTGCTTTAGCAAGGTCTTAGCATCTTGGCCATCTTCAGGGTAACAGGCGACCCCAATACTCGCTGAAGTACTGATCCAATGCTGTTGTACCTGGTAACCGCAATTAATGGTTGCTCTTATCCGTTCAACAATAGTCACTAATTGAGCCAACTCACCAGGGTTTCGAATGATAATGGCAAATTCATCGCCACCTAATCGAGCTAATAAGTCATCCCTTTTTATATTGGCTTTTAAACGCTGACTGACCTGAATAATAAGCTCATCACCAATGTCATGGCCCATGGTGTCATTCACTTCTTTGAAATAATCAAGGTCGATAAAAACAATGGCTGCGTGAGTATTTTTAATGCTAATGGACGCTTCAAGTTTGCTATTAAATTGGAAGCGATTCGATAACCCCGTTAACGCATCAAAGTTCGCTCTTTTTCTAAGTTCAGTAATTTTTTGATGGCGAGTTAATAGGTATAAAAACAGTAATAAGGCACATATTATCAGCAAGCTAATAATGGCGTAATGCCACCAAGCTTGGTTTATTTTAAAAGCAAATATGGCTTGATGAGGGCTCCATAGGCCGTCGCTATTACTCCCTTGTACGATGAAGTTATATTCACCGGCACTGAGGTTAGTATATGTGGCAGTGTTGGTGTTACCGACATAGGTCCACTCTTTATCAAACCCTTGCAGCATATAGCGATACTGGTTTTTAGTGGGGGCACTGAAGTCTAATGAGGCAAAGGTAAACTGGACCATATTTTTTTGATAATCTAGGCTTAACTTAGCGAGCTGATTATTACTATTAGGGCCAATATATTCTTGGTTAGCAACAAGTGCCGAAGTAATATGCACTTGAGGCTGAAAGTCATTTCTTGTTAGCTGCTGGGTGTCAATTTTAAAGGCACCATGATTAGTGCCAATAAGTAACTCGTGGTTTCTTATTGCTATTGCACCATCTGAAAATGAACTGTCTTTTTGAGTGATGGCACTGGGGTATTGGGTGATTTTATTGGTTTTTGTATCCATGTGCGCAAATTTAGCTTGCGAGGTGATCCATAAATTTCCTTTACCATCACCCACCACGCCCTTGAGGGTATTGCTGGTAAACCCATGCTCTTTGGTGAAGTACTGGATGTTTAATTCATCACTCCATTTCTCGCCAATCTCAATTTTAGCCAGCCCTAACCCTTGAGTGGCAACCCAAATAATATTATCTTCATCTTGGTAAATTGTGACGGTGCGAATATTTTCAACCTCACTGCCTAGAGGCAAGTGTTTCACTTCATCAGTTTCAGGGTTAATTCGGAAAATAGCATTGGTTGTGGCCATCCATAATTCGCCGTTATGAATGATTTTCTTATCAAAGGCAAAGTTACCTCCAGAGCGATATGCATTATCGTAGTGCTCGAAATAGCGCTTTAAAATGCCTTTATCAGGATTGAACAGTATTAAACCCACGTCTAAATAACCGCTTATCCAAACATTGCCTTTGTTGTCAGGTATGGCGAGGTAAAACTCATTACTGGGGAATCCATGGGGGTTGTCAGAGCTATTACTAAAATGTCTTAAAGTATCATTATCAATATTATACTGTGATAAGCCATTGGCACCCGCTATCCATAAATTGTTTTGTTCATCAACAATGGTGCTATAGGGTTCATTGATCACAGCATCTGTTATTGGCGCTATGGTAATTGTTTCTGTGCCAGCGTTAATCTTATCGATACCTTTATCAGTGGCTATCCATATATTATTTTGTTTATCGGTATCAAACCAATAAACGAAATTACCTGATAACTCGGGTTTAAAAGGGTGAGGGCGATATAATCGAGAGCCTTGTTTAAAGCTTGAGTAGCGCGATACACCATTGCCAGTGCCGAACCAAATACCGTTTGAATAATCGATTAAGATGCTTGCAACGTAATCATCAGCAAGTGAATTATCATTATAATCTTGATGTTTGATATGGCTGAAGGTCATGGTATCGAGTTGTAATCTTGTGGCACCATGATCGTGCGCAATCCACAGGGTATTGTTATCTTCTGCGGTAATGTAAAAAATTTGATTTGAAGCGAGTTGCTGGGAGGAGGGATTATCCCCTTGATGTTGAAATACCTCAGTAGCCAGTGTTTCAGGGTTAAACTTGATTAAGCCTGTTTGATAAGTGCCAATCCACACAAGGCCATCTTCAGCCTGAAACACGGTCGATAAGCTTCCGTCAAAGATCTCTTGGGTGCGCTTATCGTTAAAATTGACTAATTCCAGTTTCTGCTTCAGCCGATTTACCTTGGCCAAGCCAAAGTCTGAGGTTACCCAAATGTTATGGTTACTATCGTAAAAAAAGCCTGCGATAGAGGTATCATATGCTTTATCCGTTTCAACTTCATAGAGGAAGTAGGGGGTAAAGGTTTGAGTGTCTATATTATAGTGACTGACACCAGAGCCGGTGCCAAACCATAGATCGTTATTATCATCTTCAAATATATCTATTATCCAACTGGAACCTAAGCCATTACTTGATGATTTCATATCATGAATAATAATCTGATTATCTGTGGTTAACTGATTTAGACCATCTTCGGTTGCTATCCATATATCACCATTTGTATCCTCGTGGATTTTAGTGACGTAATTGTTTGATATATGGTGTTTATCATTTAATGAAAATTGGAAATTGGTGAAGTTAACCCCATCATAGCGACTGGCACCCGCATCGGTACCAAACCAGATAAAGCCATTTTTTTGTTGATAAAGGGTAGTAATACTCGAAGAAGGTAGACCGTCACTGATGGTCAGGGTTTCTAATCGAAATTGTTCGCCATAGCTTTGAGGCGTAAAAAAAACAGTGACGCAGGCGCAAGTGATTAACAATACAAACTGCTTTAACGCTCCAAACATCGACTAGCCTCAATTATTATTATTTTTTATTAATGAAGTTCGCTAGTAATTCTACATAAATTTAGAAGTGATGTAATGCGGATAAACAGCACAATATGGGAAGTGAGCACTGTGACCATATAGGAAAGCCTAGTTAGTTGTTTATATTGGTATTTTAAAACATACTAGCCAGCTTATATATGTGTATATATTTGTTTACACGAAGCCGAAGAGTGATGAAAAATGTGACAGTTAAAGTAGCAAGTCATGGTTAATCGCGATATGGCTGCCAGTGACATCAAGCAGTGACTTTGCTGTTAAAGGCGCAACGCTGATCACTTGGGTATTACAGCCATATTTTTGTGCTACTTTGGCAAGCAATAAATCAAAGTCACCATCGCCAGACAATAAAATTACCTTATCGACATGCTCGGCAATATCAAGAATATCTATGGTAATTCCTACATCCCAGTCGCCTTTGGCGCTGCCATCACTGCGCTGAATATAAGGTTTGAGTTTGACTTCAAAACCTATGTGTTTTAATGCATCTTGAAACTTTCTCTGACCGTCGTCTGCAGGGGCAATGGCATAAGCAATAGCATGTTCAATGTGATATTGCTGACTCAGTAATTTATATAAAGCGCGGTAATTGAATGAGCGCCCAAAAGCTTGTTTACAGGTGTAATAAATGTTTTGTACATCAACAAAAATAGCCACTTTTTCCATTTTTACACCTGTATTAAAGTCATTAAGTTAAGGTCGTTGTTTTTGCGCCTCAATAGCATCATTGAGTTGTTGTTCAACATACCCGGGTGAATGCGTTGCCCCTGAAATGAGTCGATACATGGCAGGAATAACTAATAAGGTCACTAGAGTAGCAAATGCCATCCCAAAGAACACTACTGTACCCACAGCTATTCGACTTTCCGAGCCTGCACCTGTTGACATAATGAGTGGAATTGCGCCGATTAGAGTGGTAAAAGCAGTCATTAAAATCGGTCTTAAACGACGAGCTGAGGCGTCGATAATGGCTTGCTCTATTTCAAGGCCTTTATCTCGCAGCTGGTTGGCAAACTCAACAATCAAAATACCATTCTTAGTCACCATACCAATGAGCATTATCATGCCTATCTGGCTATAAATATTTAACCCCTGACCGGTTAAATAAAGCCCTAAGAAGCCGCCAAAGATCCCCATTGGTACGGTAAACATCACCACTAATGGGTTGATGAAACTCTCGAACTGCGCCGCCAGAACTAAATAGGCAACCAATAGCGCTAAACCAAATACGATAAATACGCTGCTCTGGTTTTCTTTAAAATCCTTCGACTCACCGGTATAGGACACATTTATATCACTGGGGAGCATCTCAATGGCTTTTTGGTCCAGAAAATCTAATGCTTCACCGAGTGTATAACCCGCGCCTAAATTCGCCTTTAAGGTTATCGATTTTTGTTTATTTAAATGGCTTAGTTTTTGCGCTGAAGCCACTTCATCAATCTTGGTAATGGTATCAAGGGTGATAAGTTCACCGGTTTTAGTGCGCATATATATCTGACTCAAATCAGCCACGCTATTAAAACTATTTTCATCACCACGTAAGTAAACATCGTATTCTTCACCGCGTTCGATGAAGGTGGTTTCACTTTTGCCGCCCAGCATAATTTCTAAGGTGTCGGCTACTTCTGAGACACTGACGCCCAGCTCTGCAGCGCGTTGCCTATCAACACTCACCAGTAATTCGGGGGTGGTTTCTGCATAATCAAGATCAGCGCCTTCTAGAAGTGGGCTATGATCCGCTTCAAGTTGCAGTGCCTGTGCCCATTTAAATAGCTCCTGATAATTAGAACCACCTAACACAAATTGTACCGGCTCACTGGATTGGCCTCTAAAGCCAGGCAACATTGGCCGAACCATAACGTCAGCAATGCCATCAAGTGCTTTAGCGATAATGCCTAAAGATTGCTGGGCATTAATATCACGGTCTTGCCACTCTTCTAATTGGATAATCACAAAGCCGGTCTGGTCGCCTGCGCGGCCACCAAAAGCAGGCGCTTGAATACTAAATGACTTAATAACACCATCGCCTAACATGGGCAGTAGTCGCTGCTCGACAATATCCATGTTGGCCGCCATGCGGTTATAGCTGGTGCCTTCAGCGCCTTTAACAAAAGCAAACATTACACCGCGATCTTCTTGTGGTGCTAGCTGTGCTGGTACTTGGTTGAGTAACCAGCCACTACCAATCACACAAGCAATAATGATAATAGGCGCGATATAGCGGTATTTCACCGCTTTTGAAACCAGCTTACGGTATTGCTGCTCTAGGCGCTCAAAAAGGTCATCAACCCACAGATTAAATCGATTAGGTTTGACGTTAGCCTTAAGTAATTTACTACCAAGTACTGGGGTTAAGGTTAGGGCAATGAGTGATGAAAACAGCACTGATACAGCCAACATGACTGAGAATTCAGTAAATAGCAGCCCCACCATGCCCTCCATAAAGGAGATAGGTAAAAATACCATGACCAGTACCGCTGTGGTTGCCATTACAGCAAAACCAACCTCACGGGCACCTTTGTACGCGGCAAGTATCGGTGGCTCACCTTTTTCGAGGTGATGAAAAATATTTTCTACTACTACAATTGCGTCATCGACCACTAAACCAATGGCGAGGATCAGTGCCATTAAGGTTAACAAGTTGATTGAAAAGCCAAAGCTATTGGCCGCAATAAAAGCAGAAATTAATGATACCGGAACCGTCACCGCAGGGATCAATGTGGCTCTCACTTGGCCAATAAAAATGTATAGCACCAGTATCACTAAAATAGCAGTGATAATAATAGTGTTATACACCTCATCAATAGAACGAGATATAAACACGGTAGAGTCATAATCTACCGCGAGGGCTGTGCCATCAGGAAGAAACTGTTGAATGTTATCAACCTCTTGATGAACCAATTTAGCGACATCCAAAGGGTTAGCATCTGATTGGGCAATAATGCCTAAACTAAGGTTAGGAACACCATTACTTTTAAAGGTTGAGTTTTCATTCTCTGCACCGATAAATACATCAGCGACGTCTTTTAGATAAATAGGACTGCCATCTTCTGCAGTACGTACAACCAAATAATCAAAATCATCTGGATTATTATAAAGTCTGGCCGTTCTCACAGTCATAACAGTGGTGTCATTACGGACCTCACCACCTGGGGTTTCAACATTTTCAGTATTTAAAGCAGAGACGATATCATTGGCTGACACGTTACGCCCGGCCATAAGTTCAGGCTTTAACTGAACGTACATGACTTTATATAATCCACCAGTGATTGAAATAGAACTCACTCCGGAAATTAAGTTAAATCTGTCCTCTAGCACCCGTTGGGAGTAATCAGTTAACTGGGTCCTATCCATCGTCGATGAGCTTAAATTGACATAGATTGCCGGCTCGCCAGAGCCATTGTCTTTAGAGACCACAGGATCATTAGCTTCATCAGGTAAGCGTCTTTGCGCGCGCGCGACAGCATCACGAACATCGCTTACCCCTTCGGTTAAATTCCAGCCTAATAAGAAGGTTACAGTAATGCGCGACATGCCATTGCGGGTTACTGAGGTAATTTCATCAACACCACTGATACCGGTTAATTCATCTTCAATGGTGGTGGTGATCTGGCTTTCCATAATGGTTGCCGAGGCGCCATCATAGGTGGTCATTACAGTTACCACAGGGCTTTCTACATCAGGCATTTCTCTGATTGAAAGCTTAGACAGTGATACCAGTCCAAATACCCCTAAAAGCAGGCTCAGTACGATGGCGACAACAGGGCGTTTTACCGAAACGTCAGAAAGCCACATTAACTTTTCTCCAATTCAGTGGTTAGCATTGCGCTGTCATCTTCTTTAGCGATTTTCTCAGTGGTTGAGTTGGTTTGTAAAATATCGACACTGACACCATCACGCATATTGACAAGTCCCTGAACCACCACATTGTCGCCAATTTTAAGGCCATTTGAGATCAACACTTCATTATCAATACGGGCACCAAGAATGACTTCAGTACGTTTAGCAATGTTGTTCTTTCCAATCAAATAGACAAAGCGTTTAGTACCTGAGTATTCAATAGCCTGTACAGGAATGACTGGCTCAGCAATCGCAGGAAAGTTAAGTGTCGCCGCCATCATCATTCCCGGCTTGAGTTGACTATTGGAGTTATCAAACTGCACTCTAACTCGTAAATTTAAGGTGTCTTGATTAATGCGGGAATCAATGGCGGTAATCTCGCCGCTAAAGACTTGTTCAGGCCAGGCTTTACTTTGTGCCGCTACAGGCATACCAATGGATAACATAGATAAATAATGCTCAGGCACTTGCAGGTCGAGTCTCATACTAGAAAGGTCGTCAAATGCCAGTAACTCGGTGCCGACAGCAATCATTTTACCTACACTGAAATCAACTAAGCCAGCGGTGCCAGAAAAAGGCGCATTTAATGAATGGTAATCAAGTTCTGCTTGGGCAGCGGCTAAACGCGCCTGAGCTATATCTACACTGGCTTGTTGGGCATCGATTTCAGTTTGGGTAATGGCATTACTTTTAACTAATTTTTGGAACTCTTTGAGCTTTCTTTTTTCATCAGCAAGGTAAGCCGCGGCTTCTGCTGTTGCCGCTTTGGCTTTGGCGTCGTCTAATTGAACAATGATTTGCCCAGCTTGAATATCTTGATTGGACTGAATATTAATTTGACCGATTTGCCCAGCCACTTGCGAAGAGATATACACTGATTGTTCAGCGTCGAGTTTACCAATCAAAGACAGTGATTGAGATAATTCATGTTGCTCTACAAGCCCTGTAACAACCGGAATAGATTTTTGGGCAGGGCCTTTTTGAGACGGCGTAGCTTTATTGGCTTGTGAAAAATCACTATAGATGACTGCGGCAGCAACTAAGCTGCAAATGACAATAAGGGGAAGTAATTTTTTCATAATAGAACTCGATGACTCGTTGCTGAATTGCGGTCTATATTAATAAATAATTAGCCATATAAGCGTAAATGAATGTAAAGCAAAGAAGATAAGAGTGTAACTGAACATTCCGATAACAAGCTTATCAACAGTTCGTTGCAACTATAGGCGATTAGCTGATCATTTTGTAATGAATAGATAACATTAGCTTGGCTTATGTTGTTGGTGACTTTTGGTGTTCGACATTGTTACTGTGACAATTTGCTAGCTTATGATATTAACAACCTGCGGCTTAGTTATTCTTCTCATTAAAATAGCTCATTAAGCTAAATGCACTTAAATAAAAAAGCCACTTAGGTAATACCTAAATGGCTTTTTTTACTCGCAGCTTATAGGGCTATTAGTCGAAGTTTTTTTCATGCTCACTATTAGCGGGTTCAATACCCATAAAGTATTCATAACCTTTATCGGTTAAGCTTTTTTTGGAGGTGGCGTTCGCTTGGTTATTGGTATTAACCTGTTTAGGCTTCATTTTTATAACTTGTTTTTTACTGTCTTTGTTTGGCAAGCTGACTAGGTCATTTTGTCGAGACATATTATTGAAGTTATAGTTAAAAACGCCGTTTCCTTGAATGAACTCAACACTCGATTTATCTTGAGACTGGTATGATGCCAAAATGCCATGTTGCCCTAATGGCACCTCATGAAATAATTCTCGGCCTGTACCGATTTTTACCCCATCAATAAACCAATCAGCAGCGACATTACTCACTAAGGTGATCATGGCTGATTTTAACCCTAGCTTTTCATTAATGAGCGAATCAATTTTACTGTTATAAGAAGGCTTGAAGGCCATCTTGATCTTGTAGTTTAAATTACCACTCATGTTCATGCTGGCATCAATAACATCGTATGAAAGCAACACGCTACGATCATTTAAGAATGGATCCGTTTTAATGGTATTAGTGACAATGTAATTTTCAGAATCTTTAAGACAGTCGTTTATTGATTGGAATTTAGAACATAACGTCGAACCGTCTAAATCAACAGTTTGGACAGTATCTGGTTTTGATACATCAGCGATTAGACGTTTGGTAATATCACTTTTTAAGGCGGCTAACTGCTCATCTTTATCGGTACGTTTAGTATTAATGGCATCGTACTCGGCCATAATAGTCTTGTACTCTCTACGAAGTGATTTGCCGTCAATATCATATTTGGTTTCTAACTGGTCAATTTTAAGCACCAGTTTTTCGATATCTTGGTAATAAGCATTAATGTTTGAGCGCGATAAAATTTTAGCCGGTAGTTTTGAGATAACGTGATCATACTCAGTTTTCTTACTCTTTATTTCAACACTGAGAGCATGATAATCAGATTCTTTTTTCTTATGAGTCGATAACTTGTCATTGGCAGAAATAAGTAAGCTGTCAATGTTGTATTTTTGCTCAATTTCTTCAAGTGCTTTAGTTTCACTGCTGGTAATAATTTCTAAACCAAATGAGCTGCTTGCATAAAAGCATAAAAACATAAATGTTATTCGACTATATCTCACTGATTTCTCCGTTTTTTCTTAATTTTTTTGGTGTATAGCAATTGCGCCATAACAAATGGTCAACAGTAAAACAATCCGTCAATAATTTTATATTACTGAAGTTGGTATGTCTTTACAAATAGATTGTTGTTTTTGAGTATTTTTTACAACATCGCCACAGCTCACGAAAATTAATTCATCTAGGCCATTTTTATACACTAAGGGATAAGTTGTAAATGATTTTTAAGCTGTTGTTAATTAGTAAAAATAGTCCATATGGATGATGAGTTTGGCAAGGGGCGGATAAACATGAACATAACGGCGCCGCTGCAATATGGTTTGGCGAGTTGTTAATATTTAAATTGTTTTTGGATATGAATTAATGGTGTCATTTTTATGACATTAATCAACAAAACTGCAGCTTTAACCTGTTTAGTGAATTTTTTAGTCATGAGATATAAAAATGCTCCTTTAGACTATTTACTTAAAAATGGGTAAATCGTCATAAGGAGCATTTATTAACTTGCATCACCATTGATAGGTATCGGCAGTGACGCGATTGTTATTTTGCAATGCGTTTGTATTTCAAGCGGTGCGGCTCAATGGCTTCTGCACCTAAGTTTTCTTTCAGCCAAGTGGTATATTCACTGTAGTTACCTTCATAGAAGTTCACTTGGCCTTCATCACGGTAATCAAGAATATGGGTAGCGATTCTGTCTAGGAACCAACGGTCATGGGAAATAACCATGGCACAACCTGGGAACTCTAATAAAGCTTCCTCTAGTGCTCGCAGCGTTTCAACATCCAAGTCATTGGTTGGTTCATCGAGTAATAACACGTTGCCGCCAGCTTGCAGTAGTTTGGCTAAATGAACCCGGTTACGCTCACCACCTGAAAGAGTGCCAATGATTTTTTGCTGATCGCCACCACGGAAATTAAAGCGGCCTACGTATGCACGACTCGGGATCTCAGTATTGTTGATCCGCATGATATCTTGACCGTCTGAAATCTCTTGCCAAACTGTGTTCTTATCATTCATTGAATCGCGGAACTGTTCAACTGAGGCTATTTGCACTGATTCGCCGACTTCAATGCTGCCGCTATCCGGTTGCTCTGCACCTGAAATCATCTTAAATAAGGTTGACTTACCTGCACCGTTAGCGCCGATGATACCAACAATCGCGCCTTTTGGCACAGCGAAGGTGAGGTTATCAATTAATACACGGTCGCCATAAGATTTTGTTAGGTTATTAACCTCAATAACCTTGTCGCCTAAACGAGGCCCCGGCGGGATGAATAACTCATTTGTTTCATTACGCTTTTGGTAGTCATTGGTGTTCAATTCTTCAAAGCGAGCCATACGGGCTTTGCCTTTAGATTGACGACCTTTAGCACCTTGACGTACCCATTCTAATTCTTTTTGAATGGTTTTTTGGCGGGCGCTTTCAGTGGCAGACTCTTGTTGCAGGCGGGCATCTTTTTGCTCAAGCCATGATGAATAGTTGCCTTCCCACGGTATACCTTCACCGCGGTCTAGCTCTAAAATCCAACCTGCGGCATTATCCAAGAAATATCTATCATGGGTAATCGCTACAACGGTGCCAGTGTAATCTTGTAAGAAGCGCTCAAGCCAAGCTACTGATTCAGCATCCAAGTGGTTGGTAGGTTCATCAAGGAGCAACATGTCAGGTTTTTCAAGTAACAAACGACAAATGGCCACACGGCGACGTTCACCACCAGAAAGCACTGCGATTTTTTCATCCCAATCCGGCAAGCGCAGTGCATTAGCGGCGCGCTCTAATACCATATCAAGGTTATGGGCATCTTGAGATTGAATAATGGCTTCAAGTTGACCTTGCTCTTTTGCAAGCGCATCAAAGTCTGCATCAGGTTCTGCGTAAAGTGCATACACTTCATCAAGACGGGTTAGTGCATTTTTAGCTTCACTGACTGCTTCTTCGATCGCTTCACGTACGGTTTGCGATTCATCCAGCTTTGGTTCTTGCGGTAGGTAGCCGATTTTTAAATCTTGCATCGGGCGAGCTTCACCTTCGATTTCGGTATCTAAACCGGCCATGATACGAAGTAGCGTTGATTTACCTGAGCCGTTTAAACCCAGTACACCAATCTTGGCGCCAGGGAAAAAACTAAGGGAAATATCTTTAAGGATTTGTTTTTTAGGTGGAACAATTTTGCCCACTCTAAGCATGCTGTATACAAACTGAGCCATTTTTATATCTCTTTGACTGGGGGATCGAACTAGGAATAGCACTAATTCTACTCGAATCGAGCAACAACTTAAAACCGATCTTTTTGCCGTTAGCTGTTTACGGTTTTTTTGAAGGAGACTTATGTTGCTTTAGTGGTCACTAAGCAGGGTTTCTGTCAGCTAATAAAGATGATTTTGTGAAATATTAAGCGGAGTGCTTATTGAGCCGTGACAGTCTAATTAATTTGTTGCTAACTCAAGATTATTTCATTGAATCCGCATTTTGCGGGTTAAAAAGTGATATTCGTGACTATTTTCACTGTTCGCGTTGTTATTTTTGTTGATTCATTTTTTAGAAAAGAGTTTTCTTAAAATTGTCACAAGGTTATGAAACTAAGCGTTAATTTGGATTTTTCTATGAAATACAATTGCCGAACAACTCCATACAAGAAAATACAACTAACACAAGTGCAGTTCATGACGAATTGCAACTAATTTCATGTTTCAAATGCTGGGATTGTGATCAATTGCGCTGTATCATACCGCGCAACCCTACTATAAGAATTAACAGCTGGAGTGAGTAATGCTGAAAAAAGCTATGAATATCGCAGATTATGATCCACAACTATTTGCAGCAATTGAAGATGAGACTCGTCGCCAAGAAGAGCACATTGAATTAATCGCATCAGAAAACTATACCAGCCCTCGTGTACTTGAAGCGCAAGGCTCACAGCTAACAAATAAGTATGCTGAAGGTTACCCAGGTAAGCGTTACTACGGTGGTTGTGAACATGTGGATATTGCTGAAGAATTAGCTATTTCTCGTGCTAAAGAATTATTTGGCGCGACATACGCAAACGTTCAGCCTCACTCTGGTTCTCAAGCAAACTCAGCAGTTTTCATGGCGCTTTTAGAAGGCGGTGATACTGTTTTAGGTATGAGCCTTGCTCACGGCGGTCACTTAACTCATGGTTCTCACGTTAGCTTTTCAGGCAAGTTATACAATGCGGTACAGTACGGCATTGATGAAGTAACAGGTAAAATTGACTACGCAGAAGTTGAGCGTTTAGCCGTTGAGCATAAACCCAAAATGATCATTGCTGGTTTTTCTGCTTACTCTGGGATCATAGATTGGGGCAAATTCCGCGAAATCGCTGATAAAGTAGGTGCTTACTTATTTGTCGATATGGCGCACGTTGCCGGTCTTGTGGCTGCGGGTATCTACCCGAATCCGCTACCACACGCACACGTTGTGACAACCACTACCCATAAAACCCTAGCGGGCCCTCGTGGTGGTTTGATTTTATCTGCCATTAACGATGAAGCTATCTATAAAAAACTAAACTCTGCAGTATTCCCAGGTGGCCAAGGTGGCCCATTAATGCACGTTATCGCGGCTAAAGCAGTAGCATTTAAAGAAGCATTAGACCCTGAATTTACCACTTACCAAGAGCAAGTGGTTGCTAACGCTAAAGTGATGGCGAAAACCTTCATTGAACGTGGCTATGATGTTGTTTCTGGTGGCACCGATAACCACTTATTCTTACTTGATTTAATCAACAAGGATATCACTGGTAAAGACGCAGATGCTGCGCTAGGTCATGCAAATATCACAGTTAACAAAAACTCAGTACCAAATGATCCACGTTCACCGTTTGTGACGTCTGGTTTACGTATTGGCTCTCCTGCTATTACCCGCCGCGGTTTCACTGAAACTGAATCGGTAGAGTTAACTAACTGGATGTGTGATGTGTTAGATGACATCACTAACGAAGCTACTATTGAGCGCGTTAAAAACCAAGTGCTTGAATTATGCGCTAAGTTCCCAGTTTACGGTTAATGTCAACCGAGATTGATTAACATAAACAATGATCTATTTAACTAACGCGGATAATCTTTTCGATAAGGTTAACCTTGTAAAGTAAATAGGATAAACTTCAATGGTCGTAAGTACTCAGTGCTTACGGCCATTTTGTTTTTTATTTCAGGAGCGGATATGCATTGCCCATTTTGTAGCGCGACAGATACGAAAGTTATTGATTCAAGACTCGTGGCTGAAGGCCATCAAGTGCGCCGTCGCCGGGAATGTACTGAGTGTCATGAACGCTTCACCACTTTTGAAGGCGCCGAATTAGTCATGCCGCGGGTGATCAAGCAAGATGGCACTCGCCAACCATTTGATGAAGATAAGCTGCGTGGCGGCATGCTTCGGGCTGTTGAAAAACGCCCAGTTTCAATCGATCAAATTGAGCAAGCGTTAAGTAAGATTAAGTCCACTCTTAGAGCAACAGGTGAGCGTGAAATTGATTCGGCCATGATTGGTAATTTGATGATGGATCAATTGATGATCCTAGATAAAGTTGCCTATATCCGTTTTGCTTCAGTTTATCGCGCCTTTGAAGATGTCTCACAATTCGGTGAAGCCATCGCCAAGCTGCAAAAATAATCTAGCTTATTTTTATTGCCGTCTTTAATTAATTGCAGTCTTACATTTGTTGGTATTGGCACTTTGCATTCTTGCCAATGATTAACCTTATTTAGCAGTTCTGAATTTTAATGACTGCTTTTTAGTTTCTAGAAGGTCTTTATGTCTCAGTGGTCAAAATGTGATATTGAAATGATGAGCCTTGCTATTTCATTAGCTGAAAAAGGCCGTTATACCACACGTCCAAATCCTAATGTGGGTTGTGTGATTGTCGCCAATGGCGAGATCATTGGTCAAGGCTATCATATTAAAGCGGGTGGCCCCCACGCCGAAATTCACGCCTTAAAAGATGTCGAAAATCGACAATTACAACAGCTACTCCCTCAAGCTACAGCCTATGTCACCCTTGAACCCTGCAGTCATTATGGCAAAACCCCGCCATGTGCTAAGGCATTAATTGCAGCCAAAGTGAAGCGAGTGGTGATTGCGCAAATGGATGCGAATCCGCAAGTGGCGGGTAATGGCGTTAGCATGCTTGAAGCGGCAGGTATTAAAGTTGATGTGGGTTTGCTAACAGCTGCGGCAAGCCAACTTAATATCGGCTTTATGAAACGCATGACTACGGGATTACCTGAAATCACCATTAAGCTGGCAGCCAGTTTGGATGGTAAAACCGCGCTATCGAATGGGGTATCAAAGTGGATAACCGGCCCCGAAGCCAGAGCCGATGTGCAAAAGCTGCGCGCCCGTCATTGCGCGCTAGTGACTGGCGTTGAAACTGTTTTAGCTGACGACCCCTCTTTGAATGTGCGCTACGAGCAATTGGCTAGTGTACAAAACAGCCTTGCTGAGTCTGACCTTCAACAGCCTTTAAGAGTGGTGCTTGATAGTAAAGCAAGGCTGACTGCCGACTATAAAATGTTTACTATTGAAACGCCGATTTTGCTGGTGTCTTGTGTCGACTATCCAGCAGAAGTAAAACAAGATTTTAAGTCCCATGTTAGCTTTATCACAATAGCGGCTAATAACGATGGACGAGTTGATTTGCATGCTTTATTTACACACTTAGGCCAGCATTGTAACTCAGTATTAGTCGAGGCTGGTGCCAGCGTTGCTGGTAGTGTTATTCAAAGTAAATTAGCTGATACACTTTATTTGTACCAAGCAATGAAAATATTAGGCAGTCATGGACGCAATTTGATGCAATTAGACGACTATCAAACTATGGATCAGATTCCTGATGTACAATTAACGGATTGTCGCAGAATTGGTACAGACCAACGACTGATTTTAAAGCTTAATTCGCCAGCGAATTAACTAATGCAATTTTGTCTATCGGTCGATGCTAAGCGTGGCCCAAAAGATAACAAGTGAGTAAATATGTTTACTGGGATTATTGAAGCACTAGGTACATTAAGAAAAGTTGAGCGTAAAGGCGATGATATTCGTTTGACTGTAGCCAGTGGCAAGCTCGACTTAACCGATGTAAAACTGGGTGACAGTATTGCCACTAATGGGGTGTGTTTAACCGTAGTGCAATGTTTAGCAGATGGTTATGTTGCAGATATTTCTGCTGAAACCGTTGCCTTAACCGGATTTGCTAAATATAACGTCGGTCAAAAAGTAAACCTTGAAAAAGCGGTGACCCCAACGACCCGATTAGGCGGCCATATGGTTAGCGGTCATGTGGATGGTATTGCCACAGTGGAGCAGCGCCTTGTGCGTGGCCAAGCCATTGAGTTTTGGCTGGCAGCTCCCGCTGAGTTATCTCGTTATATTGCTCATAAAGGTTCGATCACCATTGATGGCGTTAGCTTAACGGTAAATGAAGTTGATCAGCACAGATTCAGATTAACCATAGTGCCGCACACTGCAGCTGAAACCACCTTATTAGCTTTACAAGCGGGTCATAGCGTCAACATCGAAGTTGACCTTATTGCACGTTATCTCGAACGCTTAATGAAAGTAGAACAAAAGCCAGCCACTGAAAGTGGTGTCACAATGGAATTGTTGGCAAGTGCTGGATTTATGCGATAACTGATTATTACTGGTAAATATTATTACCGGAGCATATTTACTCTATATCGCTGATATAGACAAAACAATATAAAGGTCTTAGCAATGGCATTACATAGTATAGAAGAGATCATCGAAGACATTCGTCAAGGTAAGATGGTTATCTTGATGGACGATGAAGACAGAGAGAACGAAGGTGATCTTATCATGGCGGCCGATAAGGTGACGCCAGAGGCCATTAATTTTATGGCGACCTTTGGCCGTGGACTGATTTGCCAAACCATGACTAAAGAGCGTTGCCAGCAACTGAACTTGCCGTTAATGGTTACCAACAATAATGCTCAGTTCTCAACAAATTTTACCGTTTCCATTGAAGCGGCAACGGGGGTCACAACGGGCATTTCAGCCCATGATCGCGCTGTAACCGTTCAAGCGGCTGTTGCTAAAGATGCTAAAGCATCAGATTTAGTTCAGCCTGGTCATATTTTTCCACTTATGGCACAAGATGGCGGGGTGTTAATTCGCGCCGGTCACACAGAAGCGGGTTGTGATTTAGCCCGTCTTGCAGGCTGCGAGCCATCTGGCGTGATAGTTGAAATTCTTAATGATGATGGCACTATGGCCCGTTGTCCAGATCTTGAAATCTTTAGTGAAAAGCACGGTATTAAAATGGGCACCATTGCCGATTTAATTGAATACCGCAACACCAAAGAAACCACGGTTGTGCGTGAAGCTGAATGTAAATTGCCAACGCGTTTTGGTGAGTTCAATATGGTGACTTTCAGAGACACCATCGATAATCAGCTACACTATGCCTTATTGAAAGGTGACGTTGAAGAAAACTGCCTAGTACGGGTACATTTACAAAATACCTTTAATGACTTATTCCACTCTGAACGCGATCAAAAACGTAGCTGGCCACTTGAAAACGCCATGGAGCGTATTGCATCAGATGGTGGTGTATTAGTACTGTTGGCGAATCACGAGCATTCAAGTGACATGCTCGCCAAGGTCAAAGCCTTTGAAGCGGAAGATAACGGTCAAGCGCCTACAGCTGCTAAATGGCAAGGAACCTCGCGCCAAGTCGGTGTTGGCTCGCAAATTCTTTCAAATTTAGGTGTGAGCAAAATGCGTTTATTAAGTTCACCCAAGCGTTATCACTCTCTATCAGGGTTCGGTTTAGAAGTAACTGATTATATTGCAGAATAATTCACTAACTTAGTGAAGTTAACATTTATCAATAATTGCACAGGACTCAGGGCATTTGGCTGTGGTATTATACCGCCACTTTTGCCCAGAGCCGGGTGCTTTAGCTAATTTAGGTAAGATAATGATCGTAGTTGAAGGTAATATCGAAGCAAAAAATGCCAAAGTGGCGATCGTAGTATCGCGTTTCAATAGTTTTCTTGTTGAGAGTCTGCTTGATGGCGCATTAGACACACTAAAACGTTTAGGTCAGGTAAATGACGACAACATTACTGTTGTTCGTGTTCCTGGCGCTGTTGAATTACCACTTGCTGCACGTCGAATTGCTGCTAGTGGAAAGTTTGACGGTATTGTTGCACTTGGTGCAGTAATTCGTGGTGGTACTCCGCATTTTGATTTAGTTGCTGGTGAATGTAACAAGGGTCTTGCTCAAGTCGCTTTAGAGTATGATATCCCAGTTTCATTTGGCGTTTTAACCACTGATACCATCGAGCAAGCAATTGAACGCTCTGGTACTAAAGCTGGTAACAAGGGCACTGAAGCTGCACTTGGTTTACTAGAAATGGTTAACGTTCTGCAAGAATTAGAACAACAGTTAGTATAGTAGTAGGAAAAGTAATGAAGCCTTCAGAGCGCCGCAAGGCACGCCGTTTAGCTGTTCAAGCTATTTATTCATGGCAGTTAAGCAAGAACAATGTTGCTGATGTTGAACATGAATTTTTAACTGAACAAAACATTAACGGTGTTGATGTAGCTTATTTTCGTGAATTGCTATCAGGTGTAGCCACGAAAGCAACTCAACTTGATGATCTGCTAAAGCCTCATTTAGATCGTGATATTGAAGATGTATCACCCGTTGAGAAAGCCATTGTGCGTTTAGCAGCTTATGAATTAACTTATCGTAAAGATGTGCCATATAAAGTGGCCATTAACGAAGGTATCGAATTAGCGAAAGCGTTTGGTGCTGACGATAGTCATAAGTTTGTCAATGGTATGCTAGATAAGCTTGTTACTCGTAAGTAATGAATGAAAACGGTATCTTCGGATACCGTTTTTGTATGTAACGCTTTTTTCTACAAAATAATAGGTGGGCGGTTATCCGCACCAGATTATATCGTGAAAGAATTCCAACTTATCGAACAATTTTTCCGTGATAAAGGTCAGCAACGTCGAGATGTGCATTTAGGCATTGGCGATGACTGTGCATTAGTCCAACCGGCGGAAAACACATCTATTGCCATATCTTGCGACACCCTAGTCGAGAATGTCCATTTTTTACCGACAATGCCAGCTTATGAGCTTGGCTATAAATCTGTAGCGGTAAATTTATCCGATCTTGCTGCCATGGGCGCAGATCCGGCGTGGATGACGTTAGCGCTAACCTTGCCAGATGTTGATAATGAGTGGTTAGCGCAATTTAGCCAAGGGCTATTTGAAGCGGCTGAATATTACAGTGTTAGTCTGATCGGTGGTGATACCACCCGCGGGCCTCGCTGCATCAATATTACTATTCATGGTCAAGTGCCAACCGGTAAAGCATTAACCCGTAGTGGCGCGAAAATTGGTGACTGGGTGTATGTTACTGGCACTTTGGGTGACTCTGCCCTTGGGCTTGATATCCTGTTGGGCAAAAAAGAAGTCGCACATCAACATAAAGAATTTTTAATTAACCGTCACTATCATCCAACGCCTAGAATACTAGCGGGTCAAGCGCTACGCTCTTTAGCAACCAGTGCCATTGATTTATCTGACGGTTTATTTTCTGATATTCAGCACGTTTTAAAGGCATCTAATGTGGGTGCGATTATTGATGTGAATGAATTACCGCTATCGGAATCATTACAAGCATCATTGAGCCCTAATGAAGCAACTAGTTATGCGTTAACTGGTGGCGAAGATTATGAGTTGATGTTTACTGTACCAGAATCTCAACGTGGCGCTTTGGATATTGCACTGATCCACGCTGGGGTTAAATTTATTAAAGTAGGTCAAATTTGTGCCGGCGAAAAGTTACGCTTAGTGGCTGATGGCAAACCTTTTGAGCTAGAAAAAAATAGTTTTGAGCATTTCTAATGAAGTTTATTTCAACCGATCCAGCCGTTAAGAAATTAACCTTAACAAACCCTGTACACTTTTTAGCATTAGGTTTTGGCAGTGGTTTAGCCGCCAAAGCCCCGGGCACCTTTGGTACCCTTGCCGCAGTGCCGATTGTGTACTTGATGAGCTTTTTAAGCCTATCGGCTTTTATTTTTATCACGCTAATTAGCTGCCTTGTTGGTATTTATATTTGTGATAAAGCCGCTAAAGATATGGGCGTTCATGATCATGGCGCAATTGTGTGGGATGAAGTCGCAGGCTTAATGATCACCATGATTGCCGCCCCTGCTGGGGTAATTTGGTTAGTGGTTGGTTTTGCGTTATTTCGTTTTTTCGATATTTTAAAACCGTGGCCAATTCGTTGGCTCGACGCTAAAGTGCATGGCGGTTTTGGGATCATGATTGATGATGTATTAGCGGGGATTTTCTCGTTAATTTGTTTACAGTTGTTGGCTTATTATATTTAACCAATGATACTTTAATCTCTTTAAAGCTAATCCCATTAAACGTTAAGCCCACTTCATAGTGGGCTTTTTAATGGGCGATGATTAATGGATGATGCTTAAAGCTGCAAGATTATTGCAATAGCTCTCTAGCATTCGCTAAGGTATTTTCAGTTATCACATCACCCGCGAGTAGTCTTGCTAGCTCATTGACTCGCTCTTGTTTATCCAATGACTTCATATTCGTCTCAGTGCCGCCACTTTTGGTGAATTTATTCACTAGCATATGTTGGTGACCATTACCTGCAACTTGCGGTAAATGCGTCACACAGAGCACCTGAGTTGATTGACCTAAGCTGCGTAGCATTCTTCCCACAACTGCTGCAGTAGGTCCTGAAATACCTACATCCACTTCATCGAATATCAAGGTTGGTGTTGATACCTTTTTAGCGGTGATAACCTGAATACCAAGCCCAATACGTGACAATTCGCCACCAGAAGCTACTTTGGCAATGGGCTGCATCGGTTGACCGGGGTTGGTGGTAACCAAGAATTCAACTTGATCACAACCAGAAACTGATTGTAGTTCTGGGTTAAAATTCACCTCAATGCAGAATCTGCCTTTGGGCATATTTAACTCTTGAATCGATTGGGTGACTAACTTATTAAGCTCTTTAGCATAGCGGTTACGGCTATGGCTGAGTTTTTGGGCGCTAATTACGTAAGCTTTTTTGCTTTCATCTACTTGCTGCTGAATTTCATCAAGCCTTGTGGCATCGTTATTAAGCTCGCTAAGTTCAGCTTTTAAAGCTTGGTGATGCTCAAACAGTTGCTCAGAGCTCACATGGTGTTTTCTTGATAATTGCATCGCCTTTGAAATGCGCTGCTCAAGGTAAGCAAAGTGTTCAGGATCGAGTTCTATTCGGCTTAAATAGTCCTGAACTTCGCTGCTGCTTTCCTGCACTTGAATTAACGCTTCATTGAGCATTTGAGCAATATTACTTAGTTGTGGGTCAAACTCAGTTAGGTTCTCAGCTAAGCCCACGACCCGATTAAGTAAAGATTCAATATTGGCTTCATCGTCATCACACAGTAATTGCAGGCTGGATTGGCAGGTATCAATTAACTCTGTGCCGTTAGCAAGGCGTTTATGCTCTTGCTCAATCTCAATAAATTCACCGGCTTTAAGATCAAACTCATCAAGCTCTTCAACTTGATATTGCACTAGCTGTTTTCTGGCGATACGCTCTTGCTGATTTTGTTGTAATTGTTTCAGTTCATTTTCGATTAACTTACAGCGTTGATAGCTTTTGCTTACCCCATCAAGCAATAATTTATGGTTGGCGTAGCTATCAAGAAGGGTCAGTTGATGCTCGCTTTTTAACATTGCATGATGCGCGTGTTGGCCGTGAATACCGACAAATAATTGCCCTAGAGATTTAAGCTGGGCTAACGGAACTGGATTACCATTTATATAGGCACGTGAGCGGCCATCGGCATTAATTGTTCTTCTTAAGATACATTCGTCTTCGACATCAAGGTCATTGTCCTCTAGCCAGCGCTTAGCAAATGGCACATCATCTAAGCTAAAGCGGGCACTCACTTCGGCTTTGGTTGCACCTGGTCTAACGCTATTGGCATCTGAGCGATTACCAAGGCATAAGCCCAGGGCATCAATAGCAATGGATTTACCAGCACCGGTCTCACCAGTAATGCTGGTCATGCCAGCTTTAAAGTCGAGTTCTAGAAAACGTACAATTGCGAAATTATTAATGCTTAATTGGCACAGCATAATCAATCCTTGTGTGAATAACCATCAAACCACTGTATCCGCATACAGTTTACACTGTTTTTATATACAGTAAAGTACTGTATAAAAAATGGTGCTGATTTTTTATACGAGGATTAAACCAAGGCGCTTAAGATTTTTTCAATAATGGGCAAACTAATAAAGGTGGCTGTAGTGCTGATCAATATGCACTTGGCACTTGATAAGGCATAGATTTGGTAACGCTGTGCCAGTAAGTAAACACTTGCTGCTGTCGGCAGTGCCGCCAGAATGACGCCCATAAAAACTAGCTCAGACTCCACCTTAAAATAGCTTAATAAAACATAGGCAAATAACGGCTGGACAATGAGTTTTAAACTATTCAGCAAGCTCATTTCAAGGGCGATATTATGTTTTTTAGGCCCAGCTTTTGCGCCGCGATGCATGGCTTTAGCTAACACCATGCCAATGGCAAATAAGGCGCAGGGGCTAGAGGTGTTTCCGATTAACCGAAACATCATGCTGATACTGTCAGGTAGGTTTATTTTGAGCGCTGATACCAATACCCCTAGGGCGCAACCAATAACGATGGGGTTGGTGATTAATGCGTTGAGCATAATCATAATAGGATGACGTTGTTGGGTTTTATTCACCGCAAGTTCCATGCTCACCAGTGCAAATGCGAACATGATAATGGACAGTAGACTGGCAATGGCTGCGGTGGCGATGGCTTGATTGTTATCAGGATACAAGCTCATCATTAAAGGGATCCCAATAAAGGCGGTATTACCAAAACTGGTGTTTAGGCCTCTAATTGCAGCTAGCGCGGGCTGTTTATTGTCTGCAAGGGTTGAGATGATCACTGTAATACAATATGTGCCCGCCATAGCGAGGCCAAAGGCGAATATAAATCCCCATTGCAGAATATCGTTAATGTCAGTTTCGGCCAGCGCAATAAATAAAATAGCAGGGAAGGCGATATAGTAGACGTATTTATTTAGCGCCGAGTCACTATCTTGGGGGAGTAATTTAAGTTTCTGGACACTAAAGCCAATAACCATGATGCCAAAAACAGCGATAAGTGGGGTTAGGATACTAGGCAAGCTTGATTCCTTTTTAGGGCCTTGAATGACATATCAATAATGTGGGCGTTGGATATCTTACTTTAATGGCGCCAATAAGATATTAGATAAAGGTAAGGTATGAGATGAATCTAAGCTATTCAAATAAGTTAAGTTTTTAAATTAAACTAAGATAAGAAAAACTGCATAGATCTGATACGACAAGGAAGATGTAAATGTTGCCCATCAGGTTGGCATTAGAGTATAAAGCTATCTGTTAGCGGTATCTTTAATAAGGGCATGATGACAGGCCCTTATTAAAGAGTGCTATTGCTACTTAAAGAGTGCTATTGCTACTTTAAAAGTATCATTGCTGCAGACTGATGCCGATATTAGACACGCCAGCATCAATGATTTCTTTGCGTAATTCCTTAATGAATTCAGGTGTGATTTTTGTTGTTTCTTCAATCACATCTAATAACATTCCTTGTAAGTGCTTCTCTTCTTGCATTACAGGATGGTTAAATACGAACTCTTCTACAACATCTTCATTCATGACGTCTTCAAGTTCTTCAATGCTAATGGCTTCAATATAGTTGGCCACTGTACTTGATGATAATTTACTGACGTTGGTAATATCTTCTTCGATTTTAGCTTGTATGCCACCGAGTAAAGTCGATAACGCTACAGCAGCATCCATTGCAGGATAAACACCGTAGGCTTCAAAATCTGCAGGCTCAGGGGTATTTTCATCTAAACGCTGTAAGTGAATATCGTAATTAAACTTAAGCTTTTTATCGTATTGTGATTGCCAAAGTAAATCCAATACTGTGCTTAATACTTTAGGCTCGCCAAACTCACACACTTCGGAGAAAAGGGCGTAATTGGGCAGCATGCGCTGACATAGCGCGGTCGCAAAAAGTTGCTTTTGAGGTAATGACAGCGCTTTTAAACGCTTAAAAAAACCGGGTTTATTGCTCATAGGGAACATCCGCTGATAACTGTGATATCACTTGATTTGCTGCTGATTCTACCTTAGTTAGCTCGTCAAGTAACTCAAGTATTTCAGGTTCTAAGTCTTCGATGTTGGTTTTGTGCTTTAACGCAGACTCTAATTCTTGGCAAAGTTTTTGGGTGTTGGGCACCCCACAATAACAACTCGCTCCATGAAGTTTATGCACGGTTTGCAGCATAAGCGAACTATTGCTGCTTTTTAATGCCGTTTCTATGTTGCTGACACTTTCAGGCAGTGAGTCCACCAACATTTGCAGCATCTCTAATGCTAAATCCGGTTTTTGATTGGTTTGTGCTAAGCACAGCTCCCAATTAAGGGTATGCATATCAAAGTGGGTAAATTTAGGTTTATTTATCCAGCGATCAATCACCCCTTTTAATGCCGCTTCATCAATGGGTTTTGGCAGATAACCGTCCATGCCGCTACCTAAAATTAATTCTCGCTCTTCAGCGATAGCGTGGGCTGTTACCGCAATAATAGGTGTATTGCGGTTAAGTGAGTCTTGGCGGATAAGTTTGGTTGCTGTAACCCCATCAGTGCCGGGCATTTGAATGTCCATAAAGATAACATCGAAGGCTTGTTTTTGGGCATAGCTCACGGCTTCATCACCGTTATTGACAGAGATGACATTAACCACCAACTCTTTCAGTAGGGTATCGATTAGCTTTAAGTTAGCAAGGTTGTCATCAACAGCAAGTACGCTCAAATTCTTGCGCTCATACACAGTCGCGGGTAGTGACTCGGTTAATAGCGCTGTTTGAGTGGGTGGATGAATTAAGTGGTTAGCCAACTCGTAGTCACTCACTGGCATACTGAGTAAAATATCGCTATTAGGCCTCAATGCTTGGTTTAATATTTTTTGCTGCTCGATGCAATCATGAAGCAAGACTAAACATGAGGTCTTTTCCCTCGCCATGCTTAAACAGCTTAATAACTGCTCTTTATCACTAAAGCCATGGCAGTTAAGCAGAATATAATCGTAATGCACTTTGCTTGATGAAAGCGTTGACTCTAAATGGCTAATTTGGCCAACAGTGGTTAAATGTAGCCCCCACGCTTCAAAGCGGCGATTGAGCATATCGCGGCTTAGCTCTCTTGATTCAAATAACAACAGGGTTTTATTACGTAAAGAGTCCAAATGCAGCACTTCACCAATATGAAACTGGCTTAATTCCAATGGCAGCATGAACCAAAATGTTGAGCCTTGATTTGGAATTGAGGTAAAGCCAATTTGGCCGCCCATTTGGTTAATCAAACGTTTGGTGATCACTAAGCCCAAGCCGGTACCACCAAAGCGGCGTGAAATAGACGAGTCTGCTTGGCCAAAGGCCTGGAACAGATATTCTTGCTGACTTTCATCAATACCAATACCGGTATCAATTACTTCACAGCGCAGGGTGATATTTTCATCTTTTTGGCCTACAAGATGAATTTTCAAAATAACGCTACCTTGATCGGTAAACTTAATCGCATTGCCCAATAGGTTCGTCATGATTTGTGCAACCCGCATCGCATCACCGCTGACACTTTCAGGCACGTTGTCGTCAATATCAATAATCAGTTCGATGTCTTTTTCTTGAGCGCTGCCGGCCACAATGCTGACGGTTTCAGAAATGGTTTCCCGCAGGGCGAATGGCATTTTCTCTAAGACCATTTTACCGGCTTCTAATTTGGAGAAATCCAGAATGTCATTAATGATCCCCAGTAAGTTACTGGCGCTTCGTTCAATGGTTTTTATGTAATCTAACTGACTTGAGTGCAGCGGCGTTTTAATTAACTGCCGAGAAAATCCAATCACACCGTTTAGTGGTGTTCTTAATTCATGGGACATATTTGCTAAGAACTCTGATTTAATGCGACTGGCTTCAAGGGCGCGCTTTTTGGCTAAATCAAGCTCGACGTTTTGGATTTCAATTTGTTCAAGGGTTTCCCGTAAATCAGAGGTCGCTTGGTCAATGTTTTGCTGCATTTCATCGTGATATTCTGACAATGAACTAGCCATGGCATTAATGCCGCGCTTAAGTAAATCTAGCTCGCCGATTAATTGTCCATCAAGACGGGTGTCTAACTTACCTTCACGAATTTTTGCTACTACTCTTACCATTTCAGTAATGGGGTAGTTAACATGCTTAACCAAACGGAATGTGAAAAACAGATTCAGCTGCACCCCAATTAATACAATGACAAATGCGGCAATGGCGGCACGGTGTTGCTCAAGTAAGGCATTTTCTTTATTGAGTAATATTGAGATATACCCCAATATTTGTTGCCCTTCAGCATTGGTGATAATTTTTCTTGGGCCGTTGGCGGGCGAAATTGTCACCCCTTGCGGGTTAGTTTGTTGATTAACGCCGGTATAAGACATAATCGGCACCCGTATCACCATGGTGTCGTCGATGGTTTCATACTGAGTCGAAATTAAAGACTTTAACGCTGCTGTATAGCGCATACTCTCAAAATCTTTATGGTAGTGAGATGTTACAAACAATTGATTTTCATCATCAAAAATAGCAATTGAGTGAATAAGGGCAGAGTTGTTTAATTGCGATGCTGCCAGTAAACGTTTGCTGGCTTCTCTGTCTTCAGTGACCAGTCCGAACTCGCTGGCAATGGCCAAAGGCTCGACAATACTTCTACCTTGATTGATTAAGGTCTCTTCGAGTTCATAAAAACGGTTTATGGTGAAGTAACTTCCAAGTAGAATACCCACCATGACCGTTGGCGCTAACGCAAGTACCAGTACCCAAGAGCGAAGACTGTATTTGGTCATGTTGTTAGCATTTTTCATCGTGAAGACATTATTCCTAAAGACTTTTTATCTATGATGAGGACTAGACTGCCAGAAACAGAGCCGTCTTGACTAGTCATTTATTCAATACCTGAGGCCAAAATGGCACAATTTTTTAAAGCAAAACCAAACAAAACTAAACAACTGTCGGCCAAGTTGACTTTAACGGTATCACAACTTGATCATCTCGGTGCAGGTATTGCTCAACATGACGGCAAAGTGGTATTTATTCCTGGGGCTCTGCCCGGTGAAACGGTAACCGCGCAATTAATTGAACAAAAGAAAAAGTACGCTAAAGCTAAGCTGCTTAAAATTCAAATCGCAACCGATAAAAGAGTCGCGGCGCAATGCCCTCATTATCAGCAATGTGGTGGCTGCGACTTACAACATATGAGCATTGATGCGCAGCGCGAATATAAGCAAGATGCACTACAAAATTTAATGGGTAAGTTAGCGGTCAATATTGATGACAAGATCATGACTTCAATGATAACCGGTGAGCAATGGCATTATCGTCGTCGCGCACGGCTAGCTACGTTATTTGATAAAAAGACGAAGCATTTACAATTAGGCTTTCGAGCTGCCAATAGCAATAATATCGTTGATATTAAGCAGTGCGATGTATTGGCTGTAGCATTGTCGGCATTGATTGAACCCTTCTCAAACGTGCTTAATCAGTTACAAGCTAAAATGACACTCGGTCACCTTGAACTCACTGAAGCTGAAAATGGCATATTTGCAGTACTTAGAATCACCAAAGCATTGAAAACCGATGATGAGCAGCGCCTGAAAGCGTTTGCTTTGGAGCATCAAATACAGTTGTTAGTGCAAGATAATGATGGCGAACTGCGTTCGCTAGTCAGTGACGATCATATTGAATTACCCAAATATTTGTTAGCTAACGGCCAAGTCGAATGTCGATTTAGCCCGGGAAATTTTGTGCAGGTCAATGCTGATATTAACCAGCGTATGGTCGCACAGGCCATCGAGTGGCTAGATCCACAACAAGATGAACGAATTTTGGATTTATTTTGTGGGGTAGGTAATTTTAGTTTGCCCCTTGCTACCCAAGCCGCTGATGTTATTGGTGTTGAAGGCGTACCTGAAATGGTTACGCAGGCGAAACAAAATGCTGCTGATAACAACTTAACCAACCTGAGTTTTTTTCACGCTGATTTAAGTGCGGATTTATCTCAAGCCTCTTGGCTGGGCAAAATTGATAAACTATTGCTCGATCCTGCCAGAGCGGGGGCGTATGAAAGTTTGCAATGGTTATCTAAAATGAAGCCTAAAAAAGTGGTGTATGTGTCATGTAATCCGGCAAGTTTAGCCAGAGACAGCCAAGTATTAATCGAACAAGGCTATCAGCTTAAAAAACTAACCATGTTGGATATGTTTCCACAAACTCATCATATCGAAGCGATGGCATTGTTTGAAATTAAATAACTTGCTGCGCTGGCGTGGCAAACCAGTAAAATCAACTGTTTTTACTGCCAACTCAAACAGAAATACTGTTTGAAGATGACATTTTTTAAATTGATTAATATTAATTTGACATAAATAACTGAATGCTCAAGATGAAAGCATTAGAGTAAATAACACATCAACACAGATTCAGTTATTTGTACGCGTAAAAGTCAGTACCAATAAGGAAGTTAATTATGGTCTCAGTTCGAGAAGCACATTTTAATCTAGCCGATTTTAATATCGACGAATGGGTTATGCGTTATATCGATAACGCCGAAGAAGCCCTATTGTTACGGGATCTGATCCTGTATCTAGATATGTTGCCAACGAAATCTCCCGATGTACATCGGGCCTTGCTTGAGCGTGCCCGTGAAATGGTGGAAATTCTAGCGCCATTGAATATGGATATCGAGACCTTACAAGCTTCATTATTATTTATTGCTCATGATGCCGGTATTTTATCAATTGAAACAATTGAAGAAAAATATGGCGCTAGCTTAAGCAAGCTAGTGGCAAGCGTGGTGACCATGGAGGCTATTGGCGCCTTAAAAGTCAGTCCTGACTCTCGAACCGCCGAGCCGCAAATCGATAATATTCGTAAAATGTTATTGGCCATGGTCGAAGATGTACGCGCGGTAGTGGTTAAGCTTGCTGAGCGGGTAGCGCTACTTCGTGAAGTTAAAAATGCCGATGAAGAAACCCGGGTATTGTTGGCAAGAGAAGTGGTCGATATCTACGGCCCGCTTGCCAACCGTTTAGGAATTGGGCAATTAAAGTGGGAATTAGAAGATATCTCGTTTCGCTACCTGCACCCGACAGTTTACAAAGATATTGCCAAACAGTTAGATGGTAAACGTGTCGACAGAGAAGTGTTTATCGATAAGTTTGTTACCCAGCTGCAACAGCGTCTGGATAATGACCAAATTCGCGCGAAAGTCTATGGCCGCCCGAAACACATCTATAGCATCTGGCGTAAGATGAAAGGCAAAGACTTGAAGTTTGATGAGCTGTTTGATGTGCGCGCGGTGCGTATTGTCACAGAACGCCTCCAAGATTGTTATGGTGCTTTAGGTGTCGTGCATACCCTTTGGCATCATATTCCCCGTGAGTTTGATGATTATGTGGCCAACCCTAAACCCAATGGTTACCAATCAATTCATACCGTGGTCGTTGGCCCTGAAGGTAAAACGGTAGAGATTCAAATTCGTACTGAAGCTATGCATCAGGACTCAGAACTTGGGGTCGCAGCCCATTGGAAGTACAAAGAAGGCTCTGCTGGTGGCAAGCAAAGTGGCTATGAAGAAAAAATTAATTGGCTACGTAAAATTTTGCTGTGGCAAGAAGATGTTGCTGAAACCGGAAACCTGGTTGATGAAGTCCGCAGCCAAGTATTTGAGGACAGAGTCTATGTGTTTACCCCTAATGGCGAAGTGGTTGATTTACCATTAGGCTCCACCGTGCTCGATTTTGCTTACTACATTCATTCCCATGTGGGCCATAAATGTATTGGCGCCAAAGTCGATGGCCGTATTGTGCCCTTTACTTATCAAGTTGAAACCGGTGAGCGTATTGAAATCATTACCTCAAAGCATCCTAATCCGAAGCGCGATTGGTTAAATCCAAATTTAGGCTACATCAAGTCGTCTCGCTCTCGCTCGAAAATTCAGCATTGGTTCAAGCAGCAAGACCGCGATAAAAACATGGTGGCAGGGAAAGAATTACTTGAGGCTGAACTTAACCGTGTCTCACTTCATTTAAAAGATGCCAAAGTTGCGGTTGAGCGCTTTAATATGAACTCCATGGATGACATGTTAGCGGCTATTGGTGGCGGTGATTTACGCTTAAACCAAGTGGTGAATTACATTGAAACCAGTTTACGCAAAACTGAAGTGACCGAACAAGAGATTGTTGAAGAGCTCATTAAACGCTCGAATCCGAAACCAGCCCGTAAAGGCAAAGGTCAGGTAGAAGTAAATGGTGTTGGTAATTTATTAAGCCATATTGCCAGCTGCTGTAAACCGGTACCGGGTGATGAAATTTTTGGTTATATCACCATGGGCCGCGGCGTGTCAGTGCACCGCAGTGACTGCTCACAGGTTAAAGAGCTAATGCGCGCCCATCCAGAGCGCAGTGTCGAAGTGGTGTGGGGAGAAAACTATTCTGGCGGTTATCGGATTAAAGTACGGGTGATAGCTCATGATCGCAGTGGTTTACTGCGAGATGTCACCACAGTACTGGCGGCTGAAAAGTCCAATGTAATGGCAATGAGTTCAACCTCTGATGAAAAAAACCAAACCGCTACCGTTGAGCTAGAACTTGAACTGTATAACCTCGATGGCTTGTCACGGATATTATCAAAATTAGGCCAAGTTGAAGGTGTGACCGAAGCCAGACGATTATAGTATTAAATCCCAACGGCGCACTTTAGTGTCAAAAGATAAGGTGATAAATCGAAAGGTTTGTCACCTTTATTTTAACTTATCAGCCAGTTTAGGCCATATCATTGAGAAATAGACCATGTCAGCAAATACCCTAAAGCAAGCTAACGATATTATGCAGCCTTTATTAACAATTATGGAAAAACTGCGGGATCCTGAAACGGGTTGCCCTTGGGATAAACAGCAAAGCTTCGAGACTATTGTTCCTTTTACCCTTGAAGAAGCTTATGAGGTTGCCGATGCCATCGAGCAAGCTGATTTAGATTCGCTGCCAGATGAGCTGGGTGATTTGTTGTTTCAGGTGGTGTTTTACTGTCAGCTCGGTAAAGAACAAGGCTTATTTGATTTTGCCACTGTGGTGAATAAAATTTGCGACAAATTAACCAGAAGACATCCCCATGTGTTTAGCGGCGACAACCTTGGCACTAGCGCTGAACAAGTCAAACTTGTTTGGGATGAAATTAAGCAGCAAGAAAGGCTCGCGAAAAGCCAACACTCGATACTTGATGACATTCCAGTAGCAATGCCAGCACTGAACCGAGCGATAAAAATTCAAAAGCGGGTTGCAAAGGTGGGCTTTGATTGGGCTGATTTAGCCCCTGTGGTGGCAAAGGTTCATGAAGAAATCGATGAGGTCATGGCAGAGGCGCAGCACTTAGAAGCCAATAAAGACGAATATTACCCCAAGGTGGTTGATGAAATGGGCGACTTATTATTTGCTGTTGCCAATATGGCAAGACACTTAGGGGTTGAGCCAGAGCAGGCATTAAGGCTTGCTAATCAGAAGTTTGAACGTCGCTTTAAAGGGGTAGAGCAATATGCTGCACAAAGTGGCAAGGCGTTTGAACAGCACTCACTTGAAGAGCTCGATAGCTATTGGGATCAAGTTAAAATGGCAGAGAAAAGTCAGCAGCTTAGTAAAGATTAATCTGCGCACTTGGCAAACATTAGGATGATATTGAATTCAACGCTATGAAAATTAGGGTTAAATTATGACCATGATTTAACTTTGGCTTAATATCAATTTTATGCGTTTATTGTTTGTTGTTAGCGCGCTATTTTGGTAGAATGTCGCCCCGTCCTAGTGCTTTCTTACAAGCACGTTATTTTCAATCTCACATTCTCAGGTTCAGCATGACTACAAGGTATATCTTCGTTACTGGTGGCGTTGTTTCATCACTAGGTAAAGGCATTGCAGCAGCTTCATTAGCAGCAATTTTAGAGGCGCGTGGCCTCAATGTAACCATTATGAAACTTGACCCATACATTAACGTTGACCCTGGCACCATGAGCCCGACTCAGCATGGTGAAGTATTCGTTACTGAAGATGGTGCTGAAACCGATTTAGACTTAGGTCATTACGAGCGTTTCATTCGAACCAAGATGAACCGTCGTAATAACTTCACTACCGGTCGTATCTACGAGCAAGTGCTACGTAAAGAGCGTCGTGGTGATTATTTAGGTGCCACCATTCAGGTGATCCCGCACATCACTAATGCAATTAAAGAAAAAGTACTTGAAGGCGGCGAAGGTCACGATGTTGCTATCGTAGAAATTGGCGGCACAGTAGGCGATATCGAGTCATTGCCTTTCTTAGAGTCAATTCGTCAATTAGGTGCTGAGCTAGGACGTGATCGCACATTATTCATGCATTTAACCTTAGTGCCGTTCTTAGGTGCTGCAGGTGAAATTAAAACTAAGCCAACACAACACTCTGTTAAAGAATTGCGTTCAATTGGTATCGCGCCAGACGTATTAGTTTGTCGTGGCGACCGTGCTATTCCTGCTAATGAAAAAGCGAAAATCTCGCTATTTTGTAATGTAGAAGAAAAAGCCGTTATCTCATTAAAAGATGTCGACAGTATTTATAAGATCCCAGCGTTATTGCGCTCTCAAGGTCTTGATGAGTTAGTGGTTAAACGTTTTGGTATCGATTGTAATGATGCTGATTTGTCTGAGTGGGAAAATGTTATTTATCAAGAAGCTAATCCAAATGGTGAAATTACCATTGGTATGGTGGGTAAATACATCGAACTACCAGATGCTTATAAGTCTGTGAATGAAGCACTTAAGCATGCAGGCCTTAAAAACCGCCTAACAGTGAATATTCAGTATGTTGATTCACAAACAGTAGAAGCTAAAGGCGCTGAAGTACTAGAAGGTTTAGACGGTATTTTGGTTCCTGGTGGCTTCGGTGAGCGTGGTGTTGAAGGTAAAATCTTTGCGGCGCAATATGCCCGTGAAAATAACATTCCATACTTTGGTATTTGTTTAGGTATGCAAGTGGCATTGATCGAGTTTGCTCGACACGTTGCTAAACTTGAAGGGGCTCATTCAACTGAGTTTAAACCAGAAACAGAACATCCAGTCATTGGTCTGATCACAGAATGGATCAATGAAGAAGGTAATGTTGAGCTGCGTCATGAAGCGTCAGATTTAGGTGGCACTATGCGTTTAGGCGCACAGTTATGTCATTTAGCTGAAGGTTCTAAAGCCGCTGCAGCATATAACTCTACTACTTGTGTTGAACGTCATCGTCACCGTTTTGAAGTGAACAACAACTATGTTGAGCGCTTAGAAAAAGCTGGCCTGGTATTTAGTGGTTTGTCATCAGATCGCAAATTAGTGGAAATGATTGAGCTTCCTAATCACCCTTGGTTTGTAGCAGGTCAATTCCACCCTGAATTCACTTCAACACCTCGTGATGGTCATCCATTATTTGAAGGTTTTGTTGCTGCTGCTGCGATTCATCAAAAAGGTGAAGCTGAGTAATTAAAAATAAAGCCACTGATAATCATATCAGTGGCTTTTTTTTATCTGGTCAATTTTTTATCTGCTAATTAATAGATGTGACCTAGGTAGTTGCCGCTTAACGATAATCGGTCTATGCTATGGCTTCAGTTGACCTTTTATTACCAAACTGAAAGTGAAATACCAATAATTGCGCAATTATTAATAAATTGTCGGTGTTTATTGGTATTGATTTTCTATTTTAATATTTAACTTACATATATTGAGGGAATTATGGCTAACATTATTAACGTCATTGGTCGTGAAATCATGGATTCACGCGGTAACCCAACGGTAGAAGCTGAGGTTCACCTTGCTGACGGTTCTATCGGTATGGCTGCTGCACCATCGGGTGCATCAACAGGTTCTCGTGAAGCACTTGAGTTACGTGATGGCGACAAAGCACGTTACTTAGGTAAAGGTGTTCTTAAAGCTGTTGAAGCTGTAAATGGCCCAATCGCTGAAGCGTTAAAGGGGAAAGATGCACTAGCACAAGCTGAGCTTGATCAAATCATGATTGACTTAGATGGCACAGAAAACAAAGCTAAGTTTGGCGCAAACGCTATCCTAGCTGTTTCTCTTGCTGCTGCTAAAGCGGCTGCTGTTTCTAAGAAAGTACCTTTATACGCTCACATTGCTGACTTAAACGGTACTTCTGGTGTTTACTCTATGCCTCTTCCAATGATGAACATCATCAATGGTGGTGAGCACGCAGATAACTCTGTAGACATCCAAGAATTCATGATCCAGCCTGTTGGCGCAGCTAACTTCCGTGAAGGCCTTCGTATGGGCGCTGAAGTATTCCATAGCCTTGCTAAAGTTCTTAAAGCTGGTGGCCACTCGACTGCTGTTGGTGATGAAGGTGGTTTCGCGCCAAACCTTGAGTCTAACGAAGCTGCACTTGCTGCAATCAAAGTGGCTGTTGCAAACGCAGGTTACGAGCTAGGTAAAGACATTACCTTAGCGATGGATTGTGCTGCATCTGAGTTCTTTGATAAAGAAGCCAACATCTACGATCTTAAAGGTGAAGGCAAGAAATTCACCTCTGAAGAGTTTAACTACTTCCTTAAAGATTTGACTGAACAGTACCCAATCGTATCTATCGAAGACGGTCTTGACGAGTCTGACTGGGATGGTTTCGCACACCAAACTAAGCTTCTAGGTGATAAAATTCAATTAGTAGGTGACGATTTATTCGTAACTAACACTAAGATCCTTAAGCGTGGTATCGACAACGGTATTGCTAACTCAATCCTAATCAAATTTAACCAAATTGGTTCGTTAACTGAAACGTTAGCAGCAATCAAAATGGCTAAAGATGCGGGTTTCACCGTGGTTATCTCTCATCGCTCAGGTGAAACTGAAGATGCAACTATTGCAGATCTTGCTGTAGGTACTGCTGCTGGCCAAATCAAAACCGGTTCATTAAGCCGCTCTGATCGCGTTGCTAAGTACAACCAACTGCTGCGTATCGAAGAAGCATTAGGCTCAAAAGCACCGTATAACGGTCTTAAAGAAGTCAAAGGCCAAGGTTAATTTTCCTTGAGCTAAAAAAAGGCCACCACTAGGTGGCCTTTTTTGTTGTACTATAGTGGGATTAATCATTAATTTCGCCACATTATACCTATGAAAAGCCTATTACTATTACTTTTGATCTTAGTCGGTTTATTACAGTATCGATTATGGCTGGGCGAAAATAATTTATCCCAATATATGAATCTGAAAAAACAGATTGCCAGCCAACAAGCCAGTAACGATAAACTCATCGCTAGAAATCAAATTTTAAAAGCGGAAATCATCGATTTAAAACGCGGCACAGAAGCGATTGAAGAACGTGCTCGAAATGAGTTAGGCATGGTAAAAAAAGGTGAAACTTTTTATCGCGTCGTTGGCAACAACCCTCGAAACAATGCTACTTTTGGTCAATAACATCCTATGAACGTTGAGAATCAATCTGTTATCGCGATTGTCCCTGCTGCCGGTATTGGTGCAAGGATGGGGGCGACTATTCCTAAACAATATTTAGCTCTAGGTGAGCAAAGCATCTTAGCCCACACCTTAGATAGCTTGATTACTCATAAAAGAATCAAGCAAGTTATCGTAGCGCTGCACCCTGAAGACACCTTTTTTGCGACTTTATCTCAAGCAAACCACCCTAAAGTGAGCACGGTTATAGGCGGTCAAGAACGTGCAGATTCTGTATTGCGTGCTTTAGTGTCGATTGACAAAGAAACCATGGAGTCTAATTGGGCATTAGTCCATGATGCCGCGAGACCTTGCTTAACCCACTGCGATATCGATAAATTACTTAATGCTAGAGTTGACTGCCCACAAGGCGCGATTCTAGCCATGCCGGTGCGAGACACCATGAAGCGCTGTGCTAACTCAACTAATCTAATTAGTGAAACAGTATCACGTGACCATCTTTGGCATGCATTAACGCCGCAACTGTTTCCCTGCAAAAGCTTGCAGCAACATTTAAGTGATGCACTTAAACAAGGCGTGCAAATTACCGATGAAGCTAGCGCCATGGAGTGGGCTGGTGTTACCCCTGGTTTAGTCACTGGCCGCGCAGACAATATTAAAGTTACTCACCCTGATGACTTGCAGTTAGCAGCGCTGTTTTTATCTCACATAAATTCTCAAAAATAACGGTTATTATTATGTTGAATATACGCATTGGTCATGGTTTTGATGTACATAAATTTGGTAGCGATAAACCGCTGATCCTTGGTGGTGTTACTGTGCCATACGAAACAGGTTTAATTGCTCACTCTGATGGTGATGTAGTGTTGCATGCAGTAAGTGACGCCATACTTGGTGCCATGGCTTTAGGTGATATAGGTAAACATTTCCCTGATACCGATGCCGAGTTTGAAGGTGCTGATAGCAGAGTATTATTGCGCCATTGTGTTTCATTGGCACAAGCTAAACAATTTAATATAGGTAACCTTGATGTCACTGTTATTGCGCAAGCGCCAAAAATGTTGCCACACATTGAAGCCATTAGACAATGTCTGGCTGAAGACCTATGTACCCATATCGATAATATTAATGTGAAAGCCACCACCACCGAAAAACTGGGCTTTACAGGCCGCAAAGAAGGCATCGCAGTTGAGTCGGTCGTCCTTATGGTGCGAGATTAACACTGATAAACGACGATATTACGTCTATTAACGTCACGTAAGCTAATTGCACTCAATAGCTGCAATTACATCATTAGCTCATTTGAGAAGAAACATGACTCCGTTATTTTATTTATTTGGTAAGCCTGATTGCACTGCAGATCTACGCACAGTAAACAGTGACTTTATCGTTAAAGAAATGCTGCCTTTTAGCCCAACTGGCGAAGGCGAGCATCATATGATCCATGTTCGTAAAGATGGCTTAAATACCACGCAAGTGGCAGAAATTTTAGCTAAGTTTGCCAAAGTGCATCAAAAAGAAGTGACATACGCAGGCCAAAAAGACCGAAACGCTGTGACAGAGCAATGGTTTGGGGTGCGTATTCCAGGGAAAGAAACCCCTGATTGGCAATCGCTGTCTGATGAGCACTTAACCATCTTATCAAGCCAACGCCATAGTAAAAAACTGCGTATTGGCGCACTGCTGGGTAATCGGTTTGAACTGATTTTACGAAATGTGTCCGATAAAGCAGTGCTTGAGCAACGGATTTTAAAAGTGGCTGAAATAGGCGTACCTAACTATTTTGGAGAGCAGCGTTTTGGCCATAAAGGTAAAAACTTAGTTTTCGGCCAGCAAATGCTCGCGGGTAAAAAAGTTAAAGATAGAAAAAAACGCAGCATGTATTTATCTGCAGTGCGCTCTAATGTGTTTAACACTGCTGTGTCGTACCGTTTAAGTAAAAATGGTATTGCGCCTATTAATGGTGATTGTGTCATGTTAGCGGGCAGTAAAAGTTTTTTTGTCGCGCAGACATGGGATGAGGCCACAATGAAGCGTTTAGCTGACAATGACATTCAATTGTCTGCGCCATTGTGGGGCAGAGGCGAACTCGCCACTCAAGGGCTTGCATCAGTAGTTGAACAAGCTGCATTAGCTGAGTTAAGCACCGATTTAACCGGGCTTGAGCAAGCGGGTTTAGAGCAAGAACGTCGACCATTATTATTAAAGCCTCAAGCGCTAAAATACCGGTTTGAAAATGATGATGTGTTAGTCATCGAGTTTATTTTACCAGCAGGTAGCTATGCGACCTCAGTATTGCGTGAGCTACTGGATTATCAAGATGTTCAAGAAGTGCAGCGACAACAAATGGTGGCAATGCAGCAGCAAGAGCAAGCGCAGCAATTTGCAAATAGCGTTACAAATGACGCAACTAAAAGCACTCTAGAAGGTTAAGTGATGATTAACATATTGGTCAGCAATGATGACGGCGTTACAGCTCCAGGGATCAAAGCCCTAGCGGCAGAGTTAACCAAAATTGCTAATGTGTTAGTCGTGGCGCCTGATAGGAATTGTTCAGCAGCCAGTAATTCTTTGACCTTGACTAATCCATTAAGAATTAATAACTTAGAAAATGGCGCTATTGCTGTCAATGGCACACCGTCAGATTGTGTCCATTTAGCCATTAGAGAATTATGTCCAGTAGAGCCTGATATTGTGGTGTCAGGCATTAATGCTGGGGCGAATATGGGTGATGATACCCTGTACTCAGGTACGGTAGCCGCAGCAATGGAAGGACGCTTTTTAGGCCTACCTGCGATAGCGGTATCATTAGTGGGCAAAGAATTACGTCATTACGATAGTGCAGCAATCTATGCCGCTAAAATAGTGCAAGGTTTACTTGAGCATCCTATTAATAACGATCAAATATTAAATGTAAATGTGCCCGATTTACCGCTAGAACAAATCAAAGGCATGAGAATTACTCGCTTAGGCTCAAGACATAAAGCTGAAGGCATGATCAAAACTCAAGATCCTGCAGGAAGAGATATATATTGGCTTGGGCCTCCGGGCAAAGAACAAGATGCTAGCGCTGATACAGACTTTGGTACAGTTGAACAAGGTTATGTTTCAATTACTCCGCTAACGGTCGACTTAACTGCGTATGATCAGCTTGCTGACTTAGAAAACTGGATTAATAAACTATGAGCCAGGTAGCTTCAACTGTTGCCCTTAATTTAGCCAAAAAACTGCATGAAGCAGGGATCCGTAATCACACTGTGTTGCAGGCGGTATCAAATACCCCAAGGGAGTTATTTCTCGATGGGGCATTAGCCCATAAAGCTTACGAGAATACCGCTTTACCTATTGGGCAAGGCCAAACTATCTCTCAGCCTTATATTGTCGCTAGAATGACGGAGTTATTACTACAACATAACCCTGCTAGAGTGCTTGAAATTGGTACTGGTTCAGGTTACCAGGCAGCGATTTTAGCGCAACTGGTACCTCAGCTTTGCACAATTGAGCGGATCAAGGCGCTACAAATTCAAGCGAGACAACGTTTAAAGCGCTTAGATTTACATAATGTGTCTTTTAAATATGGTGACGGTTGGAAAGGTTGGACCAATAAAGGCCCATTTGATGCCATTATGGTAACAGCAGCTGCAGCATCGGTACCTGAAGCATTATTGGCGCAACTGGCTGAAGACGGCGTGCTAGTGATCCCTGTTGGCGAAGACTCGCAGCAGTTATTAAAAATCACTCGTAAACAAAATGAGTTTCAATCACAAATTATCGAAGCGGTTAAGTTTGTACCGTTAATCAATGGCGACTTAGCTTAACAGTGATGCAAGGGCGATATTTCAAAAGTATGATGGAGACAATGTTGAAGTGTCGTAATTGGCCTTGGGTTACAATTTTACTGCTGTTTATTTCAGGGTGTAGCTTTCAAGCTCACAACCCTGCACCCGTTACGAGTATTTCGAGTAATGCTGGTCAAAAATTTAATAAAGGCTCTATTACCTCTGGCAGTTACAAGGTAAAACGCGGTGATACTCTTTACTCAATTTCATGGGGCGCTGGGCAAGATTTTAATAAAATCGCTCAATATAATGGCTTAAAAGCACCTTATACCATCTATCCAGGACAAACATTAAAACTCACCAAGCCACAGCGCACTAAGCCTGCAGCCAAGCCTGCACCAAAACCGGTCGCTGTAGCGAACACCAAGTCAAAGCCTGCTAATAAAACGGTTGCAAAACAAACTTCAGCACAAAAAAAGCCAGCGACAACGACAAATCAAAATAGTACAAAAAAAGAGCTTGATCACAAAGCTAAGCCTGCGTATTCTGTAAAAACTACCCAAGACAAAACGGTTCAAATAGCGAAAAAATCTGTTTCAACCTTGCCAGATAAAGTAAGTCAGTGGAACTGGCCGACAAAAGGTAAGATTGTAGGTTATTTCTCTAGTACTCAGCAGGGCAATCAAGGCATAAAAATCGCTGGTTCCAGAGGCGATATTATCAAGGCTGCAGCTGATGGAAGAGTTGTTTATGCAGGTAATGCACTTCGGGGCTATGGCAATTTGGTCATTATTAAACACAATGATGATTATTTAAGTGCTTATGCTCATGCAGATGCAATATTGGTCAAAGAAAAGCAATATGTAAATGCTGGACAGACAGTTGCGAAAATGGGTAGTACAGGGACTAATCAGGTGATGTTGCATTTTGAAATTCGTCTCCATGGTAAGTCAGTAAACCCATTAAATTATTTACCTAAACGTTAACTGTTTAGTTCACATTAAAACGGAGGATACGCGCACGAAAATAACTTAATTTTTATCCGGTTTGGGAGAGCACCATATGAGCCAGAAACAAAATACTGCGGTAGCAGAAGAGCTTATGGATTTAGCTAAACAACCACAAGAGATTGCGCTGAAGGAGGCAAAAAATGCCAAGCCAGCACAGCAATCCGACATTGACCAACAAGTTCAAGATGATCTTCAGAAGAATCTTGACGCCACTCAACTATATTTAGGTGAGATCGGTTTTTCCCCTTTGCTTAGTGCAGAAGAAGAAGTCTTCTTTTCACGTAAAGCACTCAAAGGCTGCGAGAAGTCTCGTAACCGCATGATAGAAAGTAATCTAAGATTGGTCGTAAAAATTGCCAGAAGGTATAACAACCGAGGATTAGCATTACTGGATCTTATCGAAGAAGGTAATCTAGGGCTTATTCGAGCAGTCGAAAAGTTTGATCCGGAAAGAGGGTTTCGTTTTTCAACCTACGCGACTTGGTGGATTAGACAAACCATCGAAAGAGCGATCATGAATCAAACTCGGACCATTCGTTTGCCTATTCATGTGGTTAAAGAGCTTAATGTATACTTGCGAACGGCAAGACAGCTTGCGCAAAAACTTGATCATGAGCCGACGGCAGAAGAAATCGCAGACAAATTAGATGTCTCTACTAGCGATGTCAGTCGAATGCTAAAACTAAACGAAAAAATCACCTCTGTAGATACCCCACTAGGCGGGGATAACGATAAAGCATTGTTAGATGTTATTGCAGATGATGATTCAGTTGGACCAGATTATAAAGTACAGGATGAAGACTTATCTAATTCAATTGTCGGTTGGTTAAATGAGCTAAATACTAAGCAAAGAGAAGTATTAGCACGACGTTTTGGTTTATTAGGTTATGAACCATCGACGTTAGAAAACGTAGGGGCTGAAATTGGCTTAACACGGGAACGTGTGCGTCAAATTCAAGTCGAAGCGTTAAAGCGTTTGAAAGATGTATTAGGGGCACAAGGCCTATCAGTCGAAGCGTTATTTAGAAATTAACGCCAACCTTTTAAGCGATTAATTTACGCTTAGGGTTATTTACCTTTGAGGACACGAGTTGTCCTTTTTTGTTGGCTTTTTTTTACTCACTTTTATAGAGCCTGAGCATTATGATAGTTAATGAAGCTAGGTTCTAAGTATTAGTTATGAGTACTTAATCATTATAATTGTAATGAATGAGCCGTTTTAAATAGCCCATTCAGATTTTACACTGAGCACAATTGCGCTCATCATTTACAAGTTTGATAGCCTTTTTAGTCCATAAAGCATATCAATTGCTTGTTTAGAGCAGTAATCATCAGGATTGACTTTAGGTTCTAAGTGTTAGTTAAGGGGACTAATTATTGTAATGAATGGGCCGTGATAAACAGCCCATTCAGATTTTACACTGAGCACAATTGCGCTCATCATTTACAAGTTTGATAGCCTTTTTAGTTCATAAAGCATATCAATTGCTTGTTTAGAGCAGTAATCATCAGGATTGACTTTAGGTTCTAAGTGTTAGTTAAATTGTAGTGAATGGGCTGTGATAAACAGCCCATTCAGATGTTACACTGAGCACAATTGCGCTCATCACTTACAAGTTTGATAGCCTTTTTAGTTCATAAAGCATATCAAGTGCTTGTTTAGGGCTGTAATCATCAGGATTGATTTGACTGAGTTTTTCAGTCGCAGCATTCGCTTCAGCTTCAGGGATAGATAAATTTAATGCTTCTTGAATTGGCATTTGCTGGCTATTGGCCAAATCTCTACTTTCTAGCATATGCAGTTTTTGTTTAGCCGCTTTGATCACATGGGCTGGAACACCCGCTAAAGAGGCCACCTGTAAACCATAGCTCTTACTTGCCGCGCCATCTTGCACTGCATGCATAAAGGCAATAGTGTCACCATGTTCGATAGCATCTAAGTGCACATTCGCTGCTGATGGGATCTGTTCCGGCAATTGAGTCAGTTCAAAGTAATGGGTGGCAAATAGCGTTAATGCCGCCACTTTTTCGGCTAAGTATTCTGCCGCTGACCAGGCTAAAGATAAACCATCATAGGTTGAGGTGCCGCGGCCAATTTCATCCATTAACACTAAACTTTTGGCCGTTGCGTTATGTAAAATATTGGCGGTTTCAGTCATTTCTACCATGAAGGTTGAGCGCCCTGATGCTAAATCATCGGAAGCACCAATACGGGTAAATATTCTATCTATTGGACCTATCACTGCTTTTTGTGCCGGAACAAAGCTGCCGATATGTGCCATTAAGGTGATTAATGCCACTTGGCGCATGTAAGTCGATTTACCGCCCATATTAGGGCCAGTAACCACTAGCATTCTTCTTGAAGGTGCTAATTGCACCGGGTTGGCAATGAATGGACTTTGGCTGACTAGCTCTACTACCGGATGGCGACCAGCTTCAATATGAATACCAATCTCGTGAGTGATTTGCGGGCAATTATAGCCAAGGGTTTCAGCTCGTTCGGCGAAATTACTTAATACATCCAACTCTGCTGCGGACTGAGCAAATAGCTGTAACTCATGTAGTTTCGGTAGTAATAAATCAAACAGTTCTTCCCATAGTTTTTTCTCAATGGCCAACGCCTTGCCCTGACTTGAAAGTACTTTTTCTTCGTACTCTTTAAGTTCTGGGGTGATATAACGTTCAGTATTTTTTAAGGTTTGACGGCGTTGATAGCTTAACGGCACTTGATCAGATTGTAGGCGGCTGACTTCAATATAATAACCGTGCACACGGTTATAGCCGACTTTAAGGGAATTAATGCCTGTTTGCTCTTTTTCTCGCAGCTCCATTTGCACTAAATAGTCATTAGCGCCTTCACTTAAACCGCGCCACTCATCAAGCTCGGCGTTATAGCCAGTTTTAATGACTCCACCATCACGAATAAGCATGGGTGGATTATCAACAATCGCTGAGGCTAAAAGCTGTTGCTGCTCAGGGAATTCTCCTAGTTTTCGCGCCAGAGTCTTCAGTTCATCTTGCTGACAATGGCTTAAGGTTTGCTGGATTTCAGGCAGCAATTCTAATGCTTGGCGTAAACGGGCAAAATCACGTGGTCGTGCACTTCTTATGGCAAGCCTTGCCATAATGCGCTCGATATCACCTAAAGCTTTCAGTTGTTGGTGTAAGTCGGCATACAAACCGCTATCAATTAGCTCGGCAACCGCTTGTTGGCGCTGATGAATATGCTGCTGGTTTCTTAATGGTTGGTGGATCCAGCGTTGCAGCATTCGACTGCCCATAGGTGTTGCCGTCTTATCTAGCACCCAAGCAAGTGTATTGTCACGCTGGCCCGACAGGTTCAAAGTTAATTCAAGGTTGCGTCTGGTCGCAGCATCTAAAATGATAGTATCAGCTTGATTAAAAAGGGTAATGCTATTGATGTGCGGCAAAGCTGTCTTTTGGGTGTCTTTGACATATTGCATTAAGCAGCCAGCAGCTTGCAGTGATAAGCGAGCATCTGTAATGCCAAAGCCATGTAAATCTTTCGTGCCAAATTGCTCCAGCAATAGCTGTATGCTGGTATCGTAATCAAATTCCCATTCTGGGCGGCGACGAATACCTTTAATGTTTTCAATTAAATGCACATCGACTAAGTCTTCGCTGTAAAGTAGCTCTGCAGGGCTGGTGCGTTGTAATTCAGCTTCTAATGTCTCAGCGTTTTCTAATTCGACTACCACGAAACGCCCTGATGACACATCTAAAGTTGAGTAGCCGAAACCATTTTTACCTTGATAAACCGCAGCTAACAGATTGTCTTGACGCTCTTGCAGTAAGGCTTCATCAGTTAAGGTGCCAGGCGTTACTATACGGACAACTTTGCGCTCAACCGGACCTTTACTTGTAGCAGGATCGCCAATTTGTTCACAAATAGCTGCTGATTGACCAATTTGGACTAATTTAGCCAAATAGCCTTCAACAGAGTGGTAGGGAATACCTGCCATAGGGATGGCATTACCACCACTTTTGCCTCTAGCGGTCAACGAAATTCCTAAAAATTCAGAAGCAAGTTTGGCATCTTCATAAAATAATTCATAAAAATCTCCCATACGATAAAACAACAACATATCGGGATGCTGCGCTTTAAGCGTCAAATATTGGCGCATCATCGGAGTGTGCTTTTCTAAATTTGGATTTTCAATTGCTGTCATTAATTTGTTGCTCTAAATATGGCTTGGGGATCGGAAAAAAGACCAATACTAATCGGCGCTCATCTTAGCAATAATTGATTTGAATCCCAATAGAGTTACTCATTTAGCGCGGTTCTGAACTGCTATTATCGAGTTGAAAGAGTATAACTATTGGCTTATTTGTCAGATGGTTAACATATTGAAACCACTGTATACAGTAGTCTTTATATACAGTGGTGTAGAAGTTTTAATTATATTTTTACTTATAAGGTATTGATATTGATATTGAAAAACCTTGTTTATTAGTGGTTTTGCAATTTTTTTTTGAGTAACTATTGATACTGTATGATTATACAGTATACTGAGCTCATATTAAGAAACAGACAAATTTATTCGTTATCAATCTCGCCAATGAGATGAGTTCGCTTAGAGGGATAATCACAATGAAAGCAGATCCAAATAAAGAGAAAGCACTGAATGCCGTGTTAGGTCAAATTGAGAAGCAATTTGGTAAAGGTTCAATCATGAAGTTGGGCGCAGACCGCACAATGGATGTTGAAACCATTTCTACTGGCTCACTTTCATTGGATGTTGCCTTGGGTGCTGGTGGTTTACCTATGGGGCGAATCGTAGAAATCTACGGTCCTGAGTCATCAGGTAAAACAACCTTAACCTTAGAAGTGATTGCAGCAGCACAGCGTCAAGGTAAAACCTGCGCGTTTATCGATGCTGAGCATGCTCTTGATCCTATCTATGCTAAAAACCTTGGTGTTGATATTGATAACCTACTTTGTTCGCAACCAGATACGGGTGAACAAGCACTAGAGATTTGTGATGCCTTAACTCGCTCAGGCGCCGTTGATGTGATCATTGTCGATTCAGTGGCGGCATTAACACCAAAAGCTGAAATTGAAGGTGAAATTGGTGACTCACACATGGGCCTTGCTGCTCGTATGATGAGCCAAGCAATGCGTAAACTTGCTGGTAACCTTAAGCAATCAAACACGCTATTGATTTTCATTAACCAAATTCGTATGAAAATTGGTGTGATGTTCGGTAACCCAGAAACTACAACAGGTGGTAATGCACTTAAGTTTTACGCCTCAGTGCGTTTGGATATTCGCCGTACAGGTGCAATCAAAGATGGCGATCAGGTGGTTGGTAACGAAACCCGAGTTAAAGTGGTTAAAAACAAAATTGCAGCGCCATTTAGGCAAGCTGAATTCCAAATCTTGTACGGTAAGGGTATTAACCGTACTGGTGAGCTAGTTGATTTAGGTGTGGCGCATAAGCTTGTTGAAAAAGCTGGTGCTTGGTATAGCTACAAAGGCGGCAAGATTGGTCAAGGCCGTGCAAATGCCGGTAAGTACCTAATTGAAAACCCTGCTGCGGCTGAAGAGATCGAAACTGCATTACGTGAATTATTGCTTAGTAAAGATAAAGAAAAAGATGCCGCCCCTGCTAAACCCGATGAAAACATCGATTTAGAAACCGGTGAAGTGTTTTAAGCCTTTGCTAGGTATTAGTAGTTAGAATTATTAAATCGCGGTGAGCTATATGCTCGCCGCTTTTTTTTATCCAATTTTGCTCAGTATGTAACTCATATCTGTCAGAGGCTATATTTTGCTGTTACGCTAATGAAGCTTAACAGCGCCTATCAATTAGCATTATAGCCACTCTTGTTAGCCGTTTTGTTAGCTGTTTTAGTTGCGGTAATTTTTTGATTACCCATAAATATGGCTATATTGCACAATCAATCAAATATTCGATGATCAAAATCGTTAAATTCCAGCCTAAAATAGCCAATCTATTGCCCTAGAATGTCGCACCTATAGTTTGTTTAAGTATATAATGTTGGCAATTTAGCGCTGACTAACAGCTTCCTGATAAATACGATTTATCCATTTTAGGGCGATTTCATGTTTCAAACTACCGCAGAACTAAGAAGTGCTTTCCTAGAGTTTTTTCGTCACAACGAACATCAAGTTGTCGATAGTAGCTCTTTAGTACCTCACAATGACCCAACTTTACTATTCACCAATGCCGGTATGAATCAGTTTAAAGACTGTTTTTTAGGTCAAGAAAAGCGTAGCTATACCCGAGCGACAACATCGCAACGCTGTGTACGTGCTGGTGGTAAACATAACGACCTTGATAATGTAGGTTACACCGCTCGTCACCATACCTTCTTTGAAATGTTAGGTAACTTCAGTTTTGGTGATTACTTCAAAGAAGAAGCCATTAGCTATGCATGGCGCTTTTTAACTGAAACATTAAAGCTTCCAACCGAGCGTTTATGCGTCACCATCTATGAAACTGATGATGAAGCGTTTGATATCTGGACTAACAAAATTGGTGTCGCCCCTGAAAATATTATCCGCATTGGTGATAATAAAGGTGCACCTTATGCGTCTGATAACTTCTGGCAAATGGGTGACACAGGTCCTTGTGGCCCATGTTCTGAAATATTTTATGATCATGGCGAGCATATCTGGGGCGGTCGCCCTGGTACTCCAGAAGAAGATGGCGATCGTTTCATTGAAATCTGGAATATCGTATTCATGCAATACAACCGTCAAGCTGACGGCGAAATGAAGCCATTACCAAAACCTTCTGTTGATACTGGTATGGGTATTGAGCGTATTGCTGCGATTATGCAAGGCGTACATTCAAACTATGAAATCGATATTTTCAAACAGCTTATTGCTAAAACGGCTGAAATCATTGGTGTCCAAGATTTAGAAAATAAATCTTTACGGGTTATTGCCGATCATATTCGCTCTTGTGCATTTTTAATTGCTGACGGTGTAATGCCGTCAAATGAAGGCCGCGGCTATGTACTACGCCGTATTATTCGCCGCGCAGTGCGTCATGGTAACAAGCTTGGCGCGACAGATACCTTCTTCTACAAATTAGTGCCAACATTAATTGAAGTGATGGGCGATGCAGCTAAAGGCCTTGTTGATGCTAAAGCAATTGTTGAAAAGTCTTTAAAAGCCGAAGAAGAGCAGTTTGCTAGAACGCTAGAGCGTGGCCTAGGTATTTTAGATGCAGCCCTTAATGCACTTGAAGCTAATATTTTAGATGGTGAAACAGCATTTAAACTTTATGACACCTATGGCTTCCCTGTCGACTTAACCGCGGATGTATGTCGTGAGCGTGATATCACCGTTGATGAAGCAGGATTTGAAGCGGCAATGGCTGAGCAGCGCAGCCGAGCACAAGCGGCTGGCAATTTTGGCACTGATTACAATGCAGGCCTTAAAATTGAAGGTGAAACCGAGTTTTGCGGTTATAGCGAGCTAAATGGTCAAGGTAAAATTACAGCTATATATGTAGAAGGTAATGCAGTTGATTCATTAACGGCAGATCAAGAAGCGGTCATTGTATTAGATAATACGCCGTTTTACGCTGAGTCTGGCGGTCAAGTTGGCGACAAAGGCCATTTAACAGTTAATGATGCTAATTTTGCTGTGACCGATACTCAAATTTTTGGTCAAGCTTTCGGTCATCAAGGCAAGTTAGTTGCTGGTGTTTTAAATGTTGGTGATAGCGTTAGCGCTGAAGTCGATAAAAAACTTCGTCATCGTACTCAGCTTAACCATTCAGTGACCCATTTATTACATGCAGCACTACGTAATGTACTGGGTAGCCATGTAAATCAAAAAGGGTCATTAGTTAACCCTGAGCGTTTACGTTTTGACTTTGCTCACTTTGAAGCGGTCACCGCAGCAGAACTTAAGCAAGTTGAAGACATGGTTAATACTCAAATTCGTCGTAACCATGAATTAAAAACTGCGGTTATGGGGATTGATGAAGCCAAAGAGCAGGGCGCAATGGCGTTGTTTGGCGAAAAGTATGACAGCGAAGTGCGTGTGGTTACCATGGGTGACTTCTCTATCGAGCTTTGTGGTGGTACTCATGTTGGCCGTACTGGTGATATTGGTTTATTCAAAATCACTTCAGAAGGTGGTATTGCAGCAGGTATTCGCCGTATTGAAGCGGTAACGGGTGCCGCAGCAATGGCTTATGTTGCTGAGCAGCAATCTCAACTTGAACAAGCGGCAAGTTTGCTTAAGTCAGATTCAGCCTCTGTTGTAGCGAAATTAAAAGCACAGCTTGATAAAGTAAAATCCCTTGAGAAAGAAATGTCGCAGCTAAAAGATAAGTTAGCTGCAGCAGCCAGTGCCGATATTGCTGGTGAAGCTGTTGAGATGAACGGCATCAAGGTATTAGTTAAAAAGCTTGAAGGTGTGGACCCTAAATCTTTACGAGGCTTGCAAGATGAGCTGAAGCAAAAGTTACCGTCATCAATTATCGTGCTCGGTATTGCTGGCGATGCAAAGGTTAACTTGATTGCTGGTGTGAGCAAAGATCTTGTCGGTAAGGTTAAAGCTGGTGAACTTGTGGCTATGGTAGCACAGCAGGTTGGCGGTAAAGGTGGTGGGCGCCCTGATATGGCCCAAGCTGGCGGAACACAACCAGAGAACTTAGATGCAGCATTAGCCTTAGTTCAACCATGGCTCAGCGAACGTTTAGGCTAACTGACAACTTAAGCCATAAGGTGTTTACGGCATTTTATGGCTTGAGTATTAGGTTGAGCTTTGAGATAGTGGTTCGGCAAGCTTATAAAGCATTCTTAGGTATCATTTTTTACGCTTTTTTGACTCAAGCTACTATAATTCTAAATTGAAGCAACTTTTATGCTTTTTTTGTACGCATAAGCAGCAATTTATTAAATTACCTGTTTTGCTTTTGTTTAAAGAATAGCCTTTAAATGTTATCAACTTGAAATAATCAGGCCGCAGGAATACGTTTTTTCTTTTTTTTGGGGTAAAAAGCTTAAAAGTTTTATTGATTTAGTGTCGTCACTAATGATTTGTATTAAGCTAACATTATTAAACGCGCATATTACGGATAGAAGCTGGTGTATGCTGATTGGACTAAAGGAGCAATCGAATGCTGATTTTGACTCGCCGTGTTGGCGAAACATTAATGATAGGTGATGAAGTGACTGTTACTGTACTAGGTGTAAAAGGTAACCAAGTACGTATCGGTGTGAATGCACCTAAAGAAGTATCAGTTCATCGCGAAGAAATTTATCAACGTATCCAGTCTGAAAAATCTGGCAACGTTACACCAGAAGATGGTGGCAATTTCTGATATATCAGACATTGTTTGCGATTTACCAATAAAGCCAGCGAAAGCTGGCTTTATTGTTTTTAGACTATTTAAGATTGTTTGCTAAAAAAAATACAAATTTTTTTAAATGAATTGATGATAATTGTGGCTTAACTCATCAATGTGCTCAAAAACAGTTCAAATGAATATAAGATGCTGAAAAAGGTTTGACTTATTTTCGGCAAACAGTAATATGTGCGCCAAGAAACGGAGAGGTGGCCGAGTGGCCGAAGGCGCTCCCCTGCTAAGGGAGTATGGGCTTTAACTCCCATCGAGGGTTCGAAT